>DATAVF010000307.1:0-49143 GCA_036267835.1 Caulobacteraceae bacterium | reverse complement strand
GGCGGCGTTGCCGCTGGTGGCCGAGCGCAGGATCTCGGCCGGCGACAGCACCTCGCGCCGCAGCTCGAACTCCAGGCACTGGTGCTGGTCGAGGCTGCCGATCAGGTCGGTGCCGAAGCCGATGCGCGCGCCGGCTTGCTTCAGCCGGTCCACAGCGCCGATCGCCACCGGCTCGATCTCCTGAAGCGCTCATCCGCCAACGCCTGGCGGCGCGCCCAGCAGCACCTCGCGATAGAGCGGTCGCCAGCCGCGGCGCAGGGCGAGCGGCTCGATGCTCCGGGCGTGCGCCGGCTGGCGGCCGCCGCCTCGGCGATCGGCGTCGGCCGGCCGCTGCAAGTTTTGGTTGAGATCGGCTACGCGGGCGGCCGCTGCGGCTGCCGCGACGCAGCCTCGGCGCTCGCCGTGGCGCGGGCCGTGGGCGCGGGCCGGCCGGGCCTTGGCCTGGCCGGCCTCGAAGCCTTCGAAGGCATGAACCAGAGCCTGCCGGCCGCCGAGGCCGTGGAGCGCGTGGCGGCGCTGCTGGATGACGTCGTCGCCGCCGCGACGGCGATCGACGCCGAAGGCCTGTTCGGCGACGACGCGGTGGTGCTGAGCGCCGGCGTCGCCTCCTACTACGACCTCGTCGCGGCGCGCTTCGCCGCCACCCGGCTCTCCAGGCCGACCGCGGTCGTGGTGCGCAGCGGCTGCTACCTGACCCACGACGCCGGCCTCTATAAGCGCCAGTTCGAGGAGGTGCTGAACCGTTCGCCCGAGGCCCGCGCCGTGGATGGCCGTTTCCAGAACGCCCTGGAAGTCTGGGCCCAGGTGATCTCAGTCCCCGAAGCCGGCCGGGCGATGCTGGGCGCCGGCCGCCGCGACTTCGCCATGACGCCGGCGCGCCCCGGCCGCTGAAGCGCTTCCGGCCGGGCCGCGACACCACGCCCGGCGCGGCGCCGCCCGGCTGGGAGATCGCGGCGATCAACGACCAGCACGCCCACATGCTGGTCCGGCCCGAAGACGCCCTGGCCGTGGGCGACCTGGTCGCGCTGGGCGTCTCGCATCCCTGCACCACCTTCGATCGCTGGCGCCTGCTCTTCGTGGTCGATGACGCCTACGCGGTGACGTCCGCCATTCAGACCTGTTTTTGAGTCATGGAGAACCGCAGAGCCCCAGTTGACGGAATTGCAACACCATTCGGGGCGGCTACCTATGTTTGGGTCAGTCTCGAAGACTCTGTCTCGGCGGATGGTTTCTCCTGAAGGGCGAGTAATTACCTTCACCGGCTGCGTTAACCTTGATTTTTCGCGATTAAATTGTCGTTTTCACCAAAGTGGGTGATGCGTCCGCCCCAATCCGGTTGCTTTTAACGAATTGTTAAGAGATGGGCGGGGGGCGCCGATCCGTAACCGTTCCGGTAGGGGCGGCCGGATCATGCAACTGGGGTTTCGCTACGGCGGCCCCGAAACTCTCCTCCAAAATGCAAAATTCGCCCGCCTTGTCGGGGGGCGTCTTCAGGTGGGCCCGGGGGTTCCAGGTCCAGTTTTCGGGTCTTGCGGCCCATCCGTATGCCGGCGTCCGCCGGCGCCAACTGCGCCCTCGGACGGGCCACTTTTTGGAGACGACGACTATGAAACTCTCTTCCCTGGCCCTCGGTGCGGCCACCATTCTCATCGCAGCGCCGGTGATCACGCCCGCATTTGCGCAAACTTCGACCAACGTCACTGTCACCGGCCAAGTTGGCAAGCAATGCGGCGTCGGCAATCAATCCGGCGGCGGCACCCGCTCGCTCGGGCCGTCCATCACCGTCCCGGACCTGGTGACGACTGATGGCCAGCTGAACCTCGCGCTTTCAACCCCCATCGGGTTCGACAACGTGTGGTGCAATGCGCCCAGCACCATCAAGATGGACGTTTCGCCGATGAAGCTGCAAAGCCCGCCGGCGTTCGATGCGAGCTCCTTCACGGCCACGTTGGACATGAACGTCACCGGCGACAGCACTCACCAGATTCTGGCGACCTATTTCGCCGGGGCCACCAAGGTTGCCTCGACGAACGGCGCCATTGACGGCACCGTCAGCAACTCCATTCCGGCCTTCGAAACGGGCACCCTGACCTACTCGGAAGCTCTGCTGAGCTACACCATTCCCGCCAACGGCCACAGCCAAGGCATCCGCCCGCTCGCTGGCCAGTACACCGGCACCGTGACGGTTACGGCGACCCCGAACTGATCTGACTTGCCTGCAAGCTCGGGGGCGGACCGACTGACGGTCCGCCCCCGTTTTTCTTAGAGACACGAACGCGCCGACACCGTAATTTCAGCGGCGCAAAATCAAAAACAAAAGCCGATCATCATTTCGATGAGTGCAAGCCTTTACGAGGACTGGTTTCAAAGTCTTCCGTTTGCCGCGATATTCGTCACCTCAAGTCTTGCGATCCTCTCCGCCAATGTTTTCGCCGAGAGCCTGCTCGCCGAGGGAGACGCGATTCTCCGCCGGGCCGGGGTGCTGTCCGCCTCCAACAAGCCGGACCAGGCGTTTCTCAGCCAGCTCGCCGATCCGCTGACGCCGCCGCAAGGCATAGCGACTTTCAGAAGCACCTCCGGACTGCCGCTCGTGCTCGCGACCATTGCGCCGCTGGCTGAGGACGCGCCCATCGCGGAGGGCCGCTCGTTCTGCATCACGGCCTGGCGCGCCAAAGCCGTGCACGAGCGCAACTTGCCGGATCTGCGCCGGCTGTTCGGGCTGACCCGCTCCGAGGCGTCACTCGTCGGTCCGCTGTTGCAGGCGCGGACCCCGCAGGACATCGCCGCCGACCTGAACCTCTCGGTGGAGACCGTGAGGTCGCATCTGAAGAACGCCTACGCCAAGGCTGGCGTCACCAACCGCAACGCCTTCATCAGCCTGCTGACCGCGCTTCTGCCGTAGGGCCAGGCCCGGCGTTGCTTTCGGCTCGACTGATCAGGCCTACCCATTTTTAGGTCAACTCGCCTGGCTGTTAACCAAGTCTGCCGGTGCAGCGCCGAAGAGAGGGGCGGGGTGGAGATTTCTGACGAATACAGCGGCCGCCGCCGAATCTATCGGTCCACCATAGACTCTAACATGGCGCGGCCTTCGCTTAGGCAAGGCCAGGCTCTTGTCACGAGATTTTCGCGGGGCGGGCGAGTAATTGAATTCAATGGTCACGTTAACCTAAGAATCAACACGCTGAACGGTCTTTCTCACCAAAGATGGTGATGCGCCAGCATCCAGTCCGCTGTTCTTAAGAAGTTGTTAAGGGTGGGGCCAACACGTCAGCTTGCGTGCGCCTTGCCCCGTTGGGGGTGGCAAAATGAGGCGGGGCGCGGTCCTGATCGCGGGTGCGGCATGGTTGCTGTGCGCTAGCGCGGCCGCCGCCTCGTCGACCACGACCATGGTCGGCGATCCCCAGACCCTGACCATCGACGTAACCGGCCAGGTGGCCGGGCGCTGCGGCTTTTCGGCGCCGCCCGTCGATCAGGCGCATCTCGGCAACCTGGAGACGCCCGGGTCCATGACCGTGGACTTCACGGTCAACTGCAACACTCCGTTCCGGGTGCGAGCGGTGTCGGCCAACGGCGGCCTGAAGACCAGCTCCGTCACCGGCGACGGCTTCACCAATCTGCTGGACTACAGCCTGCGCCTCCAGCTCGCCACCGACACCGGGGCGCTGGACGCCACCTGCAACGCCGATGCGCTGGTCAGCGCAGCCGGAGGTTGCGCCTACTACGGCGCGACCGCGGGTGAAGGCCTTTCATCGGGGACGGGCGTGTCGCTGAACACCGCCGGCGCCCTGCAATTCGGTTGGACTACCGCGCCGCAACGCCTCGTGGCTGGCGCCTACTCAGACACCCTGACGATCGTCGTGGAGGCTCGCTCATGAACCGCAACATCCTCGGGCTCGGCGCTGCCGCGCTGGCCCTGATTGCTGCGCCGATGTCGATGGCGGCGCCCTCGGTGGCGCCGCCGATCCAGACCATCAATATCGGCGGTTCCGTCGATCTGCTCTGCGGCGGGTCGGGCCTGACCAACGCCACGCTGAACCTCACCAACAGCCTGGCCAACGCCCAGGGCTTCATCGACGACACTGCCTATGTGGGCAAGTCGGCGTCGGTCGGCAGCCTGTGGTGCAACGGCGTCAACTCGACGGCGACGGTCACCCACGTGAACCTGACCAACACCACGGCGCCCAACGCGATCTCCGCGAACTTCACTCACGTGGTGACCTTCGTGCCGCAAGTGACCTTCACCCCGACCGTCGGCACCCCGGTGGTCATCAACGGCGACGTCACCAACACCGTAATCGGCGCCTTCACCGGCTCGGCCAGCGTCAGCCTGCTCAGCGGCGGCACGGCCAACAACAATCTGCGACCCCTGGCCGGCGCCTACGCCGGCTCGGTGAGCTTCACCGTGACCCCGGCGAGCTGATCCGGTGACCCTCGCCATCCCACTCCGCGGCGGCGAAAGCCGCCTCTGCCCAACCCTCCGGCCGGAACTCCCGGCCGGCGCCCCGCTCTCGATTTAAGGAAAGCTCCATGCGCCGACTTCTGGCACTCGCGATCGCCGCGGCTTTCGCCCCCGGCCTCGCCCTCGCGCAAACCGGCAACCAGACCACGGTCACCGTGACGGGAACGGTCACCGCGGCCTGCACGCTGGCTCCCGTGGGCGCCGGCGCCGGCACCTTCACGGTCGGCGGCGGCAACCTGATCGACACCACCACCGGCCTCCTGGCCGCCGGGCTTCATACAGATGGCCCGCAGACCATCACCGGCTCCTGGTGCAACACCAACTCGGTGCTGACGCTGGCCGCCAACCCGATGGTGCAGACCCTGTTCTCCGGGGCGCCGCCGTCCGGCTGGACCAAGTCGGTCAACTACACGGCGACGTCGACAGGCTGGGGGAACGCCCTGCCGGTGGCGACGACGAGTGACATCTCGGGCCTCAACCCGAGCACCAACTCCGCCACCGAGACCGTCACCACCCCGACCGCCGCGACCATCAGCATCGACCTGACGAACTTCGTCACGCCGGGGTCGAACAGCCGCCTGGTGGCCGGCACCTATACGGGCAGTGTTGTCGTCACCCTGGCGCCCAGCACCTAGGATCGCTGCCGCCCGTCATGAGCTTCACCCCCGCCATGTCTCTGTTCTTCGCCACCGCCACCCTGGCGACGCTGGGCGCCGGCTTGCCGGCCCAGGCGGCGCCGGTGACGCTGACGGTGACGAGCGCGGTGGCGAACCTCTGCATCGTGGGCCCGGCGCAGGTGAATTCGGGCGGGGCGACCAACCTCGGGGTGGTGTCGGGCAATACGGTCAACATCGCCCAGCTGACCAATGACCAGCTCACCACGCGGGCGACCGCCTTCGACATCACCTTCGACGCCACCTGCAACGCGGCCCATCGCGTGACCGTAACGTCCGAGCGCGGCGGCCTGCGCCGCGACCAGACCGGCGGCAACCACCCTGGCTTCGCCGATGGCGTGCCCTATACCACCCGGTTCGACTGGGACAGCAGCGAGGCCACCCTCCTGGCCCCGGCCCAGTCGCTCAGCGAGGTCTCGCAGAACCTGGACATCGGCGCGCCTGCGGCGGGCAGCCTGGTGCTGCACGTGACCATCGACGCCGGGGCGACCAACCTGGTCACCAATTCGCCGCTGATTGCGGGTGGCTACAGCGACACCCTGCGCGTCGTGATGCAGGTGCAATGATGATCCGCACCCTGCCCCTCGCCCTCCTGTTCCTCAGCGCGGCCGGCGTCGCCGCGGCGCAGACGCAGGACACCTCCCAGCAGCGCGTCCTGCTGGCCGGCAACGCGCCGTCCGTCTGCAAGATGGATGCGCCGACCAGCGGTGGCGGCGGCACGGTCCAGTTCTCGGTGAGCTCGAGCAACGCCGCCGAACTCAATTTTCAGGCCCTGGCCAATCCCACCACCGCCGTGGCTCAGGCCGCGCAGGTCACCGTATCCTTCCCGGTGATCTGCACTGGCGCGCATTCGCTGACGGTGAGTTCGACCAACGGCGGCTTGACCAATCCGGCGCTGCCGGCAACCGGCTTCGCCACCCGCGTCGACTACGCTCTGACCGCACAATGGGCGGCGGACCAGAGGCGGTTCCAAACGGTTGGTTCACCGACCTCGCTCAACCTGACTGAATCGGATGGCGTCGCCGGGAATCTGACCGTCGCCATCGCCATCGCTAACGGCGTCCTGCCGCTCGTGTCGGGGGCTTACACCGACCAGGTCGTCGTCCAGTTCAGCGCCACGCCGTGATGCGCGCCGCCGGACCCAAGAAATAGGGGCATCTAGATGAAGTTGATCCAAGCTCTCACCGCCGCGGCCCTCCTGGCTGTTCCAGCGATGGCCTGCGCGTCGCCCGACAGCCTGTCGGTGACCAGCGCCGCGCCGTCGACGTGCGGCGTCTCCGGCACGTGGACCTCGCTCGACGGCATCGCGTTCACGCCCAGCGCCAATGGCGGCACGATCATCTACTCGTCGAGCCAGCTGATCGAGAGCAGCACCGGCAGCTCGAACTACGACAAGCCGGGTTTCGTCGTGCCCGCCTACACGGTGCGCTCGCCGATGTACTGCAACTCGGCGGTGACGGCCCAGCTGACCGCCCAGAACGGCTCGCTGCGATTCAACGGCGCCGTGCCGCCGGCGCCGTTCGGCTACTACTTCCCGGAATCCGTGAACGTGGGCTTCCGCAACAGCGTCAACATCAACGACCAGTCCAATGTCTTCGTCGGCAGCTGCGGCGGCACGCCAGGGCGGTGCAGCAGCTCCTCCGCCAACACGCCCTTCTCGTCCACCCTCAACGCCACCGCGAGCGAGGCCCTCTCCATCGCTGCCGTCGACATCCGCTACAGCCTGGGGCACGTGTTCCCGAGCGTCTATCCGCGGATCATGGTCGCCGGCTCCTACAGCGAAGTCCTCACGCTCACGATCTCGCCGAACTAGGGGCGAGCCGGGGGTGACGGTCGGACCAGCGTCGTGGCTTGCGACCCGGCGCCCTGGCGGCCTGCCTCTCACCACTACAGCACCGCCAGTTTGCGTTCAGGAGTCAGTCTGATGTCGAAGTTGTTCGTGGTCGCGGCGGTCGTGATGTCGGCGCTGGCGTTCATCGCCGCGCCGCCGGTCGCCCGCGCGATGACGGTGCAGCCGGTGGTGATCGACCTCAAGCCCACGGGGCATGGATCCACCGCCACCGTCACGGTGCAGAACAGCTTCACCACGCCGCTGCCGGTCGAACTCACGGTTCAGTCCCTCGACTTCGACGAGAACGGCGTGCACCAGACCGGCAAGGATCCCGGCGATCTGCTGATCTTCCCGGCCCAGACCCTGATCGCGCCCGGCCAGACCCAGGCGTTCCGCATCCAGTGGGTCGGCGACCCCGTGCTGGAAAAGAGCCAGCACTACTATGTGACGGTCGCCCAGCTGCCCGTGCAACTGCCCGAGGGGCAGTCGGCGATCCAGATTCTCTACAATTTCCAGGTTCTGGTGAACGTCGCGGCCAGCACCGGCGGCCCGCAGATCAGCATCGACTCGGCCACCATTGGCAAGAACGACAAGGGCCAGCCGGTGCCGCTGCTCGTGGTGAGGAACGCCGGCAATTCCTACGGCTATCTCAGCCGCGTGCGCATCCGCATCACCTACAAGGACGCCACCGGCAAGGAAACCTTCCGCCAGGTGATGACCCCCGAGCAGATCCAGCAACAGGTTGGGTTCGGGCTGATCGGTCCGGAGACGACGCGCAAGGTCACGCTGCCGGTGGTGTTGCCAGGCGCGGACGGCGCCGTGCACGTCGAGCTGCTAGATGCCAAAGGCCGCTAAGCGCTGGCATAGATCCCTTACGCTGGGAAGCATCCTGCTGGCCGCCGTCGCGGGGGTCGCCGCAGCAACCCCCGCCAGCGCGCAACCTGACGCGTCTGTCGGCCAGTCGTCCGTCGTGCACGTGGTGCGTCCGGGCGAGTGGCTCTCGTCGATCGCCCGCAACTATGGCGTCGATACGCTGGCCATCGCCGCCCTCAACCATCTGCGGCCGCCCTATGTGCTGCACCCCGGCGACAAGATCATCGTCCCGGCGAGGCCCATGACGAGAGCCGTCAGCAATCCGGTCGTGCCCCCCGGCCAACCCGCGCCGTCGGCGCAGTCGGCCAACCTGACGCCGCAAACCACCACCAATCCGCCGCCGCCGACCGCGGCCCGACCCGCCGCGCCGCCCGCATCGGCGACCGCCGTCGTGCAGACGGCGCCGGCGGCGCCGCGCCCCAATTTCCCGACGGTGACCACCGGCCAAACCCCGCCGAGCCCGCGCTCCGCCAGCCGGCCCAGCCGGACGGTCACGGTCGAGCTGCCACTGAAGGACCGGGCCAACTACCTCGGCGACATCGACGTCACCATCACGCCGGACGGGGCGCTCAGCTTCAACACCGCCCAGGCCATCGAGCTGCTGTCCAAGTCACTTTCGGCGGAGGCCCTGGCCTCGCTCAAGACCGTGCTGGCGGGCGAGACCACAGCGCCGCTGTCCGACTTCGGCAAGGCGGCGATCGTCGCCGTCTACGATCCGACGCAGCTGCAGATCGTCCTGACCATCCCCGGACACTCCCGGCCGACCAACGCCATGGACGTAGCCGACCTCGACCAGGCCGGGCACGGGAAGCTGGTCGCCCCCGAAGGGCTCAGCGGTTACCTCAACTTCCGTGGCTCGGTAGACGCGGTGGAGGCCGGCGCTCAGAAGGGCCTCGACGATCCGCTGATCGACATGGACGGCGCCCTGCGCTTCGGCAAATGGGTGCTGACCGGCGAAGCCAGCATCGGTCCCAACGACACCACCAGCCTCACAGGGACTACCAACACGGAGGAAAGCTTCACCCGCCAGGGCACGCGGCTGATCTACGACGACCTGAAGAACACCCTGCGCTGGACGATCGGGGACCTGCAGCCCGAAACAACGGGGTTCCAGGGCGGCGTCGATATTTCCGGCGTTTCGGTGGTGCGCCTCTACAACGAGTTGGAGCCGCAGTTGGACGTGCGCCCCCGCGGTGAGCGTTCCTTCACCCTGGAGCGCGCCTCGACGGTCGAGACCACGATCAACGGCCGGCTGGTGCAGACTGTCAGGCTCGATCCTGGCACCTACGACCTGCACAACTTCCCCTTCGTCGACGGCGCCAACGACGTCCAGATCGTCATCCAGGACGATTCCGGCCAGCGCGAGACCCTGACCTTCTCGATCTTCTTCGACCGCACCCTACTGGCTCCCGGTCTCATGGAATTCGGCGCCTGGGCCGGCGTCGAGACCTATTCCGTCAACGGCGACCTGCGTTACGCCGTCAACGACCCGATCTTCAGCGGCTTCATCCGGCGCGGCATGAGCGATCGCCTCACTCTCGGCGCCAACCTGCAGGCCTCCAAGACCACTCAGGTGTTGGGGGGCCAGTTCATCTGGGGCTCTCCGCTCGGCACCCTGGGGGGTGACTTGGCCTACAGCCACGACACCACCGCCGGCAGCGGCTACGCGATCAACATCGGCCTCAGCCGGCTGTTCCAGAGCGCCGACTCCTTCAAGTCCCAGTCGCTTAGCGCGTCGTTCGAGGCCAAGAGCGTCAACTTCACCCAGCTCACCGCTACCAGCGCGACGCCGCTGACCCTCGGCGGGACCACGGTTCCCGGCTCGACGACCACGGCCGCCAACGCGGCGCTGAACCCCTATTCCTCCGAGTTCGCCCTGACCTACGGCCGTTCGTTCAGCGAATACATCTATGCCAATCTCGACGCCCGCTATTCCCTCGGTCGCGCCGGACAGGCCGATGTCGGCTCGGTGACCGCAACCCTGGGCTGGCGGCCGAACAACGTCACCAGCCTCACTTTCGATGCCGACTACGAGGAAAGCTCCACCGAGCGCGGGCCCGGTTTCCGGATCAGCATCACGCGCCGGCTGGGTCGGACCAGGAACATCCGAGCCGACTATGACAGCCTGGGCAACCAAGCCACCCTCAGCTACCAGGACTCGCATGGACGCGGCGTCGGCTCGTCCAGCGTCGGCGCTGACCTGACCTACGCATCCAACGCCCTCGGGCTGGACGCCACGGTGAACTACCAAGCCAACCGGGCGGATCTGGGCATCACGCAGACCTCGTCCTGGGACTTCGGCGGCACGTCGGTCCAGGACCAGCGCACCTCCTTCCAATTCGGCACGTCCATCGCCTTCGCCGGCAACGCGGTCGCCATCGGCCGGCCGATCTACGACAGCTTCGCCATCCTCGAGCCGCACCCTAGCCTGAAGGGCGCCCAGGTGGTGGTCGATCCGAGCCAGGACGGCCGCCTCGCGGAGTCGGGCCTGCTGGGCGGGGCGGTGCTCAGCGATCTGGGTTCCTACTCGGTCCGGACCATCATCTACGACGTCCCCAACGCCCCGGCCGGCTACGACATCGGCCAGGGCAGCATCCTGGTTAAGCCGCCCTATCGGTCCGGCTACAAGGTGGTGGTGGGCTCGGACTATTCGGTCACCGTCATCGGCCGGCTGCTCGACGCCGACGGCGCGCCGATCAGCCTCTTGGCTGGCCACGCCTACGATCTCGACGATCCCAAGCATGAGCCGGTGGAGATGTTCACCTCGCGCGATGGCCGCTTCGGCGCCCAGGGCCTGCGCCCCGGCCACTGGCGGATCGAAATGCCCACCCAGCCGGTGGCGAAATTCATTATCACCGTGCCCAAGGGCGCAACCGGCCTCTATCGCGCCGGTGATCTGAAACCCTCGGGGAGTTAGAAACCATGTGGTTGCGATTCTTCGCCGCGGCGGCCCTGGGCCTCATCTTCGCCGGACCTTGCCAGGCCGATTGCGCCTCCTTCAGCGCCAGCTCGATCAACCTCGTCTACGATCCTCTGGGTGGCGCCGCGACGCTGGGATTGTTCGAGGGCTTCCCGATCACCGTCACGCGGGGCGTCGCCACGGGCGGCGTCGTCACCGGCGTCACCGGTCAGTTCATGGACCAGGGTCAGACCGGCGCGGTCTTCCGGCTCGACGGCGGCCCGACCTACGATCTCACCGACCAGAACAACAACGAGGTGATCGTCCATCAGTCGTCGTCGCCGCTGATGGTCGGCCACACCTTCTTCGCCGACTTCTCCAGCCCCGCCGACGAGGCGCACGCCGTCGCCGTGCATCAGATCAGTGGCCTGGCGATCTCCGTGCCGCCGGGACAGGACGTGGCCGCCGGCGTCTACGCATCGACGCTGGACGTGCAATTCGAATGCGCGGTGGGCGACACGGCGGGCGATGTGCGGATGCAGACGGGTGTGCTGCCTGTGACCATCACGGTGCCCAGCGTGCTCAGCGTGAACCTCGCCGGCGGCGGCCTGAAGGGCACCATCGACTTCGATCAGTTCGAAGACCTGACCAAGAGCGCCAACATCCAGGTGCGCAGCACCGGTCCGTTCATCCTGCACATCAGCGCCGAGCATGCCGGCAAGATGGTGCTGCTCGGCACGACTGGCGGCGCGGGCCAGGAAGTGCCCTACACGCTGAATTTCAACGGCGCGCCGACGCCGCTGGATTCAGACATCGGCTATCAGCGCACCGGCGTCGGCGGCCTCTCCATGCCCCTGGCGGTCACGGTCGGCGACACCAGCGGCGACCGCGCCGGCGACTACAAGGACACCCTGACCCTGGTGTTCACGCCCCGCGCCACGCTCTGAGCCGAGCGGCTCAGGCGGGGACGACGCGGATGTGCAGGTTGCTGATCGGCTGGTCGCCCGGGATGTAGCCCAGCGACTTGCTGCTGATGGCCGGACCCGTCGATTGGTCGATCACGACGCTGCCGCTGCCATCGAGCACCACCTGGCGGCCGTCCACCACCAGCGTGCCGGAAGAGGAGGCTCCAGGATCGTAGTCGACGATCACCTGGTAGCCCGCGCCGGAATTGCAGAACTCGTCGATGCTGCCGAGCTGCTCGACGCCATTGGCGCCTTCGGACGGGGCCGATTCGAAGTTGGCCCGGCAGATGACCGGCACGAACCCACGCAGGGTCAGGGTGGCGGTTGCCTCGGCCGAAGCGGCGGTCGGCGCCAGCAGCGCCAGAGCCAGCAAGGTAAAGATTGTATAACGTGACATTTCAGTTCTTCCACGGCTATGTTGAAAACAAAATACCATGGATTTCTAAATAAACAGAGAAAGAGAACTTATCCCTTCGTGAATTTACCTTGAGTTAAACATCAATACTGTTCATAATTCGGTATCATTAATGCGTTCTTATTTAGAGTTACATCAGTTAACTGATCCTTGCATACACTCTCAGTTAACCGAACCAGATTTGGGAGCCCAGGGCGCGCACGTTCAAACCGCCGCCCCTCGCCGGGCCAGCGCGGCCAGGTGCGACGGGTCGGTCGGCGCCGAGCGGGTCACCCCGCTCACTCCGATGGGTTACGAGGGACCTCCGCGGGGAGTGGCGGACACCTGCTGCATTGCCTGGGGACGCGCCCGCCGAGACGATCGTTGTCGCCCGCCGATCCGGCGCGCCAGCCGGCGTCTAGGGCGCCTCAGCCAGCAGCAGGCTCGCGGCGGCGCATGTGCATGATCTCGGTGACGCCGAACATGCGGATGATCAGCTCCTGGGCGCGGCCGTCGGGGCCGTAGATCACCTCGGTCTCCGAGGGGCGGTTGGCGTTGAAGAGCCGCCCGCCCTTGTCCATCAGTGGCCGGCTGGGGCCGCCGCGCATGCCCTGGATGTGGGTGACGAGGGCGCCGTCCTCGGCCCAGATGCGCATCTCCGGCATCTCGACGCCGGAGATGATGTCGTAGACGCCGACATAGCGGTCCAGCTGGTCGGCGGGGATCGGGACCACGGTCTTCGGCGAAGGCATGAAGCCCTCCCAGCCGTGGGCGCGGGCGACGCCGGCGAAGACCTCCCAATAGAAGATCAGGCCGGAGTCGGCGTTCGTCATCACTACCGCGCCGTTGCCGCCCTCGAGGAAGAGCTTGGACTCGCACTGGTAGCCGTCGTTGGAGCCGCCATGGCCGAAGAGGATGTCGCCGCTCTTCTCGATCAGCTCCCAGCCGAGGCCGAACTCGCCGCCATATTGGAAAGCTAGCATCTGGCGCGCCAGGTCCTGGCTCAGGAAGGCGCCCGGCTTGCCGAGCCAGGCGTCGCGGCAGGCGATCATGAAGCGGGCGTAGTCGGTGGGCGTGGTCCAGACGCCGCCGGCCGCCAGCTGCGGGCAGCAGATCCACTTGCCGGGGATGATCACACCGGCCGCATGGCCGACAGCGGCGTTGTCCCGCCACGATTCGGGCAGCGGGTTGGCGAAGGTGCTGCGGGTCATGCCGAGGGGGGCGAAGAGGGCGCTCTCGGCAAGCTTGGCGAAGGGCATGCTGGCCGCCTGCTCGATCATCAGCTGCGCGATCAGGGTGCCGGCGCCGGAGTAGCGGGCCGTGCCGCCCGGGCGCTTGTCCACCTTTACTGGCGCCGTCTTGGCCGGCGGGCGGCCCTCCAGCACGTCGACGACCGTGGGCAGCGGCTGGCCGGGCGGGATGCCGCCGAAGCCGTGGCCGGTGGTGCCGGCCGTATGCGAAAGCAGATGGCGCAGGGTGACCGGGGTCCCTTGCGTGAACTCGCTCTCGGGGATCTGCCAGGCCTTGAGGTAGCTGTTCACCGGTGCATCGAGGTCGAGCTTGCCATGGTCCACCAGCTGCAGCGCCAGCGCGGCGGCGATCGGCTTGCTGATCGAGGCGCCCGAATAGAGGGTGTCGGCGTCTGCGGGGCGCGCATCGCCCTTTTCCTGCAAGCCGAAGGCGTGGGCCCAGGCGATCTCGCCGTTCTCGATCACCGCGACGCTGACGCTCGGGCAGTCGTAGTGGGCGAGGCGCTCCTCCATGGTCCAGTGGATGTCCTGCCCGACGATCCGCATCGGCGGGGTCAGGCCGGCGCGGACGGCTTCGATGCGGGGGTCGCTCATCAGGCGGCTCCGTCCCAAGGGTAGGTCCACGGGTGCGCCTGCTCCCAGATGCGGGCGAGGCGCAGCAGGATGTCGTCGCGGTGGCGGCGGGCCGTCACCTGCAGGCCGACCGGCAGGCCGGCGGCGGTGAGGCCCGCCGGCAGCGAGATCGAGGGGTTCCAGCAGGCGTTGGCGAGGGCCCCGAAGGGCTCTGCCCCGGTCTCGCTGGAGTCACGGCCGTCGATCACCTGCGGCGAGGTGCTGGCGGCGTCGTAGGGCGCGAGCGCCGTTGCGGGGGTGAGCATCAGGTCGTGATCCAGGAAGAATTCGGCGACCTCGTTGTTCAGCTGTTCGATCTTGCCCCAGGACTCCTTGAGGTTGATCTCGTTCTTGCGGGCTCGGATACGCAGCAGCAGCGCCTTGGTCTGCTCGGAGAGCCGATCCCAGCCGTCGGGCAGCAGGCCGTCGCGGACGAAGTCGTCTTCCATGGTCGCCAGGTTCAGCGCGCCCCAATGGCGATAGGGGTTGGTCGGGTGGAAGACGCCGGGCGTCTCGACCAGCCTGGCGGCCGCGATCAGCCGCTCGGCGGCGCGGCGGGTGATCTCCACCACCTCGGGCTCGACCACGGCGTAGCCCAGGTCGGGGCTCCACAGCGCCTTCAGGCCGCCGACGTCCAGTGTCTCGATGATGTCCTCGTAGCGGTAGGGCACGGCCGGTAGCGACTGGCGGTCGCGGTCATTGGGGCCGGCGGCGACGTCGAGGTAACGGGCGGTATCGGCGACGGTGCGGGTCAATGCGCCGTGTACGGACCAGTTGGCGAAGCCGTTGGCCTTGGCGATGCGGCCGTGGCTGGGCTTCAGCCCGATCAGGCTGGTGTAGGACGCCGGCTGCCGCGTGGAGCCGCCGCCATCGGTCGCGGTGGCCAGCGGCACCATGCCGGCGGCCACGGCGCTCGACGAGCCGCCGCTGGAGCCGCCCGAGGTCTTGGCCGGGTTCCACGGATTGCGGGTGACGCCCCAGGCGAAGGTCGAGGTGGCCGAATCCATGCCGAACTCGGCGCAGGCGGTCTTCCCCACAACGATGGCGTCGGCGGCGCGCAACCGGGCCACGTGCGGGTTGTCGCGGGTCTGCGGCGGGGCGTTCTTGTAGAAGTCGCTCCCTTGCGTGGTGGGGAAGCCGATGCAGTTCTCCAGGTCCTTCACCCCGAACGGCACGCCGGCCAGCGCCCCGGCCGGCTCGCCGCGCTTCACCCGGGCGTCGACGTCGGCCGCCGCTGCGTCGGCCGCGGCGCGGTTCAGCATGACGAAGGCGTTGAGCTCTGGATTTTTCGCCGCGATGGCGTCGAAGGCCTCGGCCACCATGTCGACGGCTTTGAGCTGGCCGGAGCGCACCCCGTCCGAGATCTCGACGACTGTCCGCATACGTACTGTCCTTAATTGAGCGCCTTGCCGATGTTCTCGGCGAGGCCTTTGGAAATGCCGGGCGTCTCGGCGACCCGTGTGAGCGCCGCGCGCATCAGGCCCTGGCGAGCCTCGTCGTAGCGGCGCCACTGGTTGATCTGCGGCATCAGATAGGTGCTGCCGGCGCGGCCTTGGGCGTCGCCGCGCAGCAGCCGGTCGGCGAGGAACTCGTACCCGCGCCCGCTCGGATCGTGGAACTCCACCCGGTTTTGCCGGAAGAAGCCGCCGTAGTAGACGAGGCTCTGCGAGAAGTTGGCCGGATCGAACGCCGGATGCTGCTCAAGCGCGATGATGCGCTCCACCGCGCCGGGGGCGCGAGACAGGGCCTGGGCGTTGAACCACTTGTCGACGACCGTCGGGCGGTCCTTCCAGCGCTGGTAGAAGCCCTCGATGGCTCGGTCGCGCTGGGGGCAATTCAGATGCGCGATCAAGCAGAGCGCCTCGAAGCGGTCGGTCATGTTGGTGGCCTGCTCGACCTGGGCGAGGGCAAGGTCGGCGACCTCGTCGGTACCCAGCGCCGTGAGCAGGTCGAGCACGGTGTTCCGCAGCTTGCGGCGGCCGATGCCGGCGATGTCCGGCGCGTAGGGGCCGGCGTCCGCGAGGGCGTCGTAGCGAGCGAGCAGCGGCGCCTGCAGGCGGGTGGCGATCTGGGCGCGCAGGAAATTGCGGGCGGCCATGTGGCCGTCGAGGTCGATGCGGGCCAGGCCCTCGCTGAGCACCGGCTCGTCGGGCAGGGAGAGGATCTGCGCGCGCAGCAAGGGCGAGGCGGCCTCGTCCTCCAGCACCTGGCCGATGGCGGTGATGAAGCGCTCGGGCGCGGCCATGGCGCGGCCGGCCGAGTGGTCGGCGGCGAGGCGGCGTACCAGGCGGATGGCCAGGGTCTGCGAGGCGTCCCAGCGGCAGAACGGGTCGGGGTCGCTGGCGGTGAGGATGGCGAGGTCGTCGTCGCTGAGCCCGGCGTCGAGGGTGACCGGGGCGGAGAAGGCGCGCAGCAGCGAGGGAATGGGGCGCGAGGCGACGCCCTCGAGGGTGAAGGTCTGCTTGACCGCCTGCAACTCCAGGGTCGCGGCTTCGGCCGGCGCCGCGCCGTCCAGGCTGAAGGCGAGCGGCGCGCCCGCCTCGGAAATCAGGCCGACGCCGACCGGGATGTGGAAAGGCGCCTTCACCGGCTGGCCGGGTGTCGGCGGGCAGGTCTGCTGCAGCGTCAGCCGGTATTGGCGCGCGGCCGCGTCGTAGTCGCCGCTCGCGGTCACCCGCGGCCGGCCGGCCTGGCTGTGCCAGCGGCGGAACTGGCCGAGGTCGCGGCCGGACGCGTCCTCCATGGCGCGGACGAACTCTTCGATGGTCACGGCCTGGCCGTCATGGCGGGCGATGTAGAGGTCGAAGCCCTGGCGGAAAGCCGCGGGCCCCAGCAGAGCGCGCAGCATGCGCACCACCTCCGCGCCCTTGTCGTAGATGGTGTTGGTGTAGAAGTTGTCGATCTCGGCGTAGGCGGCCGGCTGTACGGCGTGGGCGGCGGGGCCGTCGTCCTCCGGGAACTGGTTGCGGCGCAGCGCCTTGACCTGCTCGATCCGGTAGACGCCGCTCGCCAGCTTGTCTTCGATGAAGTGCTGGTCGCGGAAGCGGGTCAGCCCTTCCTTCAGGCAGAGCTGGAACCAGTCGCGGCAGGTGACGCGATTGCCGGTCCAGTTGTGGAACTGCTCGTGGCCGACGATGCGCTCGATGATGATGTAG
The DNA here is from genome assembly GCA_036267835.1 of Caulobacteraceae bacterium. Taxonomy (GTDB): domain Bacteria; phylum Pseudomonadota; class Alphaproteobacteria; order Caulobacterales; family Caulobacteraceae; genus Acaudatibacter. The sequence goes on along the minus strand of DATAVF010000307.1, from coordinate 32,031 downwards.
TCGTCGTCGGTGGAGATCTCCGGGTCGGTGATGACGCCACTGGCGCCGAAGATGCTGAGCCCCTTGTTCTCCATGGCGCCGGACCAGCCGCTGAGCGCGGCCACATTGTAGGTCGCGAGGTCGTATTCGAGGCCGTAGGTGCGCTCGTCCCAGTCGAGCGAGCGCTTCACCACGTCCATGGCAAAGCGGCATTGCCCCGAGATCGCCGCGTCGGACCAGATGGCGAGGTCGATCTTCCGACCGCTGGCGGTGACGAACTGGTCGCTCAGCGGCGTCAGGTCGCCGGCCACCATGGCGAAGATGTACGACGGCTTCGGGAACGGGTCGCGCCACCGCGCCCAGTGCCGCCCGCCCGGCTCGGCGCCGACCGCAATCTTGTCGCCGTTGGAAAGCAGCACCGGGTAGCGACCCGCGTCTGCATGCAGGGTCACGGTGTAGGTGGCCAGCACGTCCGGCCGGTCGGGGAAGTAGGTGATGCGGCGGAAGCCCTCGGCCTCGCACTGCGTCGCCAGCTTGCCCTGTAGTTCGAAGAGCCCCATGCCCGACTTGTTGCGGGCCGGGGCGATGGCGGTGACCGTCTCCAGGGTGAACGCGTCCGGCGCATCGGCGATCGTCAGGCCGGCGTCGTCGCGGCTGAACCGGTTCGGGCTCAGCGGCTCGCCGTCCAGGGCGATGGAGACCAGCTCCAGCCCCTCGCCGTCGAGACGCAGCGGCGTCGCCGGGTCGGTTCCGGGCGCGCGGCGGACTTGCAGGCGGGCGCGGACCAGAGACCGCTCGGCGTCCAGCTCGACATCCAGGTCCACCGTTTCCACCATGAAGGCCGGCGGCGCGTAGTCGGCGAGCCGGTGCAGCGCGGGCGTTTCGCCGGGGCGTTCCACTGTTAGCCGCCGCTCCTACCAAATGTGTACGCTGTTTATTTTACGCGAAGCCGGGCGGGGCGGCAAACCGCACCCGCCCGGCGCCGGTCAGAATTTCTGCTCGATACGGACGCCGTAGGTGCGGCCCACGTTCACATTCTCCTCGCCGTCCGAGTATTCGAACTGCGGGATGATGTCGTTGAGCGCGTTGGCCACATAGCCGGTGATCCGCGTCTTGCCGAACGAGACCCCGGCATCGATGTCGAGGCTGTTGAAGTTCGGATAGCGCGCCGTCTCCAGGGTGCTGACCGAGGCCGGCAGCCAGCCGCCGTACTCGAGCCGCTCGGTGATGTCGCCGACCGCGTGGACGCTGTCGGTGATCGGGTAGTTCACCGTCGCATTGAGGTTGATGGTCCAGTTGCGGGTCAGCGGGATGGCCTGGCCGGCGAAGGCGACGCCGTGGCTGGTCCCGCCGTCGAACTTGTCGTCGAGCCAGCCGACGGTGACGCCGGTGGAGAGCCAGGTAGTCGGGGCGAAGGCGCCCTGGAACTCGACCCCGTAAGTCCGCGCCGTGCCGACGTTGGCCAGGTAGTAGAGGCCGAGGAACGACGGTTCGGTCGGGTCGCTCTCGGTCAGCACCAGGTCGGATTGGTGCATGTAGAAGACATCGGCGTTGGCGGTCAGCCGTCCGTTCATCCACACGCTCTTGAAGCCCAGCTCGACGCTGTAGTCGCGCTCTGGCCCGTAAGGCAGGAACTGCGGGCTGGACGTCGAGAGGTTGAAGCCACCGGCCCGGAAGCCCTGGGCGTAGGAGAGGTAGGCGTTGGCGTTGGCGCTGAACTTGTACTTCAGGTTCACGCTGGGCGCGACGTTCACCCACGACTTGGTCTGCTGGACGCTGAAGGCCGGGAAGATCTGGGCGAAGATCGGATCGAGGTAGGCCTCGGAGATCGCCGTGCCGCCGTAGCCCGGCGCCGGCCCTTGCGAATAGTTGAGCGCCTTCTGCAGCCAGTCGATGCGCAGGTCGCCGGTGATGCTGAAGGCGTCGGTGAACTTGAAGGTGGCGGTGGCGAAGGCCGAGGCGGCCGTGGTGTCGATGCTGCTGCCGGGCAGGCCGAAGGCGTTAGCGGCGCTCTGCACCCCGATGTTGGGGAAGAGGTAGGGGAACTGGCCGGCGCCGGCGCCGGGCTCTCCGGGCGAGCCGCCGAAGGCTTCGCAGCCGCCGTCGTAAGGCGCCATCAGGAAGCTGCAGAGCAGGTTGCCGTAGGTGAAGCCGGGGCCCGCGAAGGGCGTGTTCAAGAGGTTGAAGTTGGTGCTGCCGGCAAAGATGCGATCGAACTTGAAGGTCTCGTCGAAGCCGTCGATGCCGGCGATCCAGGTGAGGCGCTTGTCGGCCGGCGACTTCCACAGGCCCTCGACGTAGACGTTCTGCAGCGCCTCGTCGCGGTACTGGATCTGCATCAGGTCTGCCGGGAAGCTGTCGACCCCGAAAGCCGTGTGATCCTGATCCTCCTGCAGGTGCAGGTGGTAGTTCTTGTAGGCCGCCAGCAGCTCGAATGAGCCGGCCCAGCCGCCGGTGTCATAGGTCAGGTCCTGGGTGAGGTACGTCTGGTCCCAGTGCTCGGTGTTGGCCGTGTCCTCCGGGATGTTGGAGGGCGATTCCGGCCCGGTGCTGGGGAAGCCGCAGCAGGGGATGCCGAACTGGTCGGTGAGGCCGACCGGCGCGAAGCCTTCGAACGAAGGGCCATTCTTGTCCTGATATTCCAGCATCCAGACCACCGAGAGCCTGTTCGAGGGATCCCAGCGGGCGCTGAGGCGCACGCCGGCGTCGCGGAAGCGGTCGACATACTGGTTCAGGGTCGGGTCGTAGAGCTGGCCCTGGGTCTGGTTGAACCACCAGCCGGCGGCGCGGACCGCGAAGGTGGGAGAGATCGGCACGTTCACGGCGCCCTGCAGCTGAGTGCGGTTCCAGTTGCCGTAGTCGCCGATGGCATACCCCGAGACCTTGTTGTCGAGCGTGGGCATGGCGTAGATCACGTTGACGGTGCCGCCGACCGCGTCGCGGCCATAGAGGCCCGACTGCGGTCCGCTCAGCACTTCGACCCGATCGATATCCACCTGGGCGCCCAGGTTGGCGCGCTCGCCCCCGGCGAAGATGCCGTTGCGGTAGAGGCCGAAGTTCGGCTCGGCGTTGATGTCGGCTTGGTGGATGCCGCGAATGTTGATGTAGGTCTCGAAGTTCTCCGGATCGTCGGGCAGCACCGCGTTGGGCACCATCTCGATGATCTGCTTGATGTTGGTGATGCCCTGGTCGCGCAGGGCCTGGCCTGAGATCGCGGTGACCGTGGCCGGCACCTCGAGCACGGTTTCCGTGCGGCGCTCGGCGGTGACCACCAGTTCGCCGACCTGGCTGGCGGTGGCGTCCGTGGCGTCCGCGGTATCAGCGAGCGCCGGCTGAGCCGCCAGCAGCGCGCTCGCCGCGACGGACGCGAAAAGCAGAGACGAAAGCGTAGGTAACCGGCGCATGAGATCCCCCTCGACCGAAGCTGCTTGCGGGCTCTTCCCGGCATGTGGCGCAGCCAACCGAATGAAGGCGCCGCTCCCGGTCAATGTCAACGGTGTATATATATAAGAGTGACAAGACTCCCGGTATGCCGCGTACATTGGCGCGGGAGGGGTGCAACAGGCGCCCAAATGCCGCGCAGGCGGGCGAAATTGGCGCCCCGGCGCCTATTTCCGAGCCGCGGCGAATATTAACGCTGTTCTCTTAGCCGAGTCGCGCCCTCATGGGTTCACGCCTCGGCGCGTCCTCAAAAGGGTGTGATCCCGGAAAGCCGCGCAGCGGCTTATCCGGGGCCTGGTTGGGTATCGCGATCAAGGCGCGCCTGGCCTAAGCCAGGCCCCAGCTGCGGCGGCCTGACCAGCTGACGTTGGAGCCGTCGTAAACCAGTTCGTGCGCTTCCCGCTGGGCCAGGAACAGCGGCGCGTCGAGGTCGCTGAAGGCGCACATCCGGGCGATCAGGTAGGCCGGGGCGAGGGCCAGGGTGGTGCCGTGGGTGCAGCCGACCATCAGGCCGAGGCCGCGTTCGCGCGCCGCGGCGGCCAGGGCCAGCGCCTCGGTGAGGCCCCCCGTCTTGTCGAGCTTGATGTTGACGAACTGGTAGCGGCCAGCAACGGAGTCCAGGCTTTCGCGGGTGTGGCAGCTCTCGTCGGCGCAGAGCGGAATGCCGACGTCCATGCCGGCCAGCACCTCGTCGCGGTCGGCGTGCAGCGGCTGCTCGATCAGGGCGACGCCGAGGTCGCGGGCGATGGGGGCCATCACCTGCAGCTGCTCGAGGCTCCAGCCCTCGTTGGCGTCGACGATCAGAGTGGCGTCGGGGGCGCCGCGGCGGATGGCTTCAAGGCGCGGCCGGTCGTCCTCGAAGCGGCCGAGCTTGACCTTGATCAGCGGGCGATGGCGCTCGCGCTCGGCCACCTTGCCGGCCTCGGCGGGCGGCTTGATCGGGATGGTGTAGGCGGTAATCACGGGGCGCGGCTCACCGAGGCCCGCGATGGCTTCGACGCTGCGGCCGCTGAGCTTGGCCTCCAGGTCCCAGAGCGCCGCATCGACGGCGTTGCGCGCCGCGCCGGGCGGCATCAGAGTCTGCAGGGCGGCGCGCGAGCCGCCGGCGATGACCTCCTCGGCGGCCAGGGCTATCTGCACCTTCAGGCCGGCGAGGGTCTGGGTGTAGCGGGCCGTCGGCGAAGCCTCGCCGCGGCCGACGTGGCCGCCGGCGTGCGCCTCGACCACCACCACATCGGCCGTCGTCGAGACCTCCCGCGAGATGGCCCGGGATTCCTCGAGCGGCAGGCGATAGGTCTCGGCGGTGATGGCTTCCAGCTTCAAGTCCATGCGCGGGTCCTTCAGAGCTTCGCCAGCACGCGGTCGACCCGCGCCAGGCCCTCGACCAGGTGCTCGGGCTCGCCGCCAGTGCCGATGCGCAGGTAGCCGTCGAGGCCGAACCAGTCGCCGGCGACCACGAACACGCTTTCTGCTTCACGGATGCGGGTCGAAAGCTCGCTGGAGCCGATCCGGAAATCGTAGTGGACGAAGGCCATGCCCCCCGCCTCGGGCCGACGCCACGACAGGCGGCCGTTCCAGCGGTCGATCCAGGCCTGGATGACTTCGAGGTTGCGCCCGATGATGCCGCGGCTGCGGGCCAGGATCTGCTCGCGCCGCGCCGGGGTCAGCAGCAGGGCGGCGAGATACTGGTTCAGCGGGCCCGTGCCGATGGTGGTGTAGTCCTGGCGCTTGACCAGTTCGGTGATCAGCGCGGGCGGCGCGACCACCCAGCCGACGCGCAGGCCCGCATGGGCCAGCGACTTCGAAGTGCTGGAAGTGATGATGACCTTGTCGTAGCGGCCCCAGAAGGTGCGCGTCTCGGGGCGGCCGTCGAGTTCGGAGCCGCGGTAGATCTCGTCGACCAGCAGCCAGGCGGCGTTGGCCCGAGCGGCCTCGACGATGGCGGCCATCTCGTCCTCGTCCAGCACCGCCCCCGAGGGGTTGTTGGGATTGCAGACGGCGATCAGCCGAGCGCCCTCGGCGGCGCTGGCGAGCGAGGCGGCGTCGAGGCGCCAGCCGTCGTTCCCGGGCGCCAGCATGAACGGGCGCACCTCGTGGCCGAGCGAGGCGGCGAGGCCATGCATTTGCATGAAGTTGGGCAGCATCATCGCCAGCCGGTCGCCGGGCCGCATCAGCGTCCAGTAGGCGACGAAGTTGGCCTCGGCCGCGCCGGTGGTGACCAGCACGTTGTCGGCGGTCGCGCCCGGGTACCAGCTGGCGATGGCGGCGCGGACCTGCGGTGTGCCTTCAGTGAAGTTGTAGCCCAGGCGGATGGAGGTCAGTTCAGTCAGCTCGGCCTGGGTCAGCAGTTCGGCCAGGGTCAGCGGCTCGACGCCGCTCTCGGTGAGATTGAGTTCGACCTCGTTCTCGTAGAGCGACTGATTGCGCTCGAGCAGGAAGGTCTCGAAGGTCATGGCCGCTCCAACGCGCTCGCCACCGCTTGGGCGATGGCCAGGTCCTGCACCGCGACGCCGGTCAGGTCGCAGATCGTGATGTCGGTGGGGGCCAGACGCCCTGCGGCGCGGCCCGCGATGATCTCGCCGAGCTCGGCAATGTCGGCCCCGGCGGGCGCGCGCCGGAACTCGCCGCGCTCCCTCGCCTGCAGGCGGCTGTCGGCGACCAGGCGCTCGGCGCGGGCGATCAGGCCCGTGGCCAGTTCGCCCTTCTGCGGCGTGTCCGAGCCCATGGCGGTGATGTGGGTTCCGGGCTGGACGTCGGCGGCGGCGAGCAGCGGTTCAGCCGAGGGCGTGGTGGTCACGATCAGCCGCGCTTCGGCGGCGACGGCGGCCGGCGAAGGGAGGGCGCGGGCGTCGAAGCCCAGCCGCGCCGCTTCATGCGCCAGCGCCTCCGCCGCATCGGCGCGGCGGGCCCAGATCGCCACGCGCCGGCAGTCGGTGACAGCTCGCAACTGGTCCAGTTGCAGCCGCGCCTGCACGCCGGCGCCCAGGATGCCGATGCAGGCGAGGCCCGGCGGTGCGAGGTGCTTGGCGGCGACCGCGCCGGCGGCGGCGGTGCGCACGTCGGTGAGCAGGCCCTCGTCGAGCAGGATGATCCTCGGCGCGCCGGTGGCGGCGTCGAACAGCAGCATCAGGCCCGAACTCGACGGCAGGCCGAGCTTCGGGTTGTCGTAGAAGCCGGTCGCCACCTTGACCACGAACACCGGCTGGCCGGCGGCGCTGGCCGCCTTGATGTGCGCCTCGCCGGGCGGAGCGTCGAACAGCAGCTCGCCCACGGCGCTGACCTTGGCGCGGCCTTGCGAATAGTCGGCGAAGGCGCGCTCCATTAGCGCAGCCAGGTCGATGCTCTGCAGCACCGTCTCGATCCGCGTCCGCCCTATGACCGGGATGTCGCCCAACGCCTGCCCGCCAAAATATGAACGACGTTCACATTGCCTCAACCGGCGCGGCCTGTCCAGCCGGCAAGCCAGCCGCCAGCTCAGGGATCTGGGCGGCGCGGACCTCCAGCTGGCGACGCACTTCGGTCTGGCTCTTCTCGTCGAGCGGGAAGCGCCAGGCATAGTAGGCGGCCAGGCAATGCAGCACGCCCGGGATGACCATGTAGGCGATGATCAGGCCAAGGTCGGCCTGGCCGGTGTTGAGCTTGCCGACATGGTAGTGGAAGGCGTCGAGCAGGATGAAGGCGCCGCCGGAGCCGATGGCGGTGGTCACCTTCACCGAGAGCGAGTTGAGGGCGAAGAAGGCGCCGGCCTTGTTGGTCCCGCTCTCCCAGGTGTCGTGGTCGATCACATCGCTGAGCACCGAGGGCGGGCAGAAGTTCCACGGCGCGCCCATGAAGGCGTTGAGGCAGGTGAGCACCAGCAGCGGGATCGCCGCGGCGTGGCCGATCGGCAGCAGCAGCACAATTGGCCGGGCCAGCGCGCTGCCGATCAGGCTGATCGCCCAGACGCGATGGCGACCGAAGCGCGGCACCATCCGCATCCAGATCGGGATCGCGGCCACAGTGGCGCCGAAGAAGGCAATCATCATGAAGGGGAAGAGGTCGGCCAGCTGCATCCGGTCGCTGAGGAAGAGGATGGTGGTGGCGAGCGCGGCGCCCTGGCCCAGGCCCCAGAAGGTGTAGGCCAGCATGTAGGCGCGCAGCGGCTTGTTGCGCAGGATCGACTTGCCGATGTCGATCAGGCGCAGGGTCTTGGCCACGACGGGAACGCCGCGCGGCACGATCCACACCGCCACGATCAGGCCCGCCGGCATCAGTACGGCGTAGAGCCAGGCGATGGCCGTGAGGCTGGCGCCGGTCAGGCTGGTGGTGCCGGTGACGCCGGCCAGCACGATCGGGGTGACCCAGAACACCAGGCTGCCGATGACGTTGAACTGGGCGATCGATGTGTTGATCCGCGAGCGCTCGCCATAATCGCGGTTGACCTCGGCGCTCCAGGCGCTGCGCGGGATCTCGAACAGCGAGAAGCCGAAGTAGAGCAGGAACGACCAGAGGCCGTAGTAGACGATGGTGGCGCTGGCCGGCGGCTGGAACAGGAAGAAGAGCGAGATCGAGCAGACCACGCTGGCCGCCAGCAGCCACGGCTTGCGCTTGCCCAGCGGCGTGTCGAGCCGGTCGGAGAGGTAGCCGATCGTCGGATCGAAAAAGGCGTCGATGACCCGGCTCGCTGCGGTCAGCACGCCGATCTGGGTCAGGGTCACCTGGGTATGGCTGGCGTAGAAGGCCGGGATCACGATGCCCAGCGGCAGGGCGATGAAGGCGTGCGGCAGGGCCGGAAAGCCCAGCGCCAGGATCTGGCTGAGCGGCATGCGGCCGCTCTTGGCGGGCGGCCGCGCAGCGCCGGTGGTTGTGGTGGCGGTCGAGGTCATCGCGGGTCCCCCGCCCAGCAGCTCCTGCATATGAACAGTGTTGATATCCGCCGTCTATCGAAAACGGCGGATCACTCGCCGACGAGGTCCGCCAGCTCGCCGCGGATGTAGGTATCGACCACGCCTTCAACGAAACTCAGCATCTCCGCCCGCCGGTCGCCCGAGAACGGGACCTGGCGCTCGACCATGATCCGAGCGAGTCCATAAGACATGGCGAAGCAGCCGTAGGCCCCCTTGTACTTCTCGCGCGACACCTCCCAGTTGGCCGCATCGTCGATCGGTTGGCCGTAGACCATCTCGGCCAGGCGCCCGAAGGCGGCGTCGGAGGCGGTGCGGAAGCGGGCGTTCTCCAGCGAGTCCGGAATGTAGCCGAACATGATGCGGAACAGCTCGCGATGGTCGATGGCGAACTCGACGAAGGTGGTGGCGCTGCGCCGGATGGCGTCGGCGCGGCTGCGCGAGGTGCGCTGGATGTGGGCGCTGAGCCGCATGCGCTCGTCCATCGCGTCGGCGGCGATGTCGAGCAGCAGATCGTTGAGACCGGCGAAGTGATTGTAGAAATTGGCAGCGGTGACCCCGACCTCCCGTGTCAAACGCCGCACCGACACGTCTTCAACCCGCTCTGTTTCCAGAATTCGCAGGGCGACAGTCTTCAGGTCTTCAGCGACATTGCCCTTGTGGTAGCGCCGCGGCGTGGCGGTTCGGCTCGAAGTCATCGCTGGTCGGGCGCCCGTTGCGGTTCGGGGTGGTTAGGCTGCGGGGGGTAGAGGGTCAAGCGACGCAACTTCAGGCGGCGGCCCGGTCGAGGTCGCGCAGGCCCTGCAGCGAGACCTCCAACACATGGTCGATGTCGGCATCGGTCAGGGCGGTCGAGAGCACGAAGAAGCCGGACGCGCCGATCATCACCCCGTGGTCGAGCAGATAGTGGAAAAACCGCTCGGCCCGTCCGCGCGCCGCCGGGTTGGCGCGCATGGCGGCGGCGACATCGCGGTAGGTGTGGGTCTCGGCCTCGATGTGGAAGAGCGAGGTCATGGACTCGGCGCCCTTCACCGTGGCCGGCACGCCGGCGACCTTGATCGCTTCGCGCAGGCCGGCGCGCAGGCGATCGCCCAGCGCGCTCAGCCGGTCGAAGGCGGCGCGGTCGAAGAGCCGCATGGCGGCGGCGCCCGCGGCCATGGTCAGTGGGTTGGCGTTGAAGGTGCCGCCGTGGCTGAGCTTCGGCCGCCCGCCGCGCGGATCGAAGAGTGGGGTCATGATGTCGGCCCGCCCGCCGACGGCGCCGATCGGCAGGCCGCCGCCGATCACCTTGCCGAGCGCGGTGAGATCCGGGTTCACGCCCAGGGCCCCCTGGGCGCCGTTGAAGCCGAGGCGGAAGCTGTAGACCTCGTCGAAGATCAGCAGGGCGCCGGCGCGGGTGGTCTCTTCGCGCAGCATGGCCACGAACTCAGGGCTGGCCGGCTCGTAGCCGAGGTTCTTGACCAGTGGGTCGAGGATGACGCCGGCCAGGTCATCGGCATGGCGCCGCAGGATGGCGCGGCTCCATTCGACCTGGTTCATCGGCAGCACGATCACGTCGTTGGCGATGGAAGGCGCGGCGCCGGCCGGGACCACGCTGGCAGGTGCGTCGGGATCGCCCCAGAGCGCCGGATCCGGATTGACGCTGATCGTCGCCGTCTCGTCGCTGCCGTGATAGGCGCCCTCGATCTTGGCGATCTTGCCGCGGCCGGTGAAGGCGCGCGCCGCCTTGATCGCGTACATCACGCCCTCGGTGCCGGAGTTGCCGAAGCGTACCTGATCGACGCCGGGCAGGCGCTCGCACACCAGTTCGGCCAGGATCACCTCTTCCTCGGTCGGCATGGCGATGGAGAGCAGCCGCTGGGCCTGGGCGCGCACCGCCTCGACCACCTCGGGCGGATTGTGGCCGTGGATCAGGGCCGAGTAGTTGTTGATCAGGTCGAGGCGCGGCACGCCGTCGGCGTCCCACACCGTCGCGCCCTCGGCGCGCACCGCATAGAGCGGGTAGGGCGGGAAGAAGACGGTGTGGCGCGAGTTGCCGCCGGGCAGCACCTTGACCGCGCGGTCGTAGAGCTGGGCCGAGGCGGAGTCGTTGTCGGGATACATTCTGGTCGCCCCATGCAGCGCCCCTTGGGCGCGCGAAATATATACACCGTTCATATCGCGCGCGGAGAGGCCCCACGTCAACCCCATCCCGCAGGTTGTTTATATCGCCTCGTTCAGCCGGTTGTAGCGGCGCAGGATCGCCTGCACTTCGGCGATCGGCAGGGCGCGCACGGTGAAGCCGTCGCGGCCGGTCATGGTCTCGTTGGCGAAGACGCTGTCGAGGATGGCTTCCTCCACCGCCTGGATGGTCGCCTCGTAGAAGCGGCTCATCGCCAGTTCGCCCAGATAGTCGGCGGTGATGACGCCCTCGTGCTGCTCGACGGCGGCGGTGTTGGCGGTGGAAAAGGTGAGAAAGAGGTCACCCGACTCGTTGGAGGCGATGCCGCCGGTGGCCGAGATGCCATAGGCGGCGCGGCGGGCCATGCGCTTCAGCTGGTGCGGCATCATCGGCGCGTCGGTGGCGACGATGCAGATGATCGAGCCGTACTCGGGCGGCGGGCTGGTATCGACCAGGGGCAGTTCGAGGCCCACCGGGACGCCAGCGATCTTCATCAGGTGGCGCTTGCCGAAGTTGCTCTGCACGAAGGCGCCGACCGTGTAGTCGCGCCCGGCATACTCGACGACTCGCGAGGCCGTGCCGCTGCCGCCCTTGAACTCGAAGCAGCGCATGCCCGTGCCGCCGCCGACGCTGCCCTCCTCGATCGGCCCCGAGCGGGCGTCCTCGAAGGCGGCAATGACGTGTTCGGGCTTCACGTGGTGGCCGTTGACGTCGCTGAGCGCGCCGTCGTGGGTCTCGGCGGCGACCGGCAGGTAGAAGGGCTGGTCCTGCTTGTCGCCAGGCTTGATCTGGCTGAACAACCACTTGGCCGTGGTGTCACGGGCGAGGCCGCAGGAGTGGGTGTTGGTCAGGGTGATCGGCCCGTCGAAGCGCCCGCGCTCCTCGACGAAGGCCGCGCCCGACATCTCGCCATTGCCGCTCATGCTGAAGTAGCCGGCATAGGCGCCGGCGTTGGCCCGCTCCCGGCCGTGTGGGAAGATCGCGGTCACACCGGTGCGCACCGGCCCTTCGCCGACCACCAGCGGCCCCGAGCCGCGGATCAGGGTGCAGTAACCGACCTCGACGCCCGCCACGTCGGTGATGCTGTTCCAGGGCCCCGGCTGGCCCAGCAGCGGCACGCCGGCGCCGCGCGCCCGCAGCTTGCCGCCCGGCGTCCTGACGTGCGCGGTGTCCATTTCCATGATCCCTGGCCGAGCGGCTCCCCACCCCGGGGAGCCGACGGCGCGCATGTTTCATATGAATGGTGTAAACATGCAAGGCGCCGGCTGGCCGGCGTGGGCGGCTGCGATGCGGGTTCGCCTCAGCCCGTCGTCGCTTTGGACTCGGCGCTCCATGCGGGCTCGCCGCGCCTGGAACCGATGAGCGCCAGCACGATCAGGCTGAGCCCGATCGTGGCGATCAGGGCCATCAGCAGGTAGCCGAGCGAGCCGCAGGCCTGCCAAAGGTAGCCAGAGCCTGCGGTCGCCGCTGCTGCGATCACGCCGAGCGCCACCGCGTTGATGCCCTGCGCCGTCGAGACGAGGTGCACCGGCACGCGCTGGGCGATGAACAGCATCAAGCCGGCGAGGATGCCGATGCCGCAGCCCTGCAGCACCTGCAGCGGAACCAGCATCGCCTGCGGCGGATCGAAGGCCATGAACACCCAGCGCACGATGATCAGCACCGTCCCGATGGCGATCAGCCAGAGCGGCGAGCGGGCCCCGAGCAGCCACTGCGAGACCCAGAGCACGCAGATCTCCGAAGCGATGCCGATGCCGGACAGGAGGCCGATGAAGCCGGCGGAATAGCCCTTGGCCGTCCAGTGGATCGCCGACGAGACCGCGAAGAGGCCGCCGCTGGCGCCGATGAGCGAGGTGGCCCCGATGACCAGCATCAGCGGCATGTCGCGCAGCAGCAGTTTCCACTCGCCCTTGGCCGAAGGTTTGGGGTCGCCGAAGTGGCGATCCGGCGGCAGGAAGGGGATGACCAGGAGAGGCGCCAGCAGCAGGGCCGCCGTCAGGCCCGGCACGACCTGGATGCCCATCATGTCGATCAGCCGGCCGCCGCCGAGGTTGGCCAGGATGAAGGCCAGCGAGCCCCAGACGCGCATGCGGCCGAAGTCGAGGCTGTGGGCGCGGACCGTGGCCACCGCGTAGGCGTCGGCAAGGATCGGGATCGGGTCCCAGGCGACCGAGAAGACCACGAAGAAGATCGCCAGGGCGGCGAAGCCTTGCACCAGGCTGAGGCCGGCCATCAGGGCCGCGGCGCCCGCAAGGCACAGGAACAGCAGCTCGCGAATCCGTCGCAGCCGGTCCGCCAGCCCCGTCACCGGCGCGACGAACAGGATGCGCAGCAGCATCGGCGCGGAGATCAGCAGGCCGACGCGGTCCGGCTGTAGGCCGCGGTGGGTCAGCCAGACCGGTACGAAGACGCCGAAGACGCCATAGTGCAGATAGACCGCCGCATAGAGCAGCGAGACCTTGGCGCTCAGCCCGCGCGCGGCAGCTCTGGGCGGGGCGACGGCCAGCTCGCTCATGCTGCAGTTCCTTCGTCAGCTACGCCTAGGCCGCGGCTCAGCGCGGCCAGCGAGGCGGCGCGGAAGCGGACCGAAACGCCGGCCTGCGGCGCGAACACGTCGAAGCCATGGAAGGCGCCGGGCGCGACCAGCAGTTCGGTGCGCACACCGGCCGCGATCAGGCGCTGGGCGTATTCGATGTTTTCGTCGATGAAGAGGTCCAGGCCCCCGACGCCGATAAAGGTCGGCGGCAAGCCGCGCAGGTCCTCCTCCCGCGCCGGGACCGCGCCCTCGGCGGCGGTCGCGCCGCCGGGCGGGTGGCCGAGCAAGGCGCCCCAGCCGAAGCGATTGGCCTGCGAGGTCCAGATGTAGCGGCCCACTTGCTCCGACGGCTCGCGGCTCGACCCGGTCCGGTCGTCAAGCATCGGATAGATCAGGTGCTGGTGGCAGATCGGAACCTCGCCGCGCCGCCGCGCCGCCAACGCCAGCATCGCCGCATGGCCGCCGCCGGCGCTGCCGCCGCCAATCGCGATGCGGGCGCGGTCGACGCCCAGCGAGGCGGCGTTGTCGTAGACCCAGCGCAGGGCCGCAAAGTTGTCTTCCAGGGCGCCCGGAAATGGCGTTTCCGGCGCAAGGCGGTAGTCGACGGAGACGACCAGGCAGCGGCACGCGGCGCTGACCGCCTGCAGCATCAGCGTAGAGCCTTCGAGGCTGCCGGCCACGAAGCCGCCGCCATGCATATAGACGTAGGCCGGGCGCCCTTCGCGGCCACCGGTTCCGTCGATGACCATCAGGCGCACATCCGGCGCGTCGCCGGCGCCGGGGATGCGGCGGAACGCCGGCTGCGGCGCCGGGGCCGGCGCGGGCAGGGTGGCCGGCGGGGTCCGCGCCGCCGGCAAGGTCTCGACCGTGAGGCCCGAGCCGTAGCTCTGGGCGGCGAGCGCCCTCAGGTCAGGATCGACCAGCTCGAGCAAGTCGCCTGGTTCGACGATCACGGCGAGACCTCCATCAATCCGTTCTGCAGCACCGTGAGGCCGCGCTCGGGAACCCGGGCGCGGAAGGCCAGCCTGTGGGCGCCTTCGCGCCAGACGTCCAGCTCCAACCGGTCGCCGGGATAGACCGGACTGGAGAAGCGCACGTCGAGGCGGCGCACGGTCTCGGGCCGGCTCGGACCGTCGAGCCTGAGCAGGGCGCGGCCGACGATGCCGTAGGTGGCCAGCCCGTGCAGGATCGGAACCTGGAACCCACCGGCAGCGGCGACCTTCGGGTCCACGTGCAGCGGGTTGTAGTCGCCGGAGAGCCGGTAGAGCAGCGCCTGATCGATCCGGGTGCGGACCTCGAGCACCCGGTCGGGCGGCCGGTCAGGCGTGGCATGCGGCTTCGGCGCTCCGTCCGAGTCGCCCCCGAAGCCGCCGTCGCCGCGCAGGAAGGAGGTCTGGCGCACAGTCGCCAGCGGCTCGCCCACGCCCTCGGCGAAGATGCGCCGGCTGGCCAGCAGCAGCGCGCCCTTGCCCGGCCCCTTGTCGTAGACCGCGTCGATCGTGGTGGTCCCGACGAGCCGCCCCGCCACGGGCAGGGGGCGGTGGATCTCGATCGACTGCTCGCCGTGCAGGATCTGCTGCCAGGTCAGCCGGTATTTCGGCTCCTGGGCCCAGAAGCCGGGATAGGCGAGGACCGCGGCCATGGTGGGCAGGGCCCGCAGGCCCTCCTCATAGACGAACTGCAGTTCGTCCGGGTCGGTCGGCGCCTCCTGGCCGACGCCGACGCCGAGCGCATAGAGGATGGTGTCGCGCGCCGTCAGCTCGTGCCGCGTCTCAATCGGCGGCAGGCCCAGCAGGTAGTCGGGGTCCAGCGGCACCGGGTCAGCCGATGTCGGCGTAGACGGCGTCGTCGACGTCCTGCCAGAACTTCAGGTTCTGCGCGTCGCGCAGCTGGCCCATCGCCACGATGGAGACGCCTCCCACTGGATCGACCCACCAGTTGGTCCCGCTGGAGCCGCCCCAGCCGTAGTTGGCGCTCTGGATGCCGCGCTCGGTGTCGCCCTCGAAGCGTGGGGCCTGCATCTGGGCGCCGTAGCCGAGCTTGAGGTCACCCGGATAGGGCTCGCCGATCGGCAAATCGAGGCGCAGGTCGGCGCCGCGCGCCGGATAGGTGACGCCCCCGGGCAGCAGGTTCGAGCGCGCGATCCGCACCGTTTCCGGCTGCAGAACGCGCTGCCCGTCCAGGCTGCCCTCGTTCAGCAGCATGCCGGCGAAGCGGTCGTAGTCGCGGGCGGTGGTCACCAGCCCGCTGCCGCCGGTCGGCAGGCCACAGGGGGTCAGGTACTCGCTGGTGTCGCCGGCATCGAAGGCGAAGAGCCCGTCGGCATTGCGCATGTACTGGGTGGTGAGCCGATCCTGCTTGCTGGCGGGAACCGTGAAGTCGGTGTCGCGCATATCCAGGGGATCGAAGATCACCGCCCGGAAGTAGTCGGCGAGGCGCATGCCCGACAGCTGCTCGACGATGGCGCCCAGGAGGTCGGGCGCAGTGCTGTAGTGCCAGCGCGTCCCCGGATCGTATTGCAGCGGCTCGGCCGCCAGCCGCTCGGCGAACTCTGCCAGGGTCTTCGGCGGCGCCAGTTCACCGGGGCCGGCCACCGGGTTGTGGCCGCCGAGCTTGAGGCCGTGCTTGCGGTAGAGCGCCCCGACCTCGTCCTGGTGGATGAAGTAGGAAAGGCCGGCGCTGTGGCTCAGCAGGTGGCGGATCAGGATCGGCCGGGCGGCTGGCCGGGTCCCGTCGGCCGTGAGCACCCGCGGCGACGCGAAGGCGGGCATGATCTCGGCCAGCGGCTGGTCCAGGCCGATCCGGCCCTCTTCGATCAGCCGCATCGTCGCGATACCGACGATCGGCTTGGTCATGGAGGCAAGCCGGCAGATCGAGTCCGGCCCCATGGGGCGGTCGCTGTCGAACGCCAGGGTCCCGAGGGAAAGGAACCGGGGCGCCTCGCCGCGCCTGCGCACCGCCACGCAGACGCCGGGCAGCTGGCGCGCCTCGACGAAGCCTTCGAGGAAGGCGCCAAGCGCCGGGTAGCCCGTGGTTTGTCCCATCGGGGTCGTTTCCTTGTCGTTTCAGACCGGATCCCAGGAAAACACCTCGGGGGACCGCATCAGCGGTTGAAAGCTTGGCCGCAGCATCGGAAGCAGGTCTTCCGCGACGCTCTCGGCGGTCCACCCCTCGCTGCGGTGAGCCGAGCGCACGACCTGCGGCCGGCTGAAGAGGAAGACCTCGTTCTTGCGCACGCCGAATATCTGCCCGTTGACCTCGCGTGCGGCGTCCGAACAGAGGAAGCCGGCAATCGGCGCTATGGTCTCCGGCGTCATCTGTTTCATCCGCTCGACCCGCAGGCGCTGGTCCTCGGTCTCGGTCGGAATGGTGGCGATCAGCCGGCTCCAGGCGAAGGGCGCGATGCAGTTCGAGCGCACCCCGAAGCGCTGCATGTCGAGGGCGATCGACGTTGACAGCCCGACAACGCCCAGTTTTGCTGCGGCGTAGTTCGCTTGGCCGAAGTTTCCGATCAGTCCCGACGTGGAGGTGAAGTGGACATAGGCGCCCGACCCCTGTTCCCGGAAATAAGGCGCGGCCGCCTTGGAGACATGAAAGTATCCGTTCAGGTGGACGTTAATTACTTCGTCCCAGTCCACCTGGCTCATCCGGTGGAAGATTGCGTCGCGCAGGAAGCCGGCGTTGTTGACCACCGCGTCGATGCGCCCGAAGGCTCTGATCGCATCTTCGATGATCGACCGGGCGCCCGCCGGGTCGGAGATGCTGGCGATATTGGCGACCGCTTCGCCGCCCGCGGCGACGATCTCGCCGACCACCTCCTGCGCCGGGCTGGCGTCGGCGCCTTCGCCGTTGGCGGCGCCGCCAAAGTCGTTGACCACCACCTTGGCGCCCTCGCTGGCGCAAAAGCGGGCGATCGCCCGGCCGATGCCGCGGCCGGCGCCGGTCACCACGACAACCTTGTCCGAAAGAGTCTTCAAACAGCGCCCCACGAATTCACAATAGTGAATAATATGTCATTATATGCGAATGATCGAACGGGTCGCAAGGCCCAGACCGCGAGGCCCGATGAGCGATGAGATGGAAGCGGAAGGCGGCGGGCCGCGGCGAGTCGGCTCGGTCCGGCATGCCGCAGCGATCCTGCGCCACCTCGAGGCGATCGGCATCGGCGCGGGCGTCAATCCCATCGCCCGGGCCTTGGACATCAGCCCGAGCTCCTGCTTCAACCTGTTGAAAACACTGGCCGACGAGCGCCTCGTCGACTTCGACGGCGTGACCAAGCAATACAGCCTCGGCCCCGGCGCGATCGCCCTGGGGCGCCGCGCGCTCGACCCGCGCGGGTCGTTCGAGCTGGTCCGCCAGCGGCTGGAGATCCTCGCCGACAAGCACCAGGTGACGGCCTGCCTCTGGCGCACGCGGCGCGGCGACCAGTTCACCATCATCGGTTACGCCGAGAGCGCCGCGGCCATCCGCATCCACCTGACCGTCGGCCAGCGCCTGCCTGACGCGGCCGGGGCTGGCGGGCGCTGCATCATGGCGTTTTCCGGCTTCGACGACGCGGCCATTCGCCGCCGGTTCGATGCGGTGCAGTGGGGCGATACGCCGGACCCGGACGCCTATCTGGTGGAGGTGAAGCTGGCCCGCGAACGCGGCTGGGCCATCGACGAGGGCCAGTTCATCAAGGGCATGACCACCGTGGCCGCGCCGTCGCTGGGGCAGACCGGCAAGGTGGATTTCATCCTCACCGCGACGATGTTCACCGGCCAGCACCCCTACGAGCGGCTGCAGGCCATCGCCCGCGATCTGGGCGGAGCGGGCGCCTGGCTCGCATCGCGGCTTTCGGGGGGCGTCTAGCCGCGAAAGAGCACCGGATTGAGCGGCGTGTCGATGAGCTCGCCGACCTTTGCGCCCGGGCACCAGGCGGCCCAGTCATTCGCCTGCATGGGGTTGTCCGGCGCCTTCAGCCGCATGTCGGCGTCCATGTAGATGACCGTCATGACCGACCGGGCCGCCTGCGAGGTGTTCGGCCCGGCGCGGTGGAACGTCGCCCCGAGGTGAAAGCTCACCTCCCCCAGTTCGAAGCCCGACGCGACCAGCGGAAAGCCGGACGCCTGCATCCGCGCACTGATCTCGCGCTCGCTCTCGTCGGATATCGCCAGGTCGCGGCCCTGATCGTAAGCGTGGCTGCCGGCGTAGAAGCCCAGCGGCCCGAGTTCGTCCGGCGTCGCCTGCAGCGGGACCCAGGCGGTCACGCTCCGATCCGTCGCCAGAGGCCAATAGCCCTGGTCGGCATGAGCGGGGGTGAGGCCGCCGCCGGGCTCCTTGTAAAGGCTCTGATCGTGGTAGAGCCGCACGCCCTCCACCTCCAGCAGTTCGGCCGCGAGCCGGGCCAGGCGCTTGCCGAACACGAAGCGCCGCGCCGCCGCGTCGCGCCGCCACAGGTTCATCACCTGCAGGAAGGCCTGGCCGTAGGTCGAGCGGTCCGCCAGCGCCCGGCTCTCGGTGCTGAGCGCGATGGTCGCCCGCGTGATCTCGCGGCCGAACGCGTCCAGCACCGCAGGGCCGAACACCCGCTTGAGGCGAATGAAGCCGTCGCGGCGGAAGGCCTCCACCGATCCGGCTGGCAAGTCGTAGGGCTCGTCGAGCTCGGCCGGCGCAGAGGGCGGGGCCCGCGACATGACCCCTGGACTTAGGAACCGAACCGGTAGCGCAGGCGCAGCCCGTAGAGCCGCGGGTCGCCGTAGGTCAGGGTCAGGGTGCCGACCGGTGTGTTGTAAAGGTCCTGGTCGCCGGTGGCGTAGACCTTGTTGGTCACGTTGCTGACGAAGACCCCGAGGTCGACGTGGGTGCCCTTGATGTTCTTGAGGTCGGCGCCGAGGTTCAGCAGCCCGTAGCCCGGCAGCGACTTCAGGAAGGCGTTGTTCAGCTGCGCGGTCGAGAAGCTGCTCTGGTCGGTGTAGTTGGCCGACAGCGACAGGGTGCCGATGTCGTCGGGCAGAGGCCGCTCGTAGACGGCGGTCAGCGAGTACTTGTTGGCCGGCGTGTAGGGGAACGGCGCCCCCTGCAGCACCGTGGCGACCTCGGCGTTCGCCAGCTTCGTGTAGGCCGAATAGATGTGCGAATAGCTGGCCGTCAGCGTCAGCCCTTCGATCGGCACGATCGCGCCGCTGAACTCGACGCCGCGCACCACGCCGGCCGCCGCGTTCTGGTTGAGATTGCCCACCAGGCCGTTGATGAACGCCGGCGCGGTGCGCTGGATGTTGGTGTAGTCGCCATTGTAGACGTCGACGTTCAGCCGCACCGGGACCGTGCCGAGCTCGAACTGCGACTTCACGCCCACTTCGACGTCGGCGAGCTTCTCCGGGGCGAAGGTGTGCAGCGGTGAATCGTCGGGCGCCTGGCCGTTGACGCCGCCGGACTTGTAGGCGTCGCGCACCGCCACGTAGGCGTGCGCCACCGTACCGATCTGGTAGTCCACGTCGAAGGTGTAGCTGGGATAGGCGAAGCTGGCGCTGCCGCCCGTCGCCGGGGGCCCGATCAGCAGCAGCGCCCAGCTGGCGGAGGCTTCCCAGGTGTAGCGCAGACCGCCGGTGATGCTGAGGCCGTGCAGCGCGGGCACGCTGGCGCCCACGTCGTAGGTCGCCTGGCCGTAGATGGCCCGGCTGGTGTCGCCGCCGGCCTCGAGAACCTCCAGCGGCGGGATGGCGAGGATGAAGGGCACCGTCGTGTAGCCTTCGATGCCGGCCATGCCGCCTTGCGTCTCGCGGTCATAGTAGAACCCGGCAGTGTAGGAGAGCGCCTTCTCCAGAGCGCTGCCCTGGAGCTGGAGTTCTTCGGTAAAGGCGTTGGCGCTCACCGTCGGGAAGTGGGTGCTGCTCTGGCCGCCGAGCGGGAAGGGCGTCGCGTCGTAGTCGTAGGCATATTTGAACCTGAACTCGGAGTAGCTCACGATGTTCTTGATCTGGAGATTGTCGTTGAGCTTCCAGGTCGCGTGATTGATGACCTGCCAGTAGTCGGTGTTCGAGTTCTCCGGCAGGTCGTAGGAGACTTGCCGCACGCCGCGCGCCTGCTGCTGCGCCAGGATGGTGTCGAGCCCCGGGAAGATCGAGTCGTAAGTCGAGACCACGGTTGGGTTGATGGCGGTGAGGACGGTGCCCGGACCGTTGGTGCCCGAAGCGTAGTAGCGGCCGACGGTGTCGATCTCCAGGTTGTCGGTCGGGCGTAGCGTCACGCTGAGCCGGGAAGAGCTGTAGTTCAGGTTGTCGTACTTGCGGCCGGGGAAGTTCGGGCCGATGTCGGTGGTCGTCCCGTCGCGCTGGCCGATGTCCGCGCCCACCCTCACCAGCACCTTGTCGGGGATGATCGGCAGGTTGATCGCGCCCTCGACGCGCTCGTCGTTGTAGTTGCCGTATTCGCCCTGGATGTAGCCGCCGAAGCTGTTGGTCGGGGCCTGAGGGGTGAAGAGGATGTTGCCGCCGGTGGCGTTCTTGCCGAACAGCGTGCCTTGCGGTCCCGCCAGCACCTGCACACCGGCCAGGTCGAAATAGGTGCCGACGCGGCCGTCGACGCCGATCGGGTTGGTGACGTCGTCGAAGTAGGACAGCACGCCCGGCACCGAGCCGAACGCCGGGCCCTGGCCACGCAGGGCGAAGACGGCGAACTCCTGCGGATAGCCGCCCGTGATGACGATCATCGACGGGGTGTTGTCCGACAGGCTGTCGCGGTCGGTGATGTGCTTCTCGGCCAGCTGGGTCTGCGAGTAGGTCGTCACGGAGACCGGCACCTTCTGCAGGTCTTCCTCGCGCCGGCGGGCGGTGACTACGATTTCCTGCAGCGCCGAGACCGAAGGCGTCGCGGCGGCGGTGTCGTTGGCGTCCGCCGCTTGCGCAGTCGAGGCTGCTGAAAGCGCTGCGACCGCGGCCGCGGTGGCGCAAAGCTGCAGCTTCAAAGTCCGTCCCATAGGCTTCCCCCAAAACGCCGATCGGCTCTCACGGCCCTGTCGCGAGGCTGACACAAAATCCGTAGCCATCCAAGCGGTATTCACGTATGGAACATTGTTATTCACCATTGTGAAGGTTCTGCCGGACCGAGCCGCCCCATTGACGCCCGGGGGCGTGGCCGATCAGAACGTCGGCGCCGTCGGGTTTCTCGACCAGGAGGACGCATGAGCAACGCCGTTGCACTGATTCCCCGCACCCTCTTCAGCGAGGAGCACGAGATCTTCCGGCGCTCGGTCCGGGGCTTCCTGGAGCGCGAATGCGCGCCTCACCACGCGCGATGGGAGGCGCAGGGCATGGTCGACCGCGAGGCCTGGCAGGCCGCAGGCCGCGAAGGCCTGCTCTGCATGTCGATCGCCAGCGCCTATGGCGGGCTGGGCGTCGGCAAGCTGTTCTCGGCCATCCTGATCGAGGAGCTGACCAAGCTCAGCCTCAGTGGGCTGGCCTTCCACATCCACTCCGAGATCGTGGCGCCCTACATCGAGATCTATGGCACGGAGGCCCAGAAGCAGGCGTGGCTTCCCAAGATGGCGACCGGCGAGGCGATCGGGGCCATCGCCATGACCGAGCCAAGTGGCGGCTCGGACCTGCAGGCCATGCGCACCACGGCGCGCCGCGACGGCGACGACTTCATCCTCAGCGGCCAGAAGACCTTCATCTCCAACGGCCAGCTCGCCGACGTGGTGATCGTCGCGGCCAAGACCGACCCGACCCTGGGCGCCAAGGGCGTCACCCTCTTTCTGGTCGACGGCAAGGCCAAGGGCTTCGAGCGGGGGCGCAACCTGAAGAAGCTGGGCTTCCATGCCCAGGACACCTCCGAGCTGTTCTTCGACGAAGTCCGGCTGCCGGCGTCGAGCATCCTGGGCCAGGAGGGCCAGGGGTTCTACGCCCTGATGCAGCAGCTCGCCTGGGAGCGGATGCTGGTGGCGATCCGGGCCACCGCCATGTGCGAGGCCGCGCTCGGTTGGACCGCGGACTACACCCGTGGCCGCAACGCCTTCGGCAAGCCGTTGCTCGACAAGCAGTACATCCGCTTCCGCCTCGCCGACCTGAAGGCGCAGACCCTCCTGGCCCGCGTCTTCGTCGACCGCTGCCTCGAACTGGTGCTGAAGGGCGAGCTGACGGCGGAAGTGGCCGCGGTAGCCAAGCTGCAGACCACCGAGCTGCAGACGCGGCTGCTCGACGAATGCCTGCAGTTCCACGGCGGCGCCGGCTACATGTGGGAATACCCGATCTGCCGCGCCTACGCCGACACCCGCTACATGCGCATCGCCGGCGGCTCCAACGAGGTGATGCGCGAGCTCATCGGCCGGACGCTGTGACGGCGACGCCCGAGCCGCCGCTCCGCGACCCCGGCTTCGCGCCGCAGAGCTACGAGATCACCGAGCTGGCGGGGGGCGGCTGGTCGCTCTCCAACACCACGGCCTTCGTGTCGCCTTTCCAGACCACCTTCGCCCCGATCCTGCACTGGGCTGCCGTGGCGCCGGGGCGTGTCTGGATGGCGGAACGCCACGGGCAGGGCTGGCGCTCGGTGACCTACGCCGAGGCCGCGGCGCGGATAGCGGAACTTGCGGCGGGCCTTGCCGGGCTCGGCGTCGGTCCTGGCCGGCCTCTGATGATCCTGGCGCGCAACAGCGTGGACGCAGCCCTGCTTTCCTACGCCGCGCAGATGGCCGGGGCGGCGGTCGCCACCCTCTCCCCGCAATATGCGCAACCGGGCGCCAATCCGGCGCGCCTCGCCAACGCCGCGACCCTGGTCAGGCCCGCGGCAATCTACCTGGGCGAGCCGGAGCGCTCCTGGCCGCAAGTCGCGGCGCACACATCGCTGCGCGACGTCCCGGTGATCACCCCCGCCGGTACCCAACGCGGCCTGGGGCTCGATCGCCTGGCGGGCGCCGCTGGTTTCGACGCGCCGCCGCCTCCGCCCGATGCGCCGGCCTTCCTGATGATGACGTCCGGATCGACCGGCGAGCCCAAGGCGGTGATCTGCACCCACGCGTCGATCTGCACCAATGTCGCCCAGGTGCTGGCCTGCTTCGCCGACGGCGCGCCGCCGGTCGTGGTCAATAGCGCCCCGTGGAGCCACCTGCTGGGCGTGGCCAGCGTGCGCCAGATGGTGCTGCACCGCGGCGGGACCCTCTACATCGACGCCGGACAGCCGACGGCCGACGGCTTCGAGGAGACGCTGCGCAATCTGCGCGAGGTCAGCCCCACCTATCACCATTTCGTCCCGGCCGGCTGGGCGCTGATGGCGGACGCCGTCGAGCGCGAGCCGGCCCTCGCGGCCAGCTTCTTCGCCAGGCTCAGCGCCATGCAATACGGCGGCGCCAACCTGCCGCAGAGCGTGATCGACCGCATCCAGGCCGCCGCCATCCGCGCCACCGGCCAGCGCGTCACCCTCTTCACCAGCTTCGGCTGCACCGAGACCGGGCCGGTGGTCAGCAACATCCAGTGGCCCAACACGCGCGCCGGCCTGATCGGCCTGCCGGTCCCGGGCACCGCCATCCGCATGGTTCCGGCGGCGGGCGACAAGCTGGAAGTGCGGGTGCTGGGGCCACAGTTGTCGCCCGGTTACCTCACCGCGGCGGGTCTGAGCCCGCTGCCGCGCGACGAGGCCGGCTTCTACCCGCTCGGCGACGCGGGGCGGTTGACCGAGGATGGCGGCCGCACCGTGATGGTCTTCGACGGCCGCCTGGTGGAGAACTTCAAGCTGGCCTCGGGCACCTTCGTCTCCGCGGGAACCTTGCGCGTCGCGGCTGTCTCGGCGCTCGGCGGCCTCGCCGCCGACGTCGTCGTCTGCGGCGAGGGCGAGGACGGTGTCGGGCTGCTGATCTTCCTCGGCGCCAGCCGCTGCCGCGCCGACTTCGGCGATCGGCCCTTATCGGACCTCGCGGCCGACCCCGCCGTGCGCGGCGCCGTGCAGGCCCGCCTGCGGGCCATGAATGCGGACGCCCTGGGCGCCAGCGGCCGCGTGGCCCGGGCGCTGATCCTGCCGGATGCGCCCGACGCCGACGCCGGCGAGGTCGCCGAGAAGGGCTACCTCAACCAGGCCCTCTGCCGCGCCCGGCGGCCAGGCGAGATCGCGCGCCTCTTCGCGGCGACGCCCGACGCCGCGGTGATCCGGCTGGATGGGGCGGCCACGTAAGGCCCGGCCGCTAGTCCGGCGCGGTGGCGGCGCACCGGGTGTGGGCGGCGTCGGCCCAGGCGACGCAGTACTGACTGCCGGCCATGCGGTTCAGCTGCTGGGCCTGGGTCTCCTAGTCACCTGCTTCGACGTCACCCGCGTCGACTGCCCACGCCCGAGGGAAGAGCGGGCCGCCGAGTCGGTCGCCGTCGGCCAGCTCCGGCGACGGCACGAAGGCGCGGACGCTGGCCATTTCCATGAAGGTCCCGGCGCGGGCGCTGTAGCGGACGTCGTCGCCGGTGTAGCGAAGCGCCAGCGCCCGCCGCCGCCGGTCGGTGCTGGCGTTGCCGGCCGCGCCGTGGATGGTCAGGCCTTTGTGCAGCAGCACGTCGCCCGGCTCCAGGCGCCACGAGATCAGTTCGTGGCGGGCCGCATCGATCATGGGCATCGCCTCGTACGGGCTGGCGGCGAAGGCGCCGGCGTTGCGCTCGTCGAACGCCTGCGGCCGATAGGTCCGGCCCCAGAGGTGCGAGCCGCGGACGTAGGTTACCACGCCGTTGTCGGGGCCGGCCGCATCGACGGGAACCCATATGGAGACAATCTGCTCGCCGGTGACCGGCCAGTAGGGCAGGTCTTGGTGCCAGGGCGTGCGCTCCACCGAGCCGGGCTCTTTGACGAAGAGCTGGTCGTAAAGCAGGTGCACCGTCTTCGCGCCCATCACGGCGGCCGCCAGCTCCGGGAGCGGCGAGTCGAGGGCGATGGCCCGGAAGTCGGCGTTGTGCAGCCACATGAAGAAGTCGCCGTAGAAGCGGCCCGCCTGCTTGCCGTACTCCGCCGCCGTCGGCGACGCGCCGGCCATCTCGCCATCGATCGCCGCCCGCATCCGCTCGATCCAGGCTGGCGGGAGCACGCCGCGGGCGATCGCGGCGCCATCGCGGTCCAGCGCCGCGGCGACGTCGGACGAGGGCACGGGGGCGGTCATCGGTTCTGGTCTCCGCCAGCCGGCGTCACATCCCGCCTCAGTGCCTGCTTGTCCACCTTGCCGATCGGCAGCATCGGCAGCGCCTGCATCACCCGGATCGACTTGGGGACCTTGTAGTTGGCGAGGCGCTCGCGGAGGAAGGCGACAATTTCGGCGGGCGCCGGCGCGCGCCCCGGCTTGGCGGCCACGAAGGCAGCGCCGACCTCGAAGTACTGCGGGTCCGGCACGGCGATGACCGCCGCGTAGGCCACGTCCGGATGTTCCTCCAGCGCCAGCTCGATCTCGCGGGGGTAGACGTTGAAGCCGCCCGACTTGAACATGTCGGCCTTGCGCCCTTCGAGCACCCAGGCCCCATCGGGGCGGGCGTGGGCGAGGTCGCTGGTGCGCAGCCAGCCGCCGGGCGCCATCGCCGCCTGGGTCGCCTCGGGGTTGTTCCAGTAGCCGAGGAAGACGCCTGGGCCCCTGAGCCAGATCTCGCCGGATCGGCCGGGCGCCGCATCTGCGCCGTCGTCGCCGACGAGGCGCTGGTCGCCGCTGGCATCGGGCCGGCCCACGGTCTCCGCCAGATCCTCGACGCTGTCGTCCGGCCCGGTCGCGCTCACCACGGCGCCGCCCTCGGTGAGGCCGTAGTTGGTGAAGAGGTGAGCGCCCGTCTCGCGCATCCGCCGCACCAGGTCGCGGGACGCCGGCGCGCCGCCCCAGCCGATCATGCGGACGCTCGACAGGTCGGCGCCGGTGAAGGCCGGGTGGGCGAACATGGCCTCCAGCATCACCGGCACGCCGCCGAAGAGGGTGATCCGCTGCTTGGCGATCAGGGCGCCCGCCTCGGCCGGATCGAACCGCTCGGCGAACACTACCGCGCCGCCGCGGATGATCGCGTTGCCGAGCATCTCCGAAATGCAGCCGATGTGGTTGGGCGGCAGGTTGCAGAGGATGCGCAAATCCTCGCGCAGCGCCTCCTTGCCGACGAACGACCGGCTGACCTGCTCGTAGCAGTAGATCAGGTTGCGGTGCGCCAGCAGCGCGCCCTTCGGCCGGCCGGTGGTGCCCGAGGTGTAGACGATCACGGTCGGATCGTCGGGGCTCGCCGGCGCGGGCTCGGGCGCCGCGCCGCCGGCCGCCGCCAGGAAGTCTTCGAACGACTGGCTGACGTCCGGGATAGCGTCCGGCAGGGTGATGATCCGCGCAGGCCCGCCAGGTTCGGCGGCGATGGCGCGCAGATCCGGCGCAAAATCCCGTCCTTCCGGCGTCGTACGGACCGAGACCAGCAGGGCGGGCGTGCAGTCCTCCAGGATGTGGCGCAGCTCGGGCAGGCGGTAGCGGGTGTTGAGGCCGACCCAGATGGCGCCGATGCGCTGCGCCGCCATCAGCACGATGGCGAACTCGGGCCGGGGCGTGGTCAGCATGGCCACCCGGTCGCCCGGCCGCACGCCGGCGGCCTGCAGCGCGGCGGCGCAGCGCGCGACCTGGCGCTCGAACTCCGCGTAGCTGAGGCGCGCTTCGCCGAAGACGATCGCCTCGCGCTCCGGAGCCGTCGCCGCGTAGTGGCTGACGTAGTCGCTGAGCCGGGTCAGTCGCGGCGCGCCGCCTGGCAGAAGCTCGGTCATGCGCCCTCCTGACGCCCGCCGGCCCGCGGGCTCAAGCGCCGGTTTCGGGCCATAGCAGATTGACCCATTCGGCGACCACCGCGGGGCCCTCGACGCCCCGCACCTCGTAGGTGTTCTGCGTCACCAGCAGCGCCTTGCCGTCGGCGCGCCGGTCGACGCTGACAAGGCGCATGCGGTTGCGCAGCTCCGCGCCCACCGGCACCGGGGCCACAAAGCGCACCCGGTTGAAGCCGTAGTTCATCGCCAGCTCGACGCCGCCGATCTCGAGGCCTGAGCCGCGGCTGAGGTGCGGCAGCAGCGACAGCAGGTGCAACCCCGCCAGCACGGTCGCGCCATAAGGGCTCTCGGCCCGCGCCCATTCCGGATCGACATGCATGGGGTCGGGGTCGTGGGTCAGGGTCCCGAACGCCGTGGCGTCGGCTTGGCCGACCTGAATCCAGGGCGTCAAGGCGATTTCCTGGCCGAGGTGCTCTTCGAGGTTCGCGAACGTCAGCGTCGGCAACGGGTCCATCGGCCGGATAGTAGCCAGGCGCCGGCGGCGATCAATAGAAAAAGAACTCTGGTTCGGTTATGGGCGGCTAGCAGGGCGCGCTTGCGGCGCCTATTCTCAGAGCCGGCGCAGCGCACTATCGTCCGCCGGCGGAACGCGGCGTGAAGGGGTGGGCGCGATCACGACCAAGGCAACCACGGCTCAGGCTGCCCCCGCGGACCGGCGCGGTCGCCTGGGCGTCAAGGGCGAGCGGACGCGCCAGCGTATCAAGGCCGCCTTCGCCGAACTGCTCGAAGGCAAGACCTTTGCGTCCGTCACCATCGCCGACATCTGCCGCACCGCGGATATCACCGTCGGCGGCTTCTACTTCCACTTCGCCAGCCAGGAGGAGCTGCTCGACGAGGCGATGGCCGAGTACGTCACCGCCCTGATCCGCGACCTCGACGGCGCGCTCGAGACCGCTGGCGAGGCCCTGGCGGAGGCGGTCTGCGGAGCTTTCCTCAGCGCCTATTCGGAACGCGTCGGCCTGGCGCGCACCTTCCAGCAGCTGACCCGCATGCGCGCCGACTACGCCGTGCGCTGGCAGTCGGCGAGCGGGCCGGCGATGCAGCGGCTGGCCGAGTGGCTGGCCGGCGACCGCGCCGACCTGGCGCCGGACCAAGCGACCTTCCTGGCCTACGCCCTCGTCACCATGATCATGAGCAAGCTCGATCTGGTCTACGTCTATCGCGACCCCTCGATCGCCGCGACCGCCCCCTCGCGCCCGGCGCTCTCGAGCGAACTGCCCGCGCTCTGGCGGCGCATGACCCAGCCGGGGTCGACCCCATGAGCCCCGCGCCGGCCGCTGCGGAGGCGACGCCCGCCAAACCGGCCGGTCGCCGTCAGCAGCGCGGCGAGCGGACGCGGCTGAAGATCAAGGCCGCGGTCGTCAGCCTGTTGAACGAGCAGGATTATTTCGACCTCACGGTCACCGACATCTGCCGCGCAGCGCACGTGGCGACGGGCGGCTTCTACTTCCACTATCCGCGCAAGGACGACCTGCTGTTCGAGGTGATCGGCGAGTACAGCGCCGAGTTCTGGGCGGCGCTGGACGCGGCCCTGCACTACGCCGACCCGTACAGCGCGCTCTTCCACGCCACCACGGCGCTAGCCCGCGCCTATCGCGACGCGCCTGGGCTGGTGAAGTGCTTCAACCAGCTGGCGATGACCGACCGGGCTTACGTGCAGCTCTGGGAGACCGCGGCCGCCGGCTGGGTGTCGCGGCTGGTGGAGAAGCTGCGGGCGTCCGGCGTGGCCGACTCGCGGCTGCTCAGCGCCGGCAATGCCTACAGCTTCCTCAGCTTCGCCGACCTGATGCTGTTCAAGATCCATATCGAGAAGGATCCGGGCCTGGCCGCTGCGGCCGGCGGCATCGACCAGGTGATCGAGAACGTCGCCGTGCTCTGGCATCGCGCCCTGGTCGGCAGCTCCCCGCCGGCCGCCCGCCTGACCTTCTCCGTCCGCGGCAAAGGCGTCTAGCCAGGCCGGGGCTGCTGCGCGAGGCCGGGCGGCGATTGACACGATTTTTGAAACAGAATACGAATTCGGATTATAGCAGGACTCGCTGGAAGCAGCTCGAACCACGAGCGCACGGGGTGTCTGGGGTCATCGTCGCGACGGCTCCTCCCTCGCGGCGGAAGGGGGTCTCTATGGCAAGGTCGCGTTGGCTCGACGTTTCAGCTCTCGGCGCCTCGCGGCTCGCCGCGGCGCTCCTGGCCGGCGCGGTGCTGCCGGTCGCAGGCGCCGCAGCCGCCCAGACGGTCTCCGCGTCGCCGGACACTGGCCCGGCCAGCCAGGTCCCGGAAATCCTGGTCACCGCCACCAAGCGCTCGACGCCGCTGCAGAGCGCGCCGCTCGCCGTCACCGCCCTGACCGGCCAGGTGATCACAAAGATGGGCGGGGCGGACCTCACCGACATCGCCGGCGCCATCCCCGGCCTGTCGCTGCAGAGCGACCGGGCCGGCGAGAACCAGACCTACATCCGCGGCATCTCCGAGGTCGCCGGCGGCGCGCCCACGGTCGGCGTCTACATGGACGAGATTCCGATCACCACCTTCTCCGGCGAGCAGGTGAACCTGAAGACCTTCGACATCGCGCGGGTCGAGGTGCTGCGCGGGCCGCAGGGCACGCTCTATGGCGAAGGGTCCGAAGGGGGCACCATCCGCATCGTCACCAATCCGCCGAACACCAGCGCCTACCAGGCCGAGATCTTCGCGCAAGGCTCGGGGACCGACCACGGCGGCGCCAACGGCGAAGTGGACGGGATGGCCAACATCCCGCTGGTCACCGGCAAGCTGGCGCTGCGCCTCGACGCCATGTGGTCCGACTATGACGGCTGGATCACCAACCCGGTGCTCGGCCGCAATCACTACAACACCGACACCGACTTCACCGGCCGGGCCACCCTGCGCTTCACCCCGGACGACAAGACCACCATCGACCTCGGCTACATGCACCAGTACGCGAACTCCGACGGCCCGAGCCAGGGCGACGCCAACTACATGGATTTCGCCGGCACCGCCGAGCCCCGCAACGACCGCTTCGACATCTACAGCCTGACCTTCAGCCACGATTTCGGCTTCGCCACCCTGACCTCGGCGACCGGCTATTTCGAGCGCGGCTCGGTGAGCCATAACGACTTCACCAGCGTCGCGCCGATCCTGAGCCTGCTGTTCGGCGCCCCGGTGAACACCGCCAGCATCGTGCGGCCGAACGACCAGAACGCGGTGACCGAGGAGGTGCGGCTGGTCTCGGACCCCGGCGTCGGGCCGCTCGCCTGGACGGTGGGCGCCTTCTTCAAGCACGACGGCATCAACATCGCCAACGCGGCCCAGACCAGCCCGGTGCTGCCGGTCCCGGTCTTCAACCTCAACGTCGACGACACCTCGACCCAGTACGCCGTCTTCGGCGAGGGCGACTACGCCCTGACCAAGCAGCTGCACGTGATCGTCGGCCTGCGCTACTTCGACGAGAACCGCCACACCACGTCGGCGGTCAGCGGTCTGCTGCCGCTGGTCTTCTCCGGCGCGGGCTTCAGCAACCTGCAGCAGAAGGCCACGACCTCGGAGCTGACGCCGAAGGTTACCGTCAACTACCAGTTCACGCCGGACGCCCTGGTCTACGCGACCGCGTCCAGCGGCTTCCGCGCCGGCGACATCAACCCCTATGCCTTCCTCTTCCCGGGCGCCCCGACGAGCTTCGGGCCGGAGCATTTGTGGAACTATGAGATCGGCGCCAAGACCAGCTGGTTCGACCACCGGCTGGTGGTCAACGCCGCGCTCTACGACATCCAGTGGCAGAACATCATCATCAACTCCGCCGCGCCCAACCCGCTGTTCGGCTACTCCGTCAACGGCGGATCGGCGCACAGCCGCGGCGCCGAACTCGAGGTGACGGCGATCCCGGTGACCGGCCTGACCCTTTCGCTGGCCGGCGACTATGACGAAGCCAGAATCGACCGCGTCTCGACCGCTGGCGCGGGCGTGCTGGCGACGCCGGGCGCGACGCTGCCGTTCGCGCCGAGGGAAAAGGTTTACGCGTCCGCCGAGTACGACTTCCCGCTGATGAACACCGGCTGGCAGGGCCGCGGCCGCGTCGACATCAGCTACAACGGCCTCAGCTTCTCCAACATCGACGACCTGCCGATCGAGGCCAACCAGCCCTACACGATCGTCAACCTGAGGGCCGGCGTTTCGCGCGACCGTCTCGACTTCACGGTCTTCGCCGACAATGTCGCCGACGAGCGGGGCGAGCTGGTGGCGCTGGCCAACGGCACGGGCGAATCGGTGCTGATCCGTCCCCGGACGATCGGAGTCAGCGTGGACAAGCGGTTCTGATGCGACGGGCCCTGACGGCGTTCGGCGAGCGGCTCGCCGCCGTCCTGCTCGCGGCGCTGGCATGGCTGGCCGCGTCGCCGGCGCTTGCCCGGACGCCGCCGCCGGCCGCCACGCTCGACCCTGCCGCGGTGGAGCGCTGGGCCGACAACTTCTTCGAGACCAACATGGCCGCCAGCCATGTGCCGGGCGCGGTGGTGGTGGTCGTGGACCACGGGCGGGTGATCCTGCTGAAGGGCTACGGCGTCACCACGCCGGTCGGCGGCCACCCGATCGATGCGACCACGACCCTGTTCCGCCTCGGCTCGATCACCAAGGTGCTGACGGCGATCACGGCGACCCAGCTGATCGAGGAAGGCCGGATCGATCCGGCCAGCGACGTAAACCGCTACCTGAAGCGCATCCAGGTCCCGAACAAATACCCGCAAGCCGTGACCATCGCCGACCTGTTGCTGCACGAGGGCGGCTTCGGCGCCGACCTGCGCGGCGTCGACGCGCCGACCAACGCCGGGGCCAACATCTCGCCGGCGCAGATGCAGGCGCTGCTGGTGCCGCGGGTGCGCCCGCCCGGCCGCTACATGGCCTACGACAACAACGGTTGGGGCGTCCTCGGCCTGGCGCTGGCCGACGCCACCGGCTCCAGCTACGCCGACCTCGTCCACGCCCGGGTCTTCGCCCCGCTCGGCATGACCCATGCCGTGATCGGCATTCCCGACGCCGACGACGCGGTGGTGATCGGCGAGCATTCGGTGATGCCGGATGGCCGCGTGGTCGAGATCCCGCACTCGCGGCTGCGGCCGATGGAACAGGGCGCCGGCGATGCGTCAGCGAGCGGCGCCGACATGGCCCGGCTGATGATCGCCCTGCTGCAGGGCGGTCAGATCGACGGCCAGCGCGTGCTCTCGCCCGCCGGCTACGCCGCGCTCACCGACTTCGACGCGCACCGCATCCACCCGATGCTG
>DATAVF010000306.1:0-2364 GCA_036267835.1 Caulobacteraceae bacterium | reverse complement strand
GGGCTGGTCGACGTGGTCAAGGGCTTCGAGCGCAACCGCCCGCAGACGCTGTGCAAGATCACCGACGATGGTCGCAAGCGCTTCCTCGACTACCTCGCCGTGCTCGACCAGGTGGTGCGCGACGCGGCGGCCGCGGCCAAGGCGCAACCGGGCGAAGACCCCCTGCCCGGCTGGGCGCCGGCCTGAGCCTTTCCCCCTGACTTGGTGTCCCCTTTTTTGCCAGGAGACTTTCCGTTGCAAAGCTCTTTTCAGGAGCGAGGCCCGTTCCACGTGGCCATCATCATGGACGGCAACGGCCGCTGGGGCGTCGGACAGGGCCTGACCCGCGCCGACGGCCACCGCGCCGGCGCCGACGCCGTGCGCCGCACCGTGGAGGCCGCGGCCGACCTCGGCGTCACCACCCTCACCCTCTTCGCCTTCTCCTGCGACAACTGGAAACGGCCGGCCGGCGAGGTCGAGACCCTGATGGAGCTGCTGCGCTCCTATCTCGCCAGCGACGGCGCCCGGCTGATCGCCGAAGGCGTGCGGCTGAAGGTGATCGGCCGCCGCGACCGGCTGCCGCTCGACCTGGCGGCGGCCGTGGTGGGGATCGAGGCGGCCAGCGCCGAGAATGAACAGCTCATTCTGCGCATCGCCATCGACTACTCCTCGCGCGAAGCCATCCTGCAGGCGGCCCTGGCCCTCGGCCCCGCCGCCTCGGTCGAGGACGTCGACCGTCAGCTCGCCGGCCAGGGCGCCGGCGCCGTCGACCTGATGATCCGCACCGGCGGCGAAAAACGCCTCTCCGACTTCCTGCTCTGGGAATGCGCCTACGCCGAACTCTGGTTCACCGACCGCATGTGGCCGCAGTTCGACGCGGTGGACTTAACACTGGCGGTTCGGGATTTTCACAAGCGCTCCCGACGGTTCGGGGGACTCGACTTACCCCAAGAGGTCGCGGCTTGATCCTTGGCCGCACCGTAGTGGCACTTTGCTCTACAATGCTCCTGGCCGGATGCGGCGTACCGTCCGATAGTTCTTTGATGGACGTCTTCCAACACCATCGAGACGCCTTCGAAGAGCTGCGAGGCATGGCTCAGGAGGACTATAGAACGGCCGGGATACAACGTGTCGCGACTTCATTCGTCCAAGCAAGTGGCACGATTGACGTCTCGTCGCGACTTTCGTCGGATCGGCTTGCGACTTATCGGAGGCTGTTTGGAGAAATCCACGCGCCGGACGGTTTAATGATTGGCGACACCGGCGTTAGCTTCATCATGTACGCCGAGGGCTTTGGCAGCGAAGGGAGCGAAAAGACGGTCGTCTGGTCAACGGAGCCGCCAGATAAGCTCTATCCCACTCTAGACGGCGCTGAACAGATCGACGGCGATTATGTCGCCATGTACCGTGAGATCGCGCCGCAATGGTATCTTGAGTATGAAAGAACACCCTGAGCGGCTTACGGTTGTGTCCCTTACTAGCTATTCGAGTTCTCAAACCCGCAGCACCGTGGCCTCAACGACAGGCCGGCGTTCCCAGATCCGGTAGGCGGCGCGCTTCAGCGCCCGCGTCAGCGCCAACTCCACGGCTTCGTCGTCATCCCGGTCCGCGCCCGAGAGCTTCTTCAGCGCCGTCTCCGCCTCGCCGGACAAATCATCCAGCGCCTCTTCCAGCTCGTAGTCCGCCTCGCCCGGCAGGCCGATGGCGCGCACCTGCGGCCCAGAGGCGATGCGCCCCTTGCGGTCGAGGGCGACGGCGACGGTGAGCATGCCGTTGAAGGCGGCGTGGCGGCGTTCGCGCAGGGCCTCGCCGTTTTCGGGGGTGATCATGCCGCCGTCGACGTAGAGGCGGCCGGCCGGCACTTCGGCGATGATCGCGGCGCGGCCGGGGGCCAGGCGCACCATGTCGCCGTTGCGGGGCGCCAGCGCCTGCGGCACCTGCAGGTCGCGGGCGAGGTTGACGTGCTCCAGCAGATGGCGGCGCTCGCCGTGGGTGGGCACCGCGATCTCGGGGCGGGCCCACTGGTACATGCGCTTCAGCTCGTCGCGGCAGGGGTGGCCGGAGACGTGCAGGCCCGGGTGGTCGCGCTCGGTGAAGAGGCGCACGCCGCGGTCGGCCAGCTTGTTCTGCAGGTTGCGGATCGGCACGTCGTTGCCGGGGATGATGCGCGAGGAGAAGATGCAGGCGTCGCCCTGGCCGAGGTTCAGGTGCGGATGAGTTCCATCGGCGACGCGGGCGAGCGCAGCCCGGGGCTCGCCCTGGCTGCCGGTGCAGAGGAAGAGGATCTTATCGGGCGGGAAGTAGCCGGCTTCCTTGTCGGTGACGAAGGGCTGGATGTCCTTCAGCAGGCCCACCGAGCGGGCGGCGGCCGACATGCGGATCATC
>DATAVF010000305.1:0-7057 GCA_036267835.1 Caulobacteraceae bacterium | reverse complement strand
CCGCCGTCCAGGGCGCCGGCGCGGGCGAAGCCGAGGTCACGCAGGGTCGCGGCGGCCAGGGTCGAGATCTTGCCGAACTCGCAGCAGGTGAGGATGCGCACCGTGGGGTCGGGCAGCTCGGTGTTGACCCGCAGCTCCAGCTGGCCGCGCGGCAGATGGCGGGCGCCGGGGATGTGGCCGGCCTCGAAGGCGTCCTTCTCGCGAATGTCGAGGATGACGAGGTCGCGGGCGTTGCCGCCGATCCGGTCATGCAGTTCGGCCAGCGACATGAACGGCACCTTGGCGGCGGCTTCCGCCAGCAGCTGCGCCACCGACTTGCCGCCGCTCATGTTGATGCGCAGCGCCTCGGTCAGGTGGGTGGGCGCGGCGAGATCGAGGTGCTCCATCATCTGCACGAAGGCGGCGCGGTCGGTCTTCTGCAGGCGCGGGTTGGTGTCGATCTCGACGCCGATGGTGGAGTGCGAGCGGCCTTTGTATTCGTGCGCCGGGAACACCATCGTCTCGCGCGGCAGCTTCAGCAGCTTTTCGAACAGGCTCTCGTAGAGGGCGTGCGGATCGCCGGTCGGCAGGTCGGTGCGCCCGGTGCCGCCGATCAGCAGCGCGTCGCCGGTGAACACCCGGTCGTTCATGACCAGGCACATCGAGTCGCGGGTGTGCCCCGGCGTGTGCAGCGCCTTCAGCCGCAGCTCGCCGACGATCAGCATGTCGCCGTCGTCGAGCCGCAGGTCGGCGTACGGGGCCGCGCCCAGCCGGTGCATCACCACCGGCGCCTTCAGCGCTTCGCCGAGCTCGCGCGTCGCCGAGAAGTGATCGGCATGGGTGTGGGTGTCGACCACATAGCGGACGTGCACCCCATGCTGGCCGGCCAGGCCGACGTAGCGATCGATCCGGCTGAGTTCCGGATCGATCAGCACCGCCGACCGGCTGGCCTCGCAGCCCACCAGGTAGGACTGGCAGCCGCCGGCCACGACCTGCTCGAAGATCATCGCCACCCCCCTCGAGCCCGCGCCGTCAGGTCTTGGGCTGGGCGACGAGGCGCAGGTACGGCTTCAGCGTCTTCCAGCCAGCCGGGTACTTCTCCTTTGCCTGCGCGTCGGAGAGCGAGGGCGGGATCACCACGTCGTCGCCCATGCGCCAGTTCACCGGCGTGGTCAGGCCGTGCTTGGCGGTCAGCTGCAGCGAATCCAGCAGCCGCAGCACCTCGTCGAAGTTGCGGCCGGCGCTCATCGGGTAGGTGAGCATGGCCTTGATCTTCTTGTCCGGGCCGATGATGAACACCGCGCGCACGGTGGCGTTGTCAGCGGCGGTGCGGCCGTCCGACGTGGTCCCCGCGTCTTCCGGCAGCATGTCGTAGAGCCGGGCCACCTTCAGCTCCGGATCGCCGATCATCGGATAGTTGACGGCGTGGCCCTGGGTTTCCTCGATGTCCTTGGCCCAGCGCGCGTGGCTCTCCACCGGATCGACGCTGAGGCCGATGATCTTGGTGTTGCGCTTGTCGAACTCAGGCTTCAGGCCGGCCATGTAGCCAAGCTCGGTGGTGCAGACCGGGGTGAAGTCCTTCGGGTGCGAGAACAGGACGGCCCAGCCGTCGCCGATCCACTTGTGGAAATCGATCGGCCCTTCGGTCGTCTGAGCGGTGAAGTCGGGGGCTTCGGAATTGATACGCAGCGACATGGATGAGGTCTCCTGTTGTCTGGCGCTGGGTGGCGCCTGGCCCCTGAGCGCCCAATTACCAGCCGAGGCCGGGGCGACGCCACCCGCGAATCGCTAGGCGGGGCGACGGGCCCTGAGCGCCTGGGCGATGGTGCCGTCGTCGAGCCAGTCGAGGTCGCCGCCGACCGGCACGCCGCGGGCCAGCATGGTGATGGCGACGCCGGCGCCGGCGAGGCGGTCGGCGAGGTAGTGGGCGGTGGTCTGGCCATCGACGGTGGCGGGGAGGGCCAGGATCACTTCGCGCGCCGCCTCGTCGTGAGCGCGGGTGACGAGGCCGCCGATGCGCAGCGCCTCGGGGCCGACGCCGTCGAGCGCCGACAGCAACCCGCCCAGCACGTGGTAGCGGCCGCGGTAGGCGCCGGCGCGCTCCATCGCCCAGAGCGAACCCACTTCCTCGACCACGCAGATCAGCGAGGCATCGCGGGTGCGGTCATCGCAGATGGCGCAGGGATCGCGGGTGTCGAGCGAGCCGCAGACCTGGCAGGTGCGCACCTTGGCGGCGGCGTCGGCGAGGGCCTCGGCGAGCGGCGCCAGCAGCTGTTCGCGGCGCTTCAGCAAGGCGAGGCCAGCGCGCCGGGCCGAGCGCGGGCCCAGGCCCGGCAGCTTGGACAGGAGCGCGATCAGCCGCTCGATCTCGGGGCCGGCGGACGCGGCCATCTAGGCCGATCTCATCAGAGCTTCGGCATGCCCGGCAGGTTGAGGCCAGCCAGCGGCCCTTGCGCCTCGCGCAGCAATTGCTGCTGCAGGGCGTCGAGCTTGCGGCGCGCGTCGGCGTGGGCGGCCACGATCAGGTCGGCGAGGATCTCGCCGTCGCCCGCCAACGACGGGTCGATGGCCAGCCGGGTCATGTCGCCCATGCCCTTCAGCGTCAGCTTGACCATCCCGGCGCCCGACACACCCTCCACCTCCATGGCGGCGAGGCGCGCCTGGGCGGCCTGCATCTTCTCCTGCATGGCCTGGGCCTGCTTCATCAGCTCGCCGAGATCCTTCATTCGCGCTCCTCGTCGTCATCGTCTTCGGTGGGCGCCACGCCCGGCTCGGGTGGCGCGATAGTGCGTATCTCAGTCAGCTCGGCGCCGGGGAAGACTTGCATCACCTGGCGCACGAACGGGTCGGCCAGGGTCTCGGCGCGCAGCTCCGCCTCGGCCTTGGTCGCGATCTCGGCCAGGGTCTCCGACCCGCCGCCGGTCTCGGCCGCCACCAGCCACGGCTGGCCGGTCCACTCCTTCAGCCGCGCTGACAGCCGCTGGGCGAGGTTGTTGGGCGCGCCGGGCGCCGGCTCGAACGAGATCGCGCCCACGCGGAAGCTGATCAGGCGCACGTACTTCTGCACGTCGAGGCGCAGGGCGATGTCGCGCCGCTGATCGATCAGCGCCACCACGTCGTCGAGGCTGCGCAGCACCGGCATGGCGTTGGCCGCCACCGGCGCGGGCTGCACCGCCATCCGCGCATTGCCGCCGCCGCCCCGGCTGGGCGAGCCGCCCCCGCTGGGTGCGGACCGCGGCGCGCCCCCGAGATCGCCGCCTTCACGCAGCGCCTTCAGCGCCTCTTCCGGCCCCGGCAGGTCGGCGGCGTAGGCGAGGCGGATCAGCGCCATCTCGACCGCCGCCGCGGGGTCCGGCGCGCGGCGCACCTCGTCGTAGGCGCGCAGCAGCATCTGCCAGAGCCGCGCCAGGTTGGCGCCCGAGACGGCCGCGCCGATGGCGGCCAGCCGCTGCACCTGGTCGGTGGGCAGCACCAGCGCCTGCGGGCCGATCGCCTTGGCGAGGCTGGCGCCGTGGCAATGCTCCATCAGGTCGCCGACCACCGTCGCCGGGTCGGCCCCGTAGGCATAGAGCGCGCGGAAGGTCCCGATGGCCGGCCCGGCCTCGCCGCGCACGCACTTCTCGAAAAGGTCGATGGTCTGGCCGCGGTCGGCGAGGCCCAGCATGTCGCGCACGATATCCTGCGTCACCGCATCGCCGGCGTCAGCCTGCACCAGCGCCTGGTCGAGCAGCGACTGGCCGTCGCGCACCGAGCCCTCGGCGGCCCGCGAGATCAGCGCCAGGGCGTCGGGCTCGACCCGCATGCCCTCGCGCTCGGCGATGCCCGCCAGGTTCTTGGCGATCACCTCCGGCTCGACGCGGCGCAGGTCGAAGCGCTGGCAGCGCGACAGGATGGTCACCGGCACCTTGCGGATCTCGGTGGTGGCGAAGATGAACTTGGCGTGCGGCGGCGGCTCTTCGAGCGTCTTCAGCAGCGCATTGAAGGCCTGCGTCGAGAGCATGTGCACTTCGTCGATGATGTAGACCTTGTAGCGGGCCTCCACCGGCGCGTAGCGGACGCCGTCCAGCAGCTCGCGCATGTCGTCGACCTTGGAGCGGCTGGCGGCGTCCAGTTCCAGCACGTCCAGATGCCGGCCATCGACGATGGCGCGGCAGTGGCTGCCTTCCTCGGCCAGCGCGGTGACGCTGGGCTCGCGCACCGTGGCGCTCTCGTAGTTGAGGGCCCGGGCCAGCAGGCGCGCGGTCGTGGTCTTGCCGACCCCGCGCACCCCGGTCAGCATGAAGGCGTGGGCGATGCGGCCGGTGGCGAAGGCGTTCTTCAGCGTGCGGACCATGGCCTCCTGGCCGATCAGGTCCTCGAAGCACTTGGGCCGATATTTGCGGGCGATAACGGTGTAGGCGGCGCCGGTGGTAGGCGCAGCAGCGGCGGCCACGGGCGCGCCGAACATGTCCACGGTCGCCTCATCGCGCTCCGCGGGGGCGGAGTCGTCGGGGATGGCGTCGTCCGTGAAGTCCTTGTCGGCCATCGCTTCCGGTCGGGGTGCTAGGTGGAGACCGGCAGACGACCCGGAGCAATCTCGTTACGGCTGCTTCCTTCCGGACCTGACCGGGTTGGCGAGGCCTCCGCCCATCGCCGATCTCCACGGCCTATATCGCGTGCCGGACCGACGGGCGCAAGCGCGGCGGATGGGCAGGGGCGGACTGAGTTAAGCCAGGATGCGCCGGTGGAGGGCAATGCCTTGAGCGAGCAGCGCATGTGGCGGCTGACGGATGCGGCGGAGCGCCGGGCCGAGTTGTCCGGGCCGAACGGCGCCCAGTGGAGGGCCGGGCTGCCCCAGCTGATCGCCGATCTCGAGCGGCGCTGGGGGGTGACGGTGCGTCAGAGCCTGCCCGGCGGAACCGCGGCGTTCGTGGGTCTGGCGACGACCCACGCCGGAACCGACGCGGTGCTGAAGGCGACAATCCCCGGCCTGGGCGCGGCGCTGCGCGAGATGTCGGTCTATCGCGAGGCTCAGGGCCGCGGCTACGCCCGCCTGCTGGAGGCCGACGAGGCGCTCGAGGCGATGCTGCTCGAGCGCCTGGGGGGCCAGCTCGCCGAGTCCGACCTTGCCGCGGCCGACCAGATCGAGCGCGTCTGCGAGACTCTCGCCGTCGCCTGGCGCACGCCCGCCGATCCGTCACGGTTCGAGAGCGGCGCCGCCGAAGCCCGGCGGACCATGAAGTCCATCCAGGGTCTCAGTTCCACCTACCCGAAGCTCTGCTCCGAACGCCTGATCCAGATCGCGGTGGGCTATTGCCAGCGTCGCGAGGCGGCGTTCGATCCGGGCCGCGCGGTCATGGCCCACGGCGACGGCCATGCGGAAAACACCCTGGCCGACCCCAGCCATCCGGGAGCCTGGAAGTTCATCGATCCCAAGGGGCTGTTCGTCGAGCCCGAATACGACCTCGGCATCGTCATGCGCGGATGGTCGGACGATCTGCTGGAGGGCGACGCACTGAGCCGAGGGATGGCGCGCTGCGACCACCTGGCCGAGCTCACCGGCCTGCGGCGAGAGGCGATCTGGGAATGGGGCTTCATCGAGCGCGTGGCGAGCGGGCTTTACTGCGAACAACTCGGACTGAAGGACTGGAGCGCGTCATTCCTGGCGGTCGCCGAGGCGTGGGCCGTGATCTGACGCCAGGCTGGT
The DNA here is from genome assembly GCA_036267835.1 of Caulobacteraceae bacterium. GTDB lineage: Bacteria > Pseudomonadota > Alphaproteobacteria > Caulobacterales > Caulobacteraceae > Acaudatibacter. The sequence goes on along the minus strand of DATAVF010000305.1, from coordinate 1,392 downwards.
TTTCGGTCCCGGGCGACCCGCGACGCTGAAGCTGGTGCTGACGCCTCGCCCCCGGCGCGCTATGACCCTCGCCCATGCCCCTTACCGCCTTCATGAACGTCTTCGCTGGCAACCCGCTCGACCGGGTCAGCGATCGCAGGTCCAAGCCCGAGTGGGTCGCCGCACGGCTGGCCGATCCGGACAGCCTCGCCCTGGTGATCTGGAACGGCAAGCCGATGGTCGAGACGCCCAAGCAGGGCGGCGGGCCGCAGATTGCTTACATTCGCGCCGACCTCGCCGGCGAGCTTTCCGGCGACGGCGAGCGGCTGCTGTTCATGGGGCTCTGGAAGGAGACCGCGGTCTTCGCCCTCGACATGGAGGGGCCGGCCGATCCGGCCGATGGGCCGATGCAGGGGCTGGGCCGCTTCGAGGACCTGCGCGCCATTGCCCTCGACCTGCCGGCGGCCGACGCGGCCATCCTCGCCACCGCCAAGGCGATGTTCGAATGGCGCCGGCGCCATCGCCACTGCTCCAACTGCGGCCAGCCCAGCCACCCGTCCGAGGGCGGCTGGAAGCGCGTCTGCCCGGCCTGCAAGGTCGAACACTTCCCGCGCACCGACCCGGTGGTGATCATGCTGCCGACCCGCGGCGAGACCTGCCTGCTGGGCCGCCAGGCCGCGTGGCCGAAGGGCATGTATTCGGCGCTGGCCGGCTTCCTGGAGCCCGGCGAGAGCATCGAGGAAGCCTGCGCCAGGGAGGTCTGGGAGGAATCGGGCCTGCGCACCCGCTCGGTGCGCTACCACTCGACCCAGCCCTGGCCCTACCCGTCGTCGCTGATGATCGGCCTGATCGCCGAGGTCGAGGAGGGCGATGCCGCCGCCGACGACGTCGAGCTGGAAGAAGTCCGCTGGTTCACCCGCGACGAAGCCCGCGCCCTGATGAAGGGCCAGCTGGCCGGGGCCCGCGCACCCGGGGGAATGGCCATCGCCCACCAGTTGGTCAAGGCTTGGGCCGAAGAGCGCGAGCCGCTTTAGTTCTGACCGCTCCTCACCCGTGAAACGGGGGAGGTGTCGATCGGAGGTCGACGGAGGGGGTCCCCCCGGTTGGCCGGAGAGCCTGCTGGCTTGCTGCCTGTCTCGATCTAGCTATCTTCTTGCCAGGTCGGAGTCCGCGCCCGTCCTGATGGATGGCGCGCCCCCTCCGTCACGCTCCGCGTGACACCTCCCCCATTTCATGGGTGAGGAGCGTCGCCGGGGTGGCCAGCTCTAAGGGTTCAGCAGCGCCCAGACGTCGTGGCCCGCGAGGACGGCAAGGACCAGGCTGCTCACGGCGAAGATGGCGAAGCGCAGCAGCACCAGGTTGATCGTCGCCTGCACCAGGCTGTGGACGATGCGCAGGGCGACATAGGCCCAG
>DATAVF010000304.1:0-6234 GCA_036267835.1 Caulobacteraceae bacterium | reverse complement strand
GGCCGAAGGTCTCGCAGACGCCGGCCAGCAGCTTCGACTGGGCCGAGCTTTCGGCCATCTTGCGGCCCAGGGCCTCGCGGGCGTTGGTCAGGGCGTGGTCGACCAGCTCGCGCTTCTCGCCGCGCTGCGGCCGGGCGATCTCGACCTTGCGGCCGGCTATGAGCGCGAAGGCCTCGGCGATCAGCTCGCCCTCGTCGGGCGCGGTCGAGACCAGGATCAGGCGCGGGATCGGCTTGTCGTCGTAGAACTGGCCCAGGAAGGCGGCCATCACCTCCTCATCGGTGTCGGACTTGTCGACGCGGGGGAAGTAGGCGCGGTTGCCCCAGTTCTGGCCGGCGCGGAAGAAGAACACCTGCACGCAGGCCTGGCCGCCCTCGGCGAAGAGGGCGAAGACGTCGGCTTCGTCGACGGTCTCGGGGTTGACCTGGGTCTCCTGCGCCACCGAGGCGAGGGCGCGGATGCGGTCGCGCAGCCGGGCGGCGCGCTCGAACTCCAGCTCGTCGGCGGCGGCCTGCATCTCCTGCGACATGCGCGCCATCACCGTGCGGCTCTTGCCGCGCAGGAAGGCCTCGGCCTCGTCGACCAGCTTGGTGTAATCTTCGATCGAGATCAGCTCGGTGCAGGGGGCCGAGCAGCGGCGAATCTGGTGCAGCATGCAGGGCCGGGTGCGGGTCTCGTAGACGTTGTCCGAGCACGAGCGCAGCAGGAAGGCTTTCTGCAGGGTGTTCAGCGTGCGGTTCACCGCCCAGGCGCTGGCGAAGGGGCCGAAGTAGTCGCCCTTGATCGAGTGGGCGCCGCGGTGCTTCTTCAGCTGGGCGGCCGGGTGCTCGCGGCGGATGACGATCTCGGGGAAGCTCTTGTCGTCGCGCAGCAGCACGTTGAACCGCGGCTTCAGCTGCTTGATCAGGTTGATCTCGAGCAGCAGGGCGTCGGTCTCGGTGCGGGTGGTGGTGAACTCCATCGACCGGGTCAGGTCGACCATCAGGGCGATGCGCTGGGTGTGGAAGCGCCCTTGCGCGTACTGGATCACCCGCTTCTTCAGGCTGCGCGCCTTGCCGACGTAGAGCGACTCGCGGTCCTCGCCGAACATGCGGTAGACGCCCGGCGCGTCGGGCAGGCGCTTCACTTCATCCTTGATGAGGGCCGCCCCGATCAGGGGCGGCGGAAGATCGTCGGGCATAGGCGCGATATAGGTGAATTCGCGCCGATACTCACCAAGCGGACCGCCAGATCCTGGCGGGAGCCTGCATCGCGCCGGCCCATCAGGTTCAGGCTCACGCCGCCCAGGTCCATCGCCTGGGCGATCAGCGCGCCGGCGAGGAACACCCCGATCACGGCCGCCATCAGCCAGTCCAGTCTGCGCATCCCCCGCGCCCCTCGAGCTTTGTCCGCCGCCGTTCGGTCCCGGCGCTTACGGACGTGCCATAGATGATGCCGCGCCGCCGGAGCGGAAGGCCTCACCCCTCGCCACACCGCCGTCTTTTTCGGTCACGGCGGCGGCGTGGCGCACGGACAACACGACGCCTAATCCCGCGACCTCGGCGACAACCTCGCCGTGGCGGGCGCGGCCGCCTCCGCCGCAGTGGCGGCCGCCGCAGCTTCCGCCGCAGCTCCGGTCCGCAACGCCGCGCCGCCGCCGCCCGCCACTCCGGCGCCGCCCAGCATCGCCATGACCCCTCCCGGGTTCATCGCATCGACCATGGCGCTCGGCATCAGGATGGTGGCGCCGCGCTCCTTGGTGGTCTCGTAGATGATGTTCATCGCCCGCAGCTGCAGCGCCGCGGGGCTGCGGGCGTAGATTTCCGCCGCCTCGACGAACTTGATCGCCACCTCCTGCTCGGCCTGGCCCAGCAGCACCCGGGCGTGGCGCTCGCGCTCGGCCTGGGCCTGGCGGCTCATGGCGTCCTGCAGCGCCGGCGGCACGCTGATGTCGCGGATCTCGACCGAGATCACCGAGATGCCCCAGTCGCCGATCTTGCGGGCGATTTCGTCGCGCAGCAGCTCATCGCCTTGCTTGCGGTCGGAGAGCAGGGTGGAGAGCAGCGAGGAGCCGACCATCTCGCGAAGGCTGGTCTGGGCGACGCGGGCGATGCCGGAGCGATAGTCGGTGATCTCCAGCGCGGCGCGCTCGGCGTCGTGGATCTGCCAGAACACGACGGCGTCGATGTTCACCGGCACAGTGTCCTTGCTGAGCGCCTGCTCGGCGTTGAACTCAGTGGTCTGGATGCGCTGGTCGAGCCAGGCGGCCACGCGGTCGAGGATCGGCATGATCCAGAAGACGCCCGGGCCCTTGATCCCCTGCAGCCGGCCCATGCGCAGCACCACCGCGCGGTCCCACTGGTTGGCGATCATCAGCGACTGCGGAATGAAGGCGGCGATCACCGCCAGCACGATGGCGACGCCGATGCCGGCCGGCGAGGCGTTGGTGAGCGCCAGCGCGCCGCCGGCGGCCAGCAGCACGAGGAGGGCGAGGAAGCTGGCCAGCCGGTTGCCTGAGCCAGACCTGTAGCTGTTCATTGAGTTGGTTCCTTGGGTTCGGCCAGGGCGGCGATGCGCCCGGCCAGGGCCACGGGATCGACACCCGCGGCGACGGCCAGGGCGAGGGTTCGCCGGGCCAGTTCCTCCGACGGATCAGGCGCCGCGGAGGCGGCGCTCGCCAAAGGGGAAAGGGAGGGGGGAGGGGAAAGGGAAGCGGAGACGAAACTGCCGCGCCCACGCTCGAGCCGGATCGCGCCGGCCCGCTCCAGTTCATCATAGGCGTGGCGCACGGTGTTGAGATCGATGCGCAGCGCCACGGCCACCTGCCGCATGGTCGGCATCTGGTCGCCGGACGTCAGCACCCCGTTCGCGATGGCCGTCAGCAGCTGCGCGCGCAACTGCACATAGATCGGCACCCCGGAGGGATCGAGCCTGAGGCCATCGAGGGCGAGCTGCTGGTGTGTATGCATACACTCATACAATACCAACAAGCGGAAGCGCGTCAAGGGGCCTTCTCCCCTCGCGGGAGAAGGGGGCGCGAAGCGCCGGATGAGGGGGCGCCTCGATTGGGTGAATTGCTTGCCAGCGAAGACGGACGGGCCCGCCGGCCCCCTCATCCGTCGCCTACGGCGACACCTTCTCCCGCGAGGGAGGAGGAGACTCAAGCGCGCGGCGTCACCGTCATCATGTAGTTCACATCGGCGTCCGCCGAGCGCGCCCAGCGCCCGCCGAGTGGGTTGAACGCGATGCCGAACGGGCCCTCGACCTCGTAGGGTTCGCCGGCCAGGAAGCCGCGCACCTCCTCCGGCCGCAGGAAGCGGCGCCAGTCGTGGGTGCCGGCGGGCACCCAGCGCAGCACGTACTCGGCCGCGCCCTTGCCCAGCGCCAGCGCCTTCAGCGTGCGGTTCAGGGTGGCGAGGATCATCACCCCGCCCGGCGCCACCAGCCGCGCGGTGTCGCGCAAATAGGCTCCCGGATCGGCGACGTGCTCGATCACCTCCATGTTGAGCACCACGTCGAACGGCGCCTCGCCGGCCGCCAGCAGCTCCTCGGCCGCCGTGCAGCGATAGTCGATCGCCAGCCCCACCTGGTCGGCATGCGCCCGCGCCGCGGCGATGTTGTCCGCGCCGGCGTCCGCGCCGGTGACCTGGAACCCCAGCCGCGCCATCGGCTCGCTGACCAGCCCGCCGCCGCAGCCGATATCCAGCAGCCGCAGCCCCTCGAACGGCCGCCGCGCCGCCCCATCGCGCCTGAAGCGCGTCAGCGTCGTATCCCGGATGAACCCCAGCCGCGCCGGGTTGAACCGGTGCAGCGGCGCGAACTTGCCCTTGGGGTCCCACCACTCCGCCGCCCACGACGAAAACCGCGCGACCTCGTCCACATCGATGCTGGATACCGCGCCCATGCCGGCTTTGCTGAACCCGCCGCCCGCGGCCGTCAACGGATCAGCGTAACCTCGACGCCGATGTTGAGCGTCTTCCAGAGGTGATCGGTCGTCAGGACCGGGACGCCCAGCTCCTGCGCCAGCTGCAGGCAGAACCGATCGCCAAGCGAAACACCGGTGCGCCGCGTCTTTTCGTGAAGGGCGCCTGCCCAGGCGCCGCGATGTTTGTCGGCATCAATCACCTCGCAGTAGAGCCGATCGAACAGGTCTTCAGCCTGGCTGAAGGGGAGCCCTTCCTCGATCAGCTTGGTGATCACCTCGGCGAAGTTCACCGAGGAGATGCACGCGTTGGGCAAAGCTGCCCTCACCATTTCAGCACCGGGCTCTTCATGAAGCCGCGCCAGGACCGCCGACGCGTCGAGAACGAACTCGATCACCAGAGCTTCCCGTTGCGGCGATCCTCGACGAGTCTGCCCGCGAGATCGACTTCCGGCGGTATGTATTTGCGGACGATCGCCACGGCTTCTTCCATCGCCGCTTCGCCGCTGATGATGGAAAGGCGACCATCCTTGAACGTCGCGAAGACCTTGGCGCCCGGTTTCGCGCCCAGGGTGTCGGCAACCTCTTTGGGTAGCGGCAGGCTCCCATCCGGCAACACGCGCAGCCAGAAGGCGCCGGGGCTGCGGCGGTCGATCAAGTTCGGATTCTCGGCATCGTTCTCGAAAGCGCGCGCGTCTTCCTGCACCCCACTCAAATCTGCGCGCCCCAGCACGTAGCCCCCGCCGCTCTGGGCGTCGTCCTCGAGCACGTTACGGACGTGCTGGTAGCGTTTGCCGAGGAAGCGGGCGATGTCGGCGCGGGGGACGCCGGCGGCGGAAAGGGCGCGGATCTTGTCGGCCACCGTGGCGTGGGGCGCGGTGATGGCGCTGAGACGCTCCGGGTCGTCAGCCATGTAGGTAGCTCCAGATAGGTAAACAGGTATGTAGTTCTCGCCTCTTGCGAGGTCAACCTTGTCCGCCCCGGATGGCGTCGCTAGAAGGGCGCCTTCGTTTTCGCCAGCCCCTCACCCAAGCCCCTCCCTTGTCCCGCATCGTGATGAAATTCGGTGGCACCTCGGTGGCCGACCTGGAGCGCATCCGCAGAGTCGCGCGGCTGGTGGCGGCCGAGGTCGTGGCCGGCCATGAGGTCAGCGTCGTGGTCTCGGCCATGGCCGGGCGCACCAACGAGCTGGTGGCCTGGACCGACGGCGCCGGCCCGGCCGCGCCGGGCCTGGCTTCGTCCGACGCCGAGTACGATGTCGTCGTGGCCTCGGGCGAGCAGGTGACCGCCGGCCTGCTGGCCATGACGCTGCGCAACATGGGCCACAACGCCCGCTCGTGGCTGGGCTGGCAGATCCCGATCATCACCGACGACGGCCACGGCAAGGCGCGCATCGAGGAAGTGCCGCCGGAGAAGCTCGAGGCGGCGCTGGCGGCGCGCGAGATTCCCGTGGTGGCCGGCTTCCAGGGCATTGACCGGCAGGGCCGGCTGGCGACGCTGGGCCGCGGCGCCGGCGACCTGTCGGCGGTGGCCGTGGCCGCCGCGCTGCGCGCCGACCGCTGCGATATCTACACCGACGTCGATGGCGTCTACACCACCGACCCCCGCATCGAGGAACGCGCCCGGCGGCTGCCCAAGATCTCCTACGAGGAGATGCTGGAGATGGCCTCGCTGGGCGCCCGCGTGCTGCAGAGCCGCTCGGTCGAGCTGGCCATGGCCGAGCGGGTGCCGCTGCGCGTACTCTCCAGCTTCGTCGAGCCCGGCGCGTCGGACAACGTCGGCACCATCGTCTGCGACGAGGAGGAGATCGTGGAGAAACGGATCGTGAGCGGCGTGGCCTACAGCCGCGACGAGGCCAAGATCAGCCTCTTCGGCCTGCCCGACCATCCGGGGGTGGCCTCCATACTGTTCGGCCGCCTGGCCGAGGCCAGCGTCAACGTCGACATGATCGTGCAGAGCCACGCCCGCACCCCCGGCTCGGCCAACATGGAGTTCACCGTCGGCAAGCGCGACGCGGCCCGGGCGCTGGAGCTGATGCACGCGTCGAAGTCCGAGATCGGGCTGGAAGACGCGACGCTCGACGACAACGTCGCCAAGGTCTCGGTGATCGGCGTCGGCATGCGCAGCAACACCGGCGTGGCCCAGACCATGTTCAAGGCCCTGGCCGACAAGGGCGTCAACATCCAGGTGATCTCGACCTCCGAGATCAAGATCAGCGTGCTGATCGATGCGGCCTACACCGAACTGGCGGTGCGCGCCCTGCACGCGGCCTACGGGCTCGACAAGGCTTAAGGCATTGCTCGAGATCGTCCCCTTCGCGGCGATCTCTGCAG
>DATAVF010000303.1:0-19817 GCA_036267835.1 Caulobacteraceae bacterium | reverse complement strand
GCGTCGCGCCAGAGCAGGCTCTGGTAGGCGTCGATCACCCAGGCGTGAGGCGTCCACCAGCCGAGATCCTGCAGCCACGGCGGCATCAGGAAGCGGGGCACCATGCTGCCGCCGACCGCCGCGAGGATCAGGATAACGAAGGTGGAGAGCATCTGCGCCTGCTCGCGGGTGCGGCACACCGTCACCATCGCCAGCGCCAGCCCGCCGGCGGATGCGGCCGTCGCGGCGGTGGTGACGAGCCACAGGCCGAGGTGCTGGGCGGTCGGCACGTCGTAGACCAGCTGGGCGGTGACGAAGATCACCGCGGCCTGCGCCGCGCCCTGGGCGATAAGGAAAAGAAATTTGCCGGTCACCACCGGCCCCATGCCGTGCCGGCCGGCCAGGATGCGGTCGGCGATACCCGAGCGGCGTTCGTCGATCAGGGTCAGGGCGCCGTGGGTGGCGGCGAACATGGCGAAGAGGATGGTCACCGCGCCGGCGTAGTAGGCGATCGAGGCCCCGCCCCGCTTCGCGCCGGCCACATCCACGTGCTGGAACAGCGGCGGGGTCGCGGGCTGGGACGACGGCTTCTGGATCAGCTGGTCGGTGGCCACGGTCACCTGATCCTGCTGGTCCCGGGTCAGCGGGCCGGTGGCGGGGGCGAGGTCGCGGATGGTGCGGGTGAGCAGCACGTCGGGCGTGTCGCGCGCCAGCACCTCGCGCACCCGCGCCTCGGTCAGCGGCGAGGCGACGGCGCGGCTCGGGTCGGAGAGGATCAGCAGCGGCGTGCCGGGCGCCGACGGGTCTGACTGGATGACGAAGCCGGCGTCCACCCGGCCGGCGCGCACCGCCTCGCGGACGCCCGCCAGGGTCTCGGGCGTCCAGCGCTGGGGCCGAAGGTCGGTGTCGGCGAGGAAGGCCTTGGCGAGGCGGATCGAGGCCGGCGTGTGGGCGAGGTCGGCCACGGCCACGTTGATCTTCACATCGGTCCCGGTGGCCCCGGAAAAGACGGCCGAGAAGATCAGGAACACCACCGAGGGTAGCAGGAAGGTCATGGCCAGGGCCGGCCGGTCGCGCCAGAGGTCCAGCACCATCACCCGGAACATGGCGAAGCTCACGCCGCGCGCCTCGTCTCGGCGACGCGGGTGAAGAGGTGCTGCAGCGAGGGGCGGCGCACGCGTACTTCCAGCACCTCGACCCCGGCGCTCTGCAGCCGCTCGGCCAGGTGGCCGGCGAAGACGTAGCCCTCGTCCACGAGGCGGGTCCACGTGCCGGGCACCGGCCCCGGCTCCAGCCCCTCCGCCGCCAGCTGGGCGGGACCGTCCGCGCCGGCATCGCCGACGTCGACCTCGACTTCCATGCGCCCGCCAAACGCGTCGGCGATCAGCGCCGCGGGGTCGCCCTCCAGCACCTTCTCGCCATCGCGCAGGAAGCCCACCACGTCGGCGAGGCCGGCGGCCTGCTCGAGGTCGTGGGTGACCAGGAGGATGCCGACGCCGGTGGCCTTGAGGTTGCGCAGCACTTCCGACACCGCCTCGCGGGCCGGCAGGTCGACGCCGACGGTGGGCTCGTCGAGGATCAGCAGCTTGGGCGCGGCGAGGATGGCCGCGGCGATGTTGACCCGCCGCTGGAAGCCCCCCGAGAGGGTGCGCACCAGGCTGGCGGCGCGCTCGTCGGTGCGCGTCAGCGCCATGGCGCGGCGAACCGCCGCAGCGGTCGCCTTGCCCTTCAGGCCCGCCAGGCTGGCGAAGGTCTGCAGGTTCTCGGCCACGGTCAGCTGGGGATAGAGCGCCAGCGCCTGGGGCGCGAGGCCCAGCGCCGCGCGGGCCTCGCCGTCGCGGTAGGGATCGCGGCCGGCGATGCGCACCTCGCCCGCCGAGGGCTTCAGCCGCCCGCAGATGGTGCGCACCAGGGTGGTCTTGCCGGCGCCGTTGGGGCCCAGCAGGGCGTAGATCTCGCCCGGCCGCACATCCAGGCTGACGCCCTTCAGCGCCTGGCGCTGGCCGAAGGCGTGGCGGACGTCTCTGACAGTGAGGATCGGGCCGTTGAGACCCTGGGTCACGCCGCCGCCTTGCGTCCCGAGAACAGGCTGCGGGCGAAAACGCCGAGACGGCCGTCGCAGCCGGCGCGGGCCAGGGCGGCGTCGGCGGCCGCAAGGTGCGCCTCGATGGCGGCGACGGCGGCGCGCGGGCCGAGGGCGGAGACCACCGTGGTCATGCCGGCGTCCTTGCCCACGTCCTTGCCGACATGTTCGCCGCCCTCTTCGACGTCGATCAGGTCGTCGCGAATCTGGAAGGCGAGGCCGATGCGGCGGGCGAATTCGCCCAGCTCGCGGCGCGCGGCCGGATCGGCGCCGCCGATTCGCGCTCCGGCTTCGGCGGCGGCCATCATCAGGACGCCGGTCTTGCGATGGTTGAGCGCGTCGAGCTCGGCCACGGTGCGCGGGCGGTTGCGCTCGGCGAGGTCCAGCGCCTGGCCGGCGACCAGGCCGGAGAAGCCGACGGCGCTCGCCAGGCTGACGACGAGGGCGCTGCGATCTTCCGCCGCAATCCCCTGGTCCGCCGCGATGACGCTGAAAGCCTGGGTGAGCAGGCCGACGGAGGCGAGAATCGCGTCCGCTTCGCCGTAGACCCGGTGGGTGGTGGGCCGGCCGCGGCGCAGGCGCGCGTCGTCCATCGACGGCAGGTCGTCGAGCACCAGCGAAGCGGCGTGAACCATCTCCATGGCGCACGCCATGTCGAGCGCCCGGCCGACGGGCGCGCCAAAGGCTTCGGCGGTCAGCAGGGTGAGCAGCGGCCGGAACCGCTTGCCGGGGGCCAGCAGCGCATAGTGCGCGGCTTCACCCAGGCGCCCTGGCTCCTCGCCCGGCCCAGGGATCAGCTCCGCCAGACGCCGATCGACCTGCAATCTCAGGGCCTCGACGCTGTGGAGAAAGATGCCTGTGTCGTCCATGCGCCCCCTCCGACGCCAGCGAAGCATACACCCTCGCCTACGAGTCTGGTTGAAATCTGAAAGGCTTATCGAACCGCGTCAACCCGAAGGCCGAAGTCAGACGCCTTTGTGTGGATCGCGCCTCACATACGTCCGACGCTGGCTCAGGGCTACTGCCCAGGCATGCGACTCATGTCGCAGCCTCGAAATAGCCTCAAGCGGGGCCATCCAGACAAGGGTGTGATCGGCCTCGATCTTCAGCTGCGGGGCCTGACCCAGCAGGCGCACCTCGAAGAACGCCTGGCGATTGTTGCGCCGCTCACCGTCGGTGGTGACGAAATACTGGTCGGCGTGGCCCAGCAACTCGCCCGGCGCGATCGCGAGGCCCGTCTCCTCGCCGAACTCGCGCACCACGGCGGCCAGATCGTCCTCCCCCGGATCGATCGCGCCGCCCGGCAGGTCGAACCAGGCGTCGTGATGCGGCTTTTTCACCGTCACCAGCGCGATGTGGCCATCCTGCATCAGGATACCGAAAGCCGCGGGCCGGTCGCGAAAGGCGTGGGCGCCATCCGGATCGCCGAACTGGGGCGTGGTCATCAATCGTCGCCGTAAAGGTTGGCGTAGGGATCGACCTTGCCGGACTCGACGTCGGAGACGCTGATCTCGGGACTGTAGCCGACCTTGGCGGTGGCGCTGGCCCGCCAGGCGAGCACGATCTCGTCGCGCAGTTCGGTCGCGCCGGCAGCGACCCGGGCGGTGGTGAACGCCACCCCCTTGGCCGCGCCGGGCTGGAAGGCGCCGGCCTTCTGCAGCTCGTAGAACGGGATGATGGTCTTCCAGTCATCCATCAGATAGCCGCCCACGCGCTGCTCGATCGGGCAGTTGCAATCGGTGAACGGCCGCATGTCGGCGCTCACCGCCGTGAGGGTCACCACGTCGTGCACGTACTTGCCCTCCCAGGGCACATGCACGCGGTCCTGGGTATAGCCGTTGGGATTGGGGAACGGGCCCCAGCCGTTGTAGTGGATCGAGGCGTGCAGCGGCATGCTGCCGTCGCCGACGAAGTGCGACAGAAGGCCGATGTCGATCAGTATCTGCTGTTCGCGGCGGGCGCGGTCGGCCTGCAGCCAGGCGCGATGGGCGGCGTCGTGGGTCATCCGCGCGCCAGCGTCATCGACCCGCCAGTAGGTGAAGTCCTTCACCAGCTGCTGCCAGTCGCCGATGATCGAATAGGGCAGATACCCCTGCTTCCAGGAATCGACGCCCGCGGTGCGCAGCTGGGTGTCGTAGTCCTCGCGGGTTGGCGGCAGGGCGGTCAGCGAGACCACGCCGGCGATCTTGCCGGCGTCGTCGCCATCGACGAAGTGGCCGGGATCGCGGTCGGCGTCGTGCATCTTGCCGGAGCCGCGCGAGCGGTCCGGCTCGCGGCTGTATTCGCCAACGGCCGTCACCGCGGCAGCGGTGCGCGCGAAGGCCGGCAGTTCGGCCGGCAGGGCCTGCATCGCCGCCTCGCCGATCATCCGGTGGCCGCTCGACCCCCAGGCCAGCGCCTGGCCGCCGGCCGCCAGCGCCAACACGGCGCCGAGCAAGAGTGCACGCTTCATCGAGGGTCCTTGATCGGGAGTTCAGCTTCGAGGCGCGCCACCCAGGCTTCCACCGCCGGATAATCCGCCAGCCGGAAGCCGCCGTCGGCGGCGAAGCGGGTGTAGCCCACCAGTGAGATGTCGGCGAGGCTGAGTACGTTGCCGACCAGATATTCGCGGCCGCTCAGCGCCGCCTCCAGCCGCCGCAGCGCCGCGTCAGCGCCGGCGATCAGCCCGGGATCGAGCTCCTCGCGCGTCTTGCCCTGGTACTTCATCCGGAAGCGCGCCACGGCGACGTAGGGCTCGTGGCTGTACTGCTCCCAGAACAGCCATTCGAGCATCTTGGCGCGGCCATAGCGGTCGGCGGGGATCAGCTCCGTGCCCTCGGCCAGGTGGAGGATGATGGCGTTCGACTGGGCCAGCGGGCGGCCGTCCTCCAGCACCACCGTGGGCGCCTGGCCGGCGGGATTGATGGCGAGGAAGCCGGGCGTACGGGTCTCGCGCTTGACCACGTCGATATCGATCCAGGTGAAGGGGATGCCGAGCCGCTCGGCCGTCCACTTCACCTTCAGGCAGTTGCCCGAGATGGGATCGCCGTAGATGGTGATCATGCGCCTTCGCCCGATTGCTCCGATTTGGCCGGGTCTGTACGACTTCGCCCAAGCGGCGACCGGAAACAACATCCAATGGCGGGCTCAGCCCTCTCGACCCTCAGGCGCGTCGCCAAGCGCGGCCTCTATCGCACCACGCCGCGCGTCACCGGCCATGCCGGGGCTCCGTCGGTGGTGGTGGCCTACAACGAGCTGGGCGCCTACTGCCTGCCGCGCGCCGCCCTGCACCGGCCCGCCTGCCGCGCGGTGATGCAGGGGCAGGTCTGGGAGCGCGAGACCCTGCAGTTCCTCTGCGAGCACTGCGGCGACGGCGACATCGTCCACGCCGGCACCTTCTTCGGCGACTTCCTGCCGGCTCTGTCGCGCGCCGCGGCGCCCGGCGCGAAGCTTTGGGCGTTCGAGCCGCTGGCCGAGAGCTGGCGCTGCGCCAAGGCCACCGCGGCGCTCAACGACCTCGCCAATGTCGAGCTGCGCCACGCCGCGCTCGGCGACTCGGCCGAGCCCGTCGCCTTGCGCACCCTCGACAAGGACGGCCTGCCGCTGGGCGGCGCCGCGCACGTCGGAGGCGGGACCGGCGGCGAGCTGGCCCCTCAGGCCCGCATCGACGACACGGTGCCCGCCGAGCGTCGCGTCAGCCTGATCCAGCTCGACGTCGAGGGGTTCGAGGGCGCGGCGCTGGCCGGCGCGGCCGAGACCCTGCGCCGCTGGCGCCCGCTGGTGGTGGTCGAGAGCCTGCCGCCCGAGTTCGCCGAGGCGCACGGCTATGTCTTCGACCGCCTGGTGGACGGCAACGCCGTGCTGCGCCCGGCCGATTGACGCGGCCTCAGGGCTCCTGCCCCGCCAGCCAGGCGCCAGCCTGCCGCGTCGGATAGGGCGTGCCGTCGCGATGCAGGTAGGCCGTGACCCGCGGCTCGGCGACCATGTCGATGTCCGGATAGACGCAGCGGTCGTGGTCCGGATCGCGCGTGCCGATCTCCAGCACTACGGCATCGCGCTCGGAGCGGTTGATCAGGTGATGCCCATCCGGATCGCCGGCCTTGAACGCCGCCGCGTCCCCGGCCCGCAGCACCTCCTCGCCCGCGTCGGTGACCAGCGTCACCTCGCCCTCGAGCACGAACACCAGCTCGTCCTCATGGCTGTGCCAATGCCGCTGGCTCGACCACACGCCCGGCGCCAGCCGGTTGAGGTTGACCCCGAACTGGGTCAGCCCACCCGCCTCCCCCAGCCGTTGCCAGACCTGGCCCAAGGTGGGCGCATCGAACGGCGCCGGATAGCTGGAGCCGGTCTCGCGGGGGATGGACGTCAGGTCGAGCTTCTTCATCTCAAGGTCTCCGCCAATCGACGTGGTGGGAGACTACGCGCAGGCGGACCCCGTAAATGTCAGCAGACCGCGAGCGCGTCTTGACATACTGACATACACCACACACATTCGCCCCATGACCGAGCGAACGACCGTGCGCCTGCCGGACGAACTCCTGACGCTCGCCAAGCGCAAGGCGGCGAGCGAGGGCCGCACGCTGACTTCCATCATCGAAGAGGGCGTGCGCCGGGTGGTGAGCGAGAAACCCGAGCCGAAGCCGCGCGTGATGCCGCCAATCAGCAAGGCGACCGGCGGCTTTGCCCCCGGCATCACCAGCCTCAAGGACATCCAGGAGATGGAAGACCTCGAGTACGTCGAAAAGCTTCGGCGCGGTTTCAGTGGACCTGCCTGACGTCAACATCCTGGTCTACGCCTTCCGCGCGGACCTGGAGCACCACGCCGTCAGCTACGCCTGGCTCACCCGAGCGATCCACGGCGACACCCAGTTCGGCATCTCACCCCTGACGCTGAGCGCCGTCGTCCGCATCACCACGAACGCTCGCGTGTTCACCCGTCCGAGCACGCATGACGAAGTTTTCGGATTCTGCCAGGGCCTGATGGACCAGCCCAACTGCCGCCTCATCGAGCCCGGCGAACGCCACTGGCCGATCTTCCGCCGCCTCTGCATCGAGACGAACATCACGGGCCCGAAGGTCTCGGATGTTTGGTACGCTGCGCTCGCGATCGAACACGGATGTGAGTGGATCACTATGGACAGAGACTTCGCGAGGATTCGAGGACTGAAGTCGCGCAGCCCCGAGTCGCCCTAGGCGCTTGCTCGGACGCTCTTGATCCTCAAGTCTCGACGAACGCCCGTTCCAGCACGAAATCCCCGGGGCTGGCGATGCTCCCTTCCTGGTAGCCCCGCTCCAGCAGCAGGGTCTTCAGGTCGGCCAGCACCGATGGGCCGCCGCAGAGCATCACGCGGTCGCGGGTCTTGTCGAATTCGGGGAGGCCGATGTCGCGGAAGATCTGGCCGGAGGTGATCAGGTCGGTGATGCGGCCCTGGTGCTTGAAGGGATCGCGGGTGACCGAGGGATAGTAGATCAGCTTCGGGGCGACCAATTCGCCCAGGTCCTCGTCGGCGGCCAGGCCCTCTTCGAGGAAGTGGCGGTAGGCGAGGTCGACGGTGCGGCGCACGGTGTGGGTCACCACCACCTTTTCGTAGCGCTCGTAGGTTTCCGGGTCGCGGATCAGCGACAGGAAGGGGGCGAGGCCGGTGCCGGTGCCCAAGAGGTAGAGGTTCTTGCCGGGGCGCAGGCCGTCCAGCACCAGGGTGCCCGTGGGCTTGCGGCCGACCAGCACCTCGTCGCCCACCTGCACGTGCTGCAGGCGGCTGGTCAGAGGCCCGTCCTGCACCTTGATCGAGAAGAATTCGAGCTCGTCGGAATAGTAGGGGCTGACCACCGAATAGGCGCGCACCAGCGGCTTTTCGCCGACCATCAGGCCCAGCATCACGAACTGGCCACTGGCGAAGCGCAAGCCTGCGTCGCGCGTGGTGCGCAGGGTGAAGAGCTCGTCGGTCCAGTGCTCGACGTGGGTCACCGTCTCCACGAAGAAGGCCGCGGAGGCTTTCGGGCGAGCGGGCGTCATAACAGTATCGGTCATCGTCATCCTTGGTGACAGATTCGGGGAGGCTGCGGGCAGGCGGAAGTCAGATGTCGCCGCCGAGATCCGGCGCGGCGCCGGGGGCGCGGGCGGTATGTATGCCGCATTCGGTCTTTTGCGAACCCGCCCAGCGCCCGGACCGAATGTCGCCCCCCTCCTCCACCGGGCTGGTGCAGGGCCAGCAGCCGATCGAGGGGTAGCCGAAGGCGACCAGCGGGTGCTCGGGCAGGTCGTGCTCGGCGGTGTAGGCATCGAGGTCGGCCTTGGACCAGTTGGCGAGCGGGTTGAACTTCAGCTTGCCGTCGGAGGCTTCGACCACCGGCAGGCGCATGCGGTCGCCGCCGTGGAAGCGCTTGCGGCCGGTGAGCCAGGCCGAGAAGCCCGACAGGGCCGCATCGAGCGGGATCACCTTCCTGATGTTGCAGCAGGCGTCGGTGTCGGTCTTCCAGAGGTCTGCGTTGGGGTCGCCCGTGGCCAGGTCCTCGAAGCGCGGGCGCAGGTCGCGCACGTCGGTGAGGCCGAGCCTGGCGGCCAGCTGCTGGCGGTAATCGAGCGTCTGGCCGAACAGCATGCCGGTATCCAGGAACATCACCGGAATGTCCGGCTTCACCTGAGCGGCCAGGTGCAGCAACACGGCCGACTCGGCCCCGAACGAGGAAACCAGCGCCAGTTCGTCGCCGAAGTGGGCGACCGCCGCCCGGATCACCTCGAGCGGGTGGGCGTGGCGCAGCTCGGCGTCGAGCTTGCGGGCCAGGGAGATGGCGTGGTCGGTGGTGTCGAAGGCGATGCTCATGCGCCGCGCTCCACGAAGGCGGGTTCACGGCCATCCGCCGCGCGCTGATAGACGTGCCGGAACCGGCCGATCACGTGCGTCCACTCGGCCGGCGTCGAGCCGTCGGCCGGCTCGAAGGTATCGACGCCGCAGCGGACCATGAACCGGGCCTGCTCGCGCAGCACGTCGCCCACGGCGCGCACTTCGCCTTGATAACGAAAGCGCTCGCGCAGGATCCGCGCCGAGGAATAGGCCTGCCCGGTGAGGAACTTGGGGAACACCAGCGCCACCACCGCGATCTGCGGCAGCTCGGCGGCGAGCTCCTCCACCGCTTCCTGCGCCTCGATGCGCACGCCCACCTTGCGGCCCTCGGCCAGCAGCCGCTGGCCCTCGGACTGGAAGCGCTGCAGCGACACGATGACGTCGCCGCGCGGCAGGTGATTCTCGTCCGGCACGTAGGTGAAGGGGTCCTCGGCCGCTTCGGCGCGCTGCCCCGTCCACCTAATGAGCGCTGGCATAGACGGCCTCCTTGAAGGGCGCGAGGCCGGTGCGGCGGAAGGTGTCGATGAAGCGCTCGCCGTCCTGGCGTTCGCGCAGATAGGCGCCTACGAGGCTTTCCACCGCGTCGGCCACCCTATTGGCCGGCAAGGCCGGGCCCAGCGCCTGGCCAAGGGCCGCGTCGGCCTCCGGCGTGCCGCCGAGCGTGACCTGGTAGAACTCCTCGCCCTTCTTATCGACGCCCAGGATGCCGATGGCGCCCACGTGGTGGTGGCCGCAGGCGTTGATGCAGCCGGAGATGCGGATCCCCAGCTCGCCCACGGTCTCGGCCAGCGCCGGGTCCTTGAACTTCAGGGCGATGGCCTGGGCGATCGGGATGGCGCGGGCGTTGGCCAGGGCGCAGTAGTCGAGGCCCGGGCAGGCGATGATATCGGTGACCAGGCCGCGGTTGGGGGTGGCCAGTTCGGCCGCGTCCAGCGCCTTCCAGACCGCGTGCACGTCATCCAGCTTCACGTGCGGCAGGATCAGGTTCTGCTCGTAGGAGACCCGGACCTCCTCCATCGAGTAGCGCTCGCCGATGTCGGCGACCGCCTCCATCTGCCCGGCCAGGCAGTCGCCTGGCGTCTCGCCGGGCTTCTTCAGAGACACGTCAACGATGGCGTAGCCCGGGATCTTGTGTGGCTTGACGTTATTGCGGGTGAAGCGGGCGAAGGCCGGGTCGGCCTTGGCCGCCTCGAAGGCCGCCGACGTCGCCGGCAGGGTCTCGAAGTTGCGCGGCGCGAAGGCGGCGCGGATGCGGGCCAGCTCCAGGTCGGGCAGATCGACCTGGCTTTTGTCGGTGGCTTCCCACTCGGCCTCGACCTCGCGCGCGAAGCCCTCGGCGCCCAGGCTGGCGACCAGCACCTTGATGCGCGCCTTCCAGATGTTGTCGCGCCGGCCGTGGCGATTGTAGACCCGCAGGATCGACTGCAGGTACGACAGCAAATGCCGCGCCGGCAGATGCTTGCGGATGGTCGGGCCCAGATAGGGCGTGCGGCCAAGGCCGCCGCCGACCAGCACCTCGAAGCCCAGTTCGCCGCCGTCATTGCGGTGCAGACGCAGGCCGATGTCGTAGACCTTGGTCGCCGCCCGGTCCTTCGGCGAGCCCGTAACCGCGATCTTGAACTTGCGCGGCAGGAACGAGAACTCGGGGTGGAAGGTCGACCACTGGCGGATCGCCTCGGCCCAGATGCGCGGGTCGTCCGCCTCGTCGGCGGTGGCGCCGGCGTGGGGGTCGGCGGTGATGTTGCGGATGTCGTTGCCGCTGGTCTGGATGGCGTGCATCCCGACCGTCGCCAAATGGCCGAGGATGTCCGGCGCGTCCTTCAGCTTGATCCAGTGCAGCTGCAGATTGGTGCGCGTCGTGAAGTGGCCGTAGCCCTTGTCGTAGGTGCGCGCGATGAAGCCCAGCATGCGCAGCTGCTTCGGGGTCAGGGCGCCGTAAGGGATGGCGATGCGCAGCATGTAGGCGTGCAGCTGCAGATAGAGGCCGTTCATCAGCCGGATGCGCTTGAACTGGTCCTCGGTGAGCTCGCCGGACAGGCGCCGCGCGCACTGCTCGCGGAACTCCTGCACCCGGTCGGCCAGCATTTCCTTGTCGATGGTGTCGTACAGGTACATTGCGGCGCCTCCTTTACTTGCGCCTGATCAGCTCGATGCGGCCCTTCGACCGCGCCGCGCCGTGGGCGTGCAGCAGGGCGTCAATGGCCTCGCCGCCCTCCGTCTTCTTGCCGTGCTCCGGCTTGTTGGTCGGTCCCAGCGCCCGCACTCGTTCGCGGAAGCTCAGCGGCGCGAAGCCGCTGTCCGACGGGATGACGTCGATCAGATAAGGATCGACCACCAGGGTCTGCTGGGTCTTGGCGTGGGCTTCGGCCGCCGTCGCGGCGACGTCATCCTCGAAGAGCTCGGCGTCGGCGAACCGCGGCACCCAGCCGTCATGGCCGAGGAAGATCGCCTCGCCGTCGTCGAGCCGGTTTCCGGTCAGGGCTTTCATGACGTTCTCGCGCGCCTCCCCTTTGAGGGGAGGGGTTGGGGGTCTGCCGCCAGGCTAGCGTCATTGAGGAGCGGGCTAGTCTCGAAGAGACCCCCACCCCCGACCCCTCCCCTCAAGGAGGAGGGGAGCGCCAGCGCCATCGCCTCACCTACGATCAGCAGCGCCGCGCTCTCGACCACCGCCGCGGCCTCGCCGAGGCCGGCCAGGGTGGTGACGATGCGGCGTTCGGTCGGCAGGCTGGCGTCTTCGACGATCAGCGCCGGGGTGGCGCCGGACCGTCCGGCCGCCATCAGCTTGCCGGCGATCGAGGCGGCCATCGAGACGCCCATGTAGATCACCACGGTCTGGTTGGCCCGCGCCAAGCTGGGCCAGTCGAGGTCCGGCTCGCCGGCGGCCGCGTGGCCGGTGACGAAGGTGACCGCCTGGGCCGCGCCGCGGTGGGTCAGCGGCGCGCCGGCCGAAGCGCCCGCCGCCAGCGCGGCGGTGACGCCCGGCACGACGTGGCAGACCACGCCCGCAGCGCGGCAGGCTTCGAGTTCCTCGCCGCCGCGGCCGAAGATGAAGGGATCGCCGCCCTTCAGCCGCACCACCGTCAGCCCGTCCAGGGCGAAGGCCACCAGCAGCCGGTTGATTTCGTCCTGGGCGTAGGAGTGCCGCGACTTCCGCTTGGCCACCGACAACCGCCGCGCCGACGCGGGCGCCAGGTCGAGGATCGCGTCGCTGACCAGGCCGTCATGCACGACCACGTCGGCGCCCTGCAGCACCCGCAGCGCCTTGAGGGTCAGCAGTTCCGGATCGCCCGGACCGGCGCCCACCAGCCACACCTCGCCGGCCGGCCGCGCCGGGCTCTCGCCGCGCAGCACCACCAGCGGATGGGCTTTGGATCTGGACTGGGTGGCCATGGGCCTGGGCTTTACCTGATAGTTCTTCTAATTGTGTGACCGAACGGCATCGCGGGGCGGGCCTTTCGGTCCGCCCCGCTCTTTGCCCGTCAGCGAAAGGGCCGATGCGCCTTCGGGTGATTGCAAAGTGGCGATCCAGCACCCATTTCGCAATCCAAGTCTTCTGCCGGGGCAATCAGTAAATCTCATGGAAACCAGGCGGCGCCTTCCTCCGCTCAACGCCCTACGCGCCTTCGAGGCCGCCGCGCGGCACCTCAACTTCAGTCGCGCCGCCGATGAGCTGTCGGTGACGCCAGGCGCCGTCTCCCAGCAGATTCAGAACCTCGAAGACTATGTGGGGGTTGCGCTGTTCAAGCGCACGCCGAAGGGCCTCCTCCTCACCGACGCAGCCCAGATGGCCCTCCCCGCCCTGCGCGAAGCCTTCGATCGGCTGGCCGAAGCCGCCTCCCTGCTGACCGCCGCGGTGGACGGCCGGCGTCTCACCCTCACTGCCCCGCCCTCCTTCGCCGCCAAGTGGCTGGTGCCGCGGCTGAAGGGCTTCGAGGAAGCCTATCCGCAGATCGACGTCTGGCTCTCGGCCGACATGGACATCGTCGATTTCGCCGCCGGCGAGGTGGATCTGGCAGTGCGCTACGGCGCCGGCCGCTATCCGGGTCTGGAGCTGCAGCGCCTGCTCAGCGAGACCGTGATCCCGGTCGCCAGCCCCGCCCTGATGAGCGAGACGCCGCTGGAGCGCCCCGAGGACCTCGCCCACTTCACCCTGCTGCACGACGGCTCGCCCAACGCCGACGAAAGCTGCCCGGACTGGTCGATGTGGCTGGCGGCGCGCGGCGTGCGCGGCGTCGACGGCACCCGCGGGCCCCGCTTCAACCAGTCGAGCATGGTGATCGAAGCGGCGATGGGCGGGCGCGGCATCGCGTTGGCCAAGCGCACCCTGGCGCAGGACGACCTCGACGCAGGCCGGCTGGTCGTGCCGATGCAGATCGCGACGGCGGTCGACTTCGCCTACTACCTCGTCCACCCGAAGGCCAAGGGGCGGCTGCCGCAGGTGAAGGCCTTCGTCTCATGGATCACCGCCGAAGCGGCGGCGCATGAAGCGGCGCTAGCGTCGCTGGACCACGGCGCGGGGATTTGAGGCGCTGGGTGGCGGCCGAAACCGTCGCCGCCCCGCCAGTTCAGGCGCCGGCACGGCGAGGTCGGCGCGCCAGCCGCCCTCCGTGCGTCCGCGGCTGAGCGCC
Organism: Caulobacteraceae bacterium; assembly: GCA_036267835.1. GTDB lineage: Bacteria > Pseudomonadota > Alphaproteobacteria > Caulobacterales > Caulobacteraceae > Acaudatibacter. The sequence goes on along the minus strand of DATAVF010000303.1, from coordinate 6,303 downwards.
AGTTCGAGCTGCGTCCAGACTTCGTCCACGCCCGGCGCGGCGCCCGGCCCGCCAAGGTTGGCGACGAAGCCCGCACCGATCACGCCGTTGAACTCCGCCCAGCTCGCCGCATAGATCGCCACCACCGGCGCGCCGACCGCCGACGCCAGGTGGGTGAGCCCGGTATCGACCCCCACCACCGCGGCGGCGCCCGCCATCAGGGCCGCCATCTGCCCGTACCCGAGCCGCGGGGGCACGGCGCCCTGCCCTGCCGACGCGATCCGCTCGGAACGCACGCGTTCCGCCTCGTCGCCCCACGGCAGCACGAGCGTCAGGCCGGCGGCTGCCGCGCGCCGCGCCAGTTCCAGCCAGCAGGCCTCGTCCCAAGTCTTGTCGTCCCGCGCGCTCGCATGCAGCCCGACCAGATAGAGCCCCTCGCCCAGCCACTGCGGGCGTTCACCGGCGACGCGGACGCCGTAGTCGAGCTGGGTCGGGAGGTCGTAGCCCATCGCCTGGGCGGCCAGCCGGCGCATCCGCTCGGCCGCGTGCAAGGTGACGCTGGCGGGGAAGCGGCGATCGTAGAAGAGGCTGGCCGGCGGCTCGCGTACGCTGCTGCGGTCGTAGCCGCAGTGCGGCCCCTTGGCGAGGCGCGCCAGCAGGGCGCTGCGGATCAGACCCTGGGCGTCGATGATGCGGTCGTAGGGCCGCTCGGCGATGCGCCGCCGAAACGCGCCGAACGCATGCCGGGTCTCGCGCGCCAACGGATGCTTGCGCCAATGCCGCAGCTGCACCGGCACGATCGCCGTCACGGCCGGGTGCAGCCCTGCGATCTCGCAAAGCGACTGCTCGATCACCCAGTCCAGCGAAAGGTCTTCGACATTGCGGGCCATATCCGAGATGGCCGGCAGGCAGTGGATCACGTCGCCCAGCGACGAGGTCTTGATCAGGAGGACGCGCGTCAAACGGCTGGTCCCGGGGTCTTCAGCGAGTTCAGCGCCCGCTCGTGGGCGTAGGCGGCGATATCGGCCAGCGTCGCATCGAGCGCGTCGTGCACGCCGCCAAGCCCACCTGGCCCCGCGGCCTCGCAGGCCTCGCACGCATCGCCGAGCTGGAATGCGCCGACGCCGCGCGAGGCGCCTTTCAGGGTGTGCACCGCGTCGCGCCAGCCTTCGTGGCCGGGCGCCAGCATCGCGCCCCAGATGGCCGACTGTTCGCGGAAGAGAGCCAGCACCTCGTCGATGAGGTCGCCGTCGCCGGCGGCGAAATTCTCGAGGTAGGCGAAATCCACCACGCCCTTGATATCGCGCCGCGCCACGCCGACTCCCTTGCCTTTACCCCCCGTTCGTCTGCTTAGACGAAGCCAGAACGGGAGGCGAGGCGATATGTCGGACGACGTCTACGAGGTCTACGGAGCGCTGGGCTCGCCCTATTCGCTGAAGATGCGGGCGGTGATGCGCTATCGGCGCCTGCCGCACACCTGGAACGCCATCGGCCTCAATGCGGCCGTGCGCGCCAACGTCAAGGTGCCGGTGATTCCGGTGATCCGCTTCGGACCCGACGACTGGCGCAACGACTCGACGCCGATGATCGAGGCGCTGGAGCAGCTCCACCCAGAGCGCAGCTTGCTGCCGGACGACCCGGCTGACGCCTTCCTCGCCTACCTGATCGAGGACATGGCCGACGAGTGGGGCACCAAGATGATGTTCCACTATCGCTGGGCGCCTGAGGAAGACCAGCTGCCCAACGCCTTCACCCTGGCTCAGCAGGCCCAGCTCGGCCAGCCGCGCGCCGCGATCGACCGCCTGGCGGTGAACCTGCGCGATCGCCAGGTCGGCCGCATGGCGATGGTCGGCTGCACGCCCGCCAATGCGCCGCTGATCGAAGCGACCGCCCGCCAGGTGCTGGCGCTGATCGACGCGCATGTGCCGCAGGGCATGTGGCTCTTCGGCGAGCGTCCCTCGCTGGCCGACATCGGCTGGTACGGCCAGTTCTCGCAACTGGCCCGCGACCCGACCCCGCGCGCCATGATCCGCCGCGACTATCCGGCCGCCTTCACCTGGATCGAGATGCTGGACGACGCCTCGGGGCTGACGCCCGGCGCCTGGCGCGACCCGCACGCGCCGGCCTCGGCCGCCGTGGCCGGCCTTTGCGTCCTGGCCAGCGAAGTCTATCTGCCCTTCCTGGCCGCCAACGCCGCCGCCCAGGCTGAGGGCCGCCCGGCGTTCAGCCTCACCCTGCTCGGCCACCCCTTCGCCCAGGCGCCGTTCGGCTACCAGGCCAAGTGCCTGAGCCTGCTTCGCGCCGCCTTCGCCGCCCTGGACGACGAGCCCCGCGCCCGCGTCGAGGCTGCGCTGGCCGCGGGACCAGGCGCCGCGATCCTCGCCGCGTGAGCCTCGCCTTGCGCCGGCGCTGGATTTGAGTATGTTCCGCGCCCTTCCAGACAGAGGCTCCTCGGGGCCCTGCGCGGCGGCGGGTGCATAGCTCAGTAGGTAGAGCAGCTGACTCTTAATCAGCGGGTCGCAGGTTCGAGCCCTGCTGCACCCACCAGCGCCGGCGCGATCAGGGAGGCTATGTGGGCCTGGCTGGCGGCGTCGGCAAGCAGGTCCTGGCGGACTTCCAGTTCGAGGTAGTCGAGGCCGCGGGCGATGGCGTGGCGAGGCACGGTGTAGTCGATGCCATCCATCGCATAGGGCTGGTTGTCGCCCACTTCGCCGAACGCCGGCGTCGCTCGCAAGCGGGCGAGCATGATCCCGCTGAAGCGCGAGCCTGGCAGGTGCAGCACGCCAAAGCGCCAGGGGCGCGTCACTCCGCCCATCGCCGGCGTGAAGGAATGCAGCGAGATCAGCAGCGTCGGTGCGTTCGCCCGGGCGTCGAGTTCGGCGTCGATGCGGTCGTGATAGGGTCGGAACACCTCATCCACCCGTAGCGCTCGCGCGCCCTCATCCAGTCCCTGGTTGCCGGGAACGGCGATGCCGTCGCTTACCTCGCACATGGCGTCGGGCCGGGCGGGGTCGCGGTTGCAGTCGATCACCAAGCGCGAATAGCACTGGGCGATGAAGGTCGCGTCCAGGAGGTCGGAGAGACGTTCACCCAGGCCGGCGACGCCGATGTCGGAGGCGATGTGGGCGCCCAGCGCCGCCGGCGGCAGGCCGAGGTCACCGAGGCTGCGCGGGATCGCCACGCCGGCGTGATCGCCGATGAGCAGGAACGGGCCGCCGGCGCCGGGTCGGCGGACCGAGTACGGCGGCGCTTCGTCCGCGGCGAGCAGGCGCTTGATCAAGCTGGCGGACCGGGCCATGCGACGGGCCTACCGGGATCGCCAGCTTGAGGCAACTTGCCTGCGTCCTGCGAGTTGCTGAGACCGGATAGCGGAGGGGCGATGCGCATCGGGGCCGGATACCGGATCAGCTACGAGACCCCTGCCCCTACGCCGATGCTGCTGATGCTGAACGTCAGGCCGGAGCGCGCGGGCGACCTCGAGACGCACGACGACCTGGCGGTCGATCCGGCCGCGCCCGTGCACCGCTATACGGACGCCTTCGGCAACATCTGCAGCCGCGTCGTCGCGCCGGCCGGGCGGACCACCTTCTCCACCCGCTTCGTCATCCGCGACAGTGGGCTTCCCGATCCGGTGCTGCCGGACGCCGGGCAGGAACCGGTCGAGGCTATCCCGGACGCCGCGGTGCAGTTCCTGCTGCCCTCGCGCTACTGCGAGCTCGAGCACTTGAGCGACCTGGCCTGGCGGCTGTTCGGCCAGACCAGCCCCGGCTGGGCGCGCGTCCAGGCCGTGGTCGACTACGCCCACGACCGCATCGAGTTCGGCTATCCGCACGCCCGGCCGACCAAGACCGCGTTCGAGGCGCACGAGGAGCGGGCCGGGGTCTGCCGCGACTATGCCCACCTCGCCATCACCCTGTGCCGCTGCCTCAACATTCCGGCCCGCTACTGCACCGGCTACCTGGGCGACATCCGCGTGCCGCGCCTGCCCGGCCCGATGGACTTCAGCGCCTGGTTCGAGGTTTGGCTCGGCGGCGGCTGGCGCGCGTTTGATGCACGCCACAACGCGCCGCGCATCGGGCGCACCCTGATGGGCATCGGCCGCGACGCCGCCGACGTGGCCATCACCACCAGCTTCGGCCCGGCCAACCTCGTCCACTTCGAGGTATTCACGGACGAATTACCCTGAGCGCGCGCATCCGGCCTCGCCAGCGGGGCCATTTCGCGCCAACCAATCAGGCATGTATGCGACGGACCTCGCCGGGACCCGCCACCGCTTCGACGACCTGAAGGCCGTCCTGGCGGCCGCGACGCCGCTGCGCTCTGGCGACCAGTTGGCCGGACTGGCGGCTGAGAGCGCCGAGCGGCGCGTGGCGGCCCGCTATGTGCTGGCTGACCTGCCGCTGACGGCCTTCCTGACCGAGGCCATCGTTCCCTACGAGGCCGATGAGATCACGCGGCTGATCCTCGATACCCACGATGCAGCGGCCTTTGCCTTGATCTCGCACCTCACCGTCGGGGCGTTTCGCGAATGGCTGCTGGGCAACGACACGGACGCAGCCCGCCTCGCCGCCGTCGCGCCCGGCGTGACGCCGGAGATGGCGGCCGCGGTCTGCAAGCTGATGCGCAATCAGGATCTGATCGCCGTCGGACGCAAGTTCCAGGTCAGCGCGGCCTTTCGGAGCACGATCGGCCTGCCCGGCCGGCTCGCCGTGCGCCTGCAGCCAAACCACCCGACCGACGATCCGCGCGGCATCGCCGCCTCGATCATCGATGGCCTGCTCATGGGCGCCGGCGACGCGGTGATCGGCATCAACCCGGCCACCGACAGCACCCCGCAGGCGCGCACCCTGCTGCGGCTGATCGATGACCTGCGCCAGCGGCTGGAGATCCCGACGCAGAGTTGCGTGCTGACCCATGTCACCAACACCCTGGAGCTGATCAACGAGGGCGCGCCGGTGGACCTGACCTTCCAGTCGATCGCGGGCACGGAAGCGGCCAACGCCGGTTTCGGCGTCGATCTGGCTTTGCTGCGCGAGGCGCACGCGGCCACACTGTCGCTGGGCCGCGGGGTGCTGGGCGACAACGTCATGTATTTCGAGACCGGACAGGGCTCGGCGCTTTCGGCCGGCGCCCAACACGGCGTCGACCAGCAGACGCTGGAGGCGCGCGCCTATGCCGTCGCCCGCCCATTCCGGCCGCTGCTGGTCAACACGGTCGTGGGCTTCATCGGGCCGGAGTATCTGTACGACGGCAAACAGATCGCTCGCGCGGCGCTGGAAGACCACTTCTGCGGCAAGCTCATGGGCCTGCCGATGGGGGTGGACGTCTGCTACACCAACCACGCCGCCGCCGATCAGGACGACATGGATAGCCTGCTGACCCTGCTGGGTGTGGCCGGCGTCAACTTCGTGATGGGGGTGCCGGGCGCCGACGACATCATGCTGAGCTACCAGAGCACCAGCTTCCACGACGCGCTTTACCTGCGCGAGGTGCTGGGTCTGCGGCCCGCGCCCGAATTCGAGGCCTGGCTGGCGAAGCTCGGGCTGATGGATGGCGGCGGGCGGGTGATCGAGGCGCCGCGCACGGCGCAGCGGCTGCTGCTGGAGACGGCGGCGCATGGCTGACCGGCCGCCGGCGCGCGATCCCTTCGCCGCCTTGCGCGCGGCGACGCCGGCCCGCGTCGGGCTCGGCCGCGCCGGCCAGGGCCTGCCCACGGGGCCGATGCTGGCCTTCCAGCTGGCGCACGCCCGCGCCTGCGACGCGGTTCACGCGGCGCTGGACGTCGAAGCGTTGTGCGCGGCGATCCGCCTGCCGACGATCGTGGTGGAAAGCGCCGCTCCGGACCGGCAGGCCTACCTGCAGCAGCCGGACCTCGGCCGGCAGCTGGCGGCCGGATCGCCGGCGCTCACGCCCGGCGACTACGATCTGGCGATCGTCATCGCCGATGGCCTCTCGGCGACGGCGGCAAACGCCCACGCCGCCGCGGTGGTCGCGGCGCTGACGCTTCGGCTGGGGGGATGGAAGCTCGCGCCCGTGGTGGTGGCGCGGCAGGGGCGCGTGGCCATCGGCGACCCGATCGGCGCGGCCCTGGGCGCCCGCAGCGTGGTCGTGCTGATCGGCGAGCGGCCGGGCCTCAGCGCCAGCGACAGCCTGGGCGCCTATCTGACGTGGGACCCCAGGCCGGGCCGCCGCGACAGCGAGCGCAACTGCGTGTCCAACATTCGTGTCTCCGGGGGCCTCGCGCCCGACCTGGCCGCCGACAAGATCGCCTGGCTGCTCGGTGAAGCACGGCGGTTGGGTTTCAGCGGCGTCCTGCTGAAGGAT
>DATAVF010000302.1:0-4634 GCA_036267835.1 Caulobacteraceae bacterium | reverse complement strand
GCCCTGGTGCGCCACTGCTCGCGGCTCTTCATCATCGGCGCCAACCTGACGGTGCCGCTGCTCAGCGTCTTCCTGCGCAAGAGCTATGGCCTGGGCGCGCTGGCCATGACCGGCGGCAGCTACCAGGCCTCGGCCTTCGCGGTCGCCTGGCCCACGGGCGAGTTCGGCGGCATGGGGCTGGAGGGCTCGGTCAAGCTCGGCTACCGCAACGAGCTGGCGGCCATCGCCGACCCGGCCGAGCGCCGCGCCAAGTTCGACGACATGGTCGCCCGCGCCTACGAGAGCGGCAAGGCCCACAACCGCGCCACCAGCTTCTTCATCGACGACGTGATCGACCCCGCCGACACCCGCCGCTGGATCCTCGCCGCCCTGACCAGCATCCCGCCGCCCCCGCCGCGCACCGGCAAGAAGCTGCCCTGGATCGACGCCTGGTAGGACGGGCGCTGGGTAATCAGCGCTTGCCGGGCGTGGGTTTCGGGCCGGGCTTCTTGCCCTTGCCGGCGTGGGCGGGGCCGCCGCGAGTTCCGGCGCGGTCCGACTGGTTCGGCTTGCCCTTGAAGCGCTGGGGCTTGCCGCCGAAGCCGCCGCGGCCGCCCTTCACTGGGGCCTCCGGATCGGCGAGCGGGGTGATGCGCAGGCCGTCTTCCGGGCTCTCCGCCAGGGCGGCGTCGAAGCGTTCGGCCACCTTGCGCTGGATCTCGAAGCGGCTCTCGGCGTCGAAGATGCGGATCGCGCCGATCTCCAGCTTGGTGATGTGGCCGCGCCGGCAGATCATCGGCAGCAGCCAGCGCGCCTCGGCGTTGCGGCTGCGGCCGATGTTGACCGAATACCAGACCGTGTCCTCGAAGCCGGGCCGGGGCTTGCCCGCCTCAATGGCGGGGCGCGGCGGCGGCTCGGGCAGGCTCTCGGCCAGATCCTCGGGCGACGGCAGGTTGGCCCGCAAGGCGCGGATCAGCGCGGCGACCACCACTTCGGCTGGGTCACCCGCCAGCAGCACGCGCGCCACCGACAGGTCGTCCTCGGCGAGCTCGCCCTCGGGACGTAGCTCCTCGATCAGCCGCTCCTGGTCCTTGCCCCGGATCTCCTCGGGCGTCGGCGCCGCCTGCCACTGCACCGAGACGCCGGCGGTGTGCAGGATGCCCTCGACCCGCCGGCGGCGCGGGTAAGGCACTAGGATGGCCGACACGCCTTTACGCCCGGCCCGCCCGGTGCGGCCCGAGCGGTGCTGCAGGCCTTGCGCGTCGTGCGGCAGGTCGGCGTGGATCACCAGCTCGAGGTCGGGAATGTCGAGGCCGCGCGCCGCCACGTCGGTAGCGATGCAGACCTGGGCGCGGCGGTCGCGCAGCGCCTGCAAGGCGTTGGCCCGCTCGTTCTGGGTCAGCTCGCCCGAGAGCGCGACGGCGGAGAAGCCGCGCTCGGCCAGGTTGGCGTGCAGCCGCCGCACTGCCTCGCGGGTCGAGCAGAACACCAGCGCGGAGCCCGGCGCGAAGAAGCGCAGCAGGTTGACCGTCGCATGCTCGATGTCGTTCGGCGCGATGGCGTAGGCGCGGTAGTCGATGTCGGAATGGCCCCGCTCGCGCTCGCCGATGGCGATGCTGAAGGCATCGCGCTGATAGCGCCGCGCCAGCGCCAGGATCGGCCTGGGCAGGGTGGCGGAGAACAACAGTGTCCGCCGCTCCGCCGGGGCGGCGTCGAGCAGCGCCTCCAGCTCCTCGCGAAAGCCGAGATCGAGCATCTCGTCGGCTTCGTCCAGCACCACCACCTGCAGGCCGGAAAGGTCGAGCTGGCCGCGCTCCAGGTGGTCGCGCAGCCGCCCAGGCGTGCCCACCACGATGTGCGCCCCCGCCGCCAGCGCCCGCTGTTCGCGCCGGGGGTCCATGCCGCCGACGCACGACACCACCCGCGCCCTGGCCCGCGCATAGAGCCACCCCAGCTCCCGCTCGACCTGCAACGCCAGCTCCCGCGTCGGCGCGATCACCAGCGCCGCCGGCGCGCCGGCCGGGCCGAGCGCGCCTGCCGCGTCCAGCAGCGTCTCCGCCATGGCGAGGCCATAGGCGACCGTCTTGCCGGAGCCGGTCTTGGACGAGACCAGCAGATCGCGCCCCAGCGCATCCGGCCCGGCGACCGCGACCTGCACCGCGGTCAACTCGCTGTAGCCTCGCTCGGTCAGCGCCTCGGCGAGGGTCGGGGAAAGTTCAGAAACCCGCATGAGCGACCACCTAGGCGACGGCGAGGGCTGTGGCTATCCTGCCGGACACAGTTCCCTCGTGCGCCCAATCGCCAACTGGCGGCTGAGGAATGCCGTAGAGTCGCGCCTTACGGATTGCACCCCTATGCTTTGCTGCTACTGGTTGGGTCAGTCGCGGCGCGACAAAGAGTGAACCTCAGGGGCTTTTGTTCGGAACAGGACCCTCGACCGTGACGCAGATCATCGACGCCAGAGATGCGACCTTCGGGATAAGCTTGAGCGACTGGGGCGCCGCGAGGACTCAGACCGGAACGGTGATCGCCTCATCGTCCACCAGCTTCACTGTTCAGGACCCTGACGGACTGGTGGAGGTCTATTCCGGAACCGACTTCGACAACTTCAACGCGTCCGGCATTCCACAGGCGGGGACGATCACCGGTTATGTGCTGGAGACCGCCGGCGGCGCGGCGCTCCTCACGGTGACTGGCGCCAGCACAGGCCCTGGATTTATCGACGTCCTCGATGGGACCTTCTTCAACTTCGGCCTGGAAACAGCGGGCCTCGGCTCGGTCATCTATGGTTCAAACTACGGCGACACCTGGGACTTTGGCTCCGGCTCGATCATTCACGGCGGCGCCGGCGACGATACATTCAACTTCATCGATGCAAACTCAGGCGGGGAGATCGACGGCGGTGGCGGTTTCAACACGCTGCGCCTTCAAGCGGGCAGTATCGACCAGCTGAACAATATAACGCTCTCGTCCATCCAGCAGATCGTGTTCGCCGATGGCGACCAGTCCAACGAAACCGCGTTGGCGGACTTCTCGCAGCTAGGGTCGGGCTTGGCCAACGATCTCACCATTGTCGCCGACAGCGGCAGGGATGCGCTTATCTTCACTGGGACCACGCCTGGGACTTACGATTTCTCGCAGTTCACCTTCACGAACTGGACCAACACCGACCATGTCCAGATCGAAGCCGAGAGCGACGACGCCTACCATCTTATCGGTCCGAACGTCGGGGCCACCCTGATCGGCGGGGGCGGCGACGTGATCTTGCAAGGGGGCTCCGGCAACGACGTCTTGATCGGCAATGGCGGCAACGACACCCTGAACGGCGGCGGCGGCTCCAACACAGCCTCTTTCGATTTCTTGGACCCGTTCATCCTGACCTCCGATCAAACGACCTGGAGCCGCAACCCTGACGGTTCGTGGACGGTGCAGCTCGGCGCGGAGGGCGTGGAGACGCTGATCGACATCCAGTCCCTGAGATTTTCGGACCGCACTATCCACCTGCCCAGCTCGTTTACAGCGCTTCATGACTTCTATGGCGTTGGACCGTCCGACCTGCTGTTCGGCCAGAGCGATGGCGAACTCGCGATTTGGCAGATGAACGGAACCGCGATCATCGGCGGAGGCGACATCGGCAATCCCGGTGGAACCTGGGCCGAGGCCGGCATCGGCACGTTTGCCGGCGGGAAGCAGTCCGGCATCCTCTTTCAGGATGCGAACCACGATCTCGCAATTTGGGACATGAGCGGCACGTCGATCGTGGGCGGCGGCGATATCGGCAATCCCGGAGGGACTTGGTCAGCGGCTGGCGTGGGAGACTTCAACCGCGACGGCAACAGCGACATCCTCTTCCGAGATGACTTCGGCAACGTCGCGATCTGGGAGATGAACGGGACTAGTATCATCGGCGGTGGGAACATCGGCAATCCGGGGGGGACTTGGGCGGTAGATGGTGTTGGAGACTTCGACGGCAACTTCGCCAGCGATATCCTCTTCCAGGATGCCGCGGGCAATCTCGCCATCTGGGAGATGAATGGTACGAACGTCATCGGTGGCGGCGCAATTGGCAATCCCGGCGCGGGCTGGAACTACGTCGGTCTCGGCGACTTCAATGCCGACTCGCTGAGCGACATTCTATTCAAAGACACTTCGACGGGCGACTACGCCATCTGGGAGATGAACGGGACCCAGATCATCGGTGGCGGCGACATCGGCAATCCGGGCGGCTCTTGGCAGTTCGCCGGCATCGGCGACTACAATGGCGACGGACATTCGGACATCCTGTTCTCCGACGCGACGGGCGATTTGGCGATCTGGGAGATGAGTGGAACCGCCATCATAGGCGGCGGCGAGATTGGAAGTCCCGGCTCAGTCTGGCGCGTGCTGGGGTAGGATCAGCGCGGGATAGGGCGCTGGAGCCGGCACTGTTGCGCCCCGCATCAGCTCCCCCGAGCCGTCGCCGCCGCCTGCTCGCACGGGTCCGGCCCATCGTGCGACAGCGCGATCAGCACCGTGGCGCCGCTCGGGATGGGGGCGTTGGGGCTGGGGCATTGGTCGCCGCGCATGTTGGCGGCGAGGGTGGCGGAGAGCAGGGTGCTTTCGAGGCCGTAATAGCTGAGCAGGCGGCGGAAGGTGGGGGGCTGGCCGGAGGGCCA
>DATAVF010000301.1:0-7258 GCA_036267835.1 Caulobacteraceae bacterium | reverse complement strand
CGGCCGTGCCGGCCGAAGTGGCCGCGGCCGTCGATCGCATCGCCCGCTCTGGCGGCACGCCGCTGGCGGTGGCCGAGAACGGACAGCTGGTGGGCGTCATCCACCTGAAGGACGTGGTCAAGGCGGGCGTGAAGGAGCGCTTCGCCGACCTGCGCCGCATGGGCCTACGCACCGTGATGATCACCGGCGACAATCCGGTCACCGCGGCGGCCATCGCCTCCGAGGCCGGCGTCGACGATTTCCTCGCCGAGGCGACGCCGGAGGACAAGCTGCGGCTGATCCGCGAGGAGCAGGCCAAGGGCCGGCTGGTCGCCATGTGCGGCGACGGCTCCAACGACGCGCCGGCGCTGGCTCAGGCCGACGTGGGCGTGGCCATGCAGACCGGCACCCAAGCCGCCCGCGAGGCCGGCAACATGGTCGACCTCGACAGCGACCCCACCAAGGTCATCGAGATCGTCGAGGTGGGCAAGCAGATGCTGATCACCCGCGGCTCGCTGACCACCTTCTCGATCGCCAACGACGTGGCCAAGTATTTCGCCATCATCCCGGCGATCTTCGTGGTGTCGCTGCCGGCGCTGGGCGCGCTCAACGTCATGCAGCTGAAGAGCCCGCACAGCGCCATTCTGTCGGCGATCATCTTCAACGCGCTGATCATCATCGCCCTGGTGCCGCTCGCCCTGCGCGGCGTGCGCTACCGCCCGATCGGCGCCTCGAAGCTGCTGCAGCGCAACCTCTTGATCTACGGCCTGGGCGGAATCGTCGCCCCGTTCATCGGCATCAAGATCGTCGACCTGATCGTCACCGCCCTCGGCCTCGCCTGAAGCCGCCAGAGAAACGCCATGCTCTCCGATATCCGCCCCGCCATCGTCTCGACGATCCTCCTGACCGTGCTGCTCGGTCTCGGCTACCCGCTTGCCGTCACGGGCATCGCCCAGGTGGCCTTCCCCGCCCAGGCCAACGGCAGCCTGGTGACTGACGCCGGCGGCAATGTGCTGGGGTCGTCGCTGCTCGCCCAGCCGTTCGCCAGGAACGAGTACCTGCATCCGCGCCCCTCCGCGGCCGGCAGCAACGGCTATGACCCGACCGCGTCCGGCGGGTCCAACTACGGGCCGCTCGACCCCGATCTGGCGAAGCGGATCGCCGGCGACGCCGCCGCCCTGCGCGCCTCGACCGGGCATCAGGAGATCCCGGACGACGCCATCACCACCTCTGGCTCGGGTCTCGATCCGGACATCTCGCCGGCCTACGCCCTGCTGCAGGCCGATCGCATCGCCAAGGCGCGCGGCGCCACGCCGGATTTGGTTCGCGCGCTGATCGGCCAGCACATCGTGCAGCCGTTCCTCGGCTTCATCGGCCAGCCGCGCGTCAATGTGCTGATGACCAACCGAGCCCTGGACGCCGCCATGCCGGAAGGCCCATCTAAGCCGGCATGACGCTGGACGAGCCGCGCCGCCCCGACCCTGATGCGCTGCTCGCGGAAGCGGCGAAGGCGGGGCGCGGCCGGCTCAAGGTGTTCCTCGGCATGTCGCCGGGGGTCGGCAAGACCTACGAGATGCTGAGCCAGGGCGCGCGCCGGCAGGCCGAGGGCCGCGACGTGGTGGTGGGTCTGGTCGAGACCCACGGGCGCAAGGAGACCGAGGCGCTGACCGCGGGGCTGGAAATCCTGCCGCGCAGGCCGGTCGAATACCGCGACCGCACCCTCATGGAGTTCGACATCGACGCGGCGCTGGCCCGAAAGCCGGAGTTGCTTCTGGTCGACGAGTTCGCCCATTCCAACGCGCCGGGCTCGCGCCATCCGAAGCGCTGGCAGGACGTGGAGGAGCTGCTGGCCGCTGGCATCAGCGTCTGGACCACGCTCAACATCCAGCACCTGGAAAGCCTGGTCGATGTGGTCTGGAAGATCACCGGGGTGCGCCAGCGCGAAACCGTGCCGGACGGGGTGATCAGCAAGGCCGACGAGATCGCCATCGTCGACATCACGCCGGCCGAGCTGCGCCAGCGGCTGGCCGAGGGCAAGGTCTACGTGCCGGAGACGGCCCGGCTGGCCTCGGAGAACTTCTTCAAGCCGGAGAACCTGACCGCCCTGCGCGAACTGGCCCTGCGGCGCGCGGCGCAGGCGGTGGACGACGAGCTGGTGGGCGCCATGCGCCGCGCCGGGGTGGCGGGGCCCTGGCAGGCCGGCGAGCGGATCCTGGTGCTGGTCAGCGGCGATCCGATGGCCGACCATCTGGTGCGCACCGGCCGCCGCCTCGCCGAGATGATGAACGCGCCCTGGACCGTCGCCCACGTCGAGCGCACCGGCCGCGCGCCTCCCAGCGCCGCGTCGCTGGCCAAGGTGCATGAGGCGATGAAGCTGGCCGAGCAACTGGGCGGCGCCACGGTGACCCTGACCGCGCAGGAGATTGTCTCGGCGGTGGTCGACTACTGCGGCAAGCACAACGTCACCCAGGTGATCATCGGCAAGTCGCGCGACAGCCGCTGGCGCGAGGCGCTGGGCCGCTCGTTCGCCGGTGCGATGATGCGCGAGGCGCACGGCGTCGCCCTGCACGTGGTCACCGAGAGCGCATCCGGGCCGCCCGGCCCCTCGTTGCGTCAGCGGGTGACGCGTGAGCCTGGCGCCTGGCGCAGCTACCTGCCGGGGGTCGGCTATGTGGCCCTGGCGACGGTCATCGCCTGGTACCTCGACATCAGCTTCCGCAACTCCGATCTCGGCATGATCTTTCTTGCCGCCGTGTTTACCGCGGCGGTGCTGCAAGGGCTGCGGCCGGCGCTGCTGGCGGCCGTGCTGGCCTTCTTCGACTACAACTACTTCTTCCTCAAACCGCGCTACAGCTTCGCCGTCGGGCGGCCGACCGACGTGCTCACCTTGCTGGTCTTCCTCGCCGTGGCCCTGGTCACCGGCATCCTCGCCGGCCGGGTCCGCGATGCGCAGGCAGCGACGCTGCGGCGGGCCGCCGCCATCACCTCGCTGCTCTCGGCGAGCCGGCGGCTCTCCGCGGCGGCCGAGAAGATGGACGCGGCGACGGCCCTGGCCGAGCAGCTGTCCGCGGCCACCGGCGGCCGCGGCATGATCCTGCTGCCCGAGGGCGGCGAGATCACGCCCGCCGCGGCCGCGCCGGAGATGACGCCGCTCTCGACCCAGGACATGGCCGCGGCGCGCTGGGCCTGGGAGCACGGCGAGGCGGCCGGCGCTGGCACCGGCACCCTGCCTGGCGCAGCCTGGACCTTCTGGCCGATGCAAGGGATCAGCGCCCGGGTCGGTGTCGCCGCCACCGAGCCGCGGCCTGGCGGGGGTGATGACGAGCGCTTCGTGCTCTCCCTGCTCGACCAGGGCGCCATCGCGGTGGAGCGCGCCGAGCTGGCGGCCGAAGCCTCCGAGGCCGACGCCCTGCGCCGCTCCGAGCGGCTGCGCACGGCGCTGCTCAACTCCATCAGCCACGACCTGCGGACGCCGCTGGCCGGGGTGCTGGGCGCCACGACGACGCTGCTCGAGTACGGGCCGGAACTCGAGCGGCCGGTGCAGGTGGATCTGCTGGAGAGCATCCGCGACGAGGCCGAGCGGCTCAACCGCTATGTCGGCAACCTGCTGGACATGACCCGGCTGGAGGGCGGCGGCGTCGCGCCCCGCACCCAGTCGACCGACCTGCGCGACGTGGTCACCGCGGCCGCCGAGCGGGTCGCCCGGCGGCTCGGCAAGCGCGAGCTGGTGCGCGACTATCCGCCGACCATCTCCACCGTGCCGGCCGACCCGGCGCTGCTGGAACAGGCGCTGGTCAACATCCTGGAGAATGCCATCGCCTACTCGGACGATGGCTCGCGCATCGAGGCCGCCGTCTATGAGGATGAGCGCAACGTGGTGATCAGCATAGAGGACGAGGGCAGGGGCATTCCCACCGCCCAGCTGCAGCAGGTGTTCGAGAAGTTTCTGCGGCTCGACGAAAGCAGCGACCGCGGTAAGGGCACGGGGCTGGGCCTTGCCATCGCCAAGGGTTTCGTCGACGCCATGGGCGGGCGGATCGCTGCGGCCAGCCCGATCCATGATGGGAAGGGAACCCGCATCCTGATTAGCCTGCCCAAGGAAAAGCGCACGCCGCACTGGCTGCTATGAGCGCCTATCGCCCCCGCATATTGGTGATCGACGACGAGCCGCAGATGCATCGGTTCCTGGGGCCGGCGCTGAACGCCGCCGGCTTCGAGCCGATGCGCGCCGACAACGGGACGGACGGGCTGAAGGCCATCGCCGCCAGCGCCCCGGACGCGGTGGTGCTCGACCTTGGCCTGCCGGACATGGACGGCAAGGACCTGCTGCGCGCCGCCCGCGCCTTCTACGACGGCCCGGTGCTGGTGCTGTCGGCCCGGGAGCGCGAGGCCGAGAAGATCGCCACCCTCGACCTCGGCGCCGACGACTATGTGCAAAAGCCGTTCGGGGTGGGCGAGCTGCTGGCCCGCTTGCGGGTGGCGCTGCGCCACAAGCTGGAGCGCGTCGGGGCCGAGCCGGTGATCGTCGCGGGCGACGTCGAGCTCGACCTGGTCAAGCGGCTGGTCAGCCGCGGCGGCGAGCCGGTGCGCCTCTCGCCGAAGGAATACGAACTGCTGGCCCGCCTCGCCGAAGGCGGCGGCAAGGTGCTGACCCACCGGGCGCTGCTCACCGCCATCTGGGGCCCGGCCCACGCCGACGACCTTCCGTATCTGCGGGTGCTGGTGGGCCAGCTGCGGCAGAAGCTCGAGGCCGAACCTGCCTCGCCGAAGCTGATCCTCACCGAACCGGGTGTCGGGTACCGATTCATGCGGTAAGGCCCCCGCGATGGACGTCTACCTGATCTCGACCCTGCTGGTGGCCCTCGCCGAGATGGGGGACCGCACGCAGATCCTGGCGGTGATGCTGGCCAGCCGGTTTCGCAAGCCCGTGCCGATCCTGCTGGGGATTTTCGCGGCCACCATCGCCAACCACGCCCTCGCGGCCGTCGCGGGCTACTACCTGTCGAGCCTGCTGCAGGCGACCTGGTTCAAATACGCGGTGGCGGTCTCGTTCATCGCCATGGCGCTCTGGGCGCTGATCCCGGACAAGGAAGACGAGGCCGACGCCAAGCCGCGCGGCCACCTGGGCGTCTTCTTCACCACCCTGATCTCGTTTTTCATAGTGGAGATCGGCGACAAGACCCAGATCGCCACCGTGGCCCTGGCGGCCAAGTACCACGCCATCCTGCTGGTCGCCGCCGGCACCACGACTGGCATGATGATCGCCAATATCCCGGCCGTGTACCTCGGCCACAACGTCACCAAGGTGCTGCCGATCAAGTGGCTGCGCATCGCCGCCGCCCTGGTCTACCTGGGGCTCGGCCTCTGGGGCGTGGCGACTACGGCTGGGTGGGTGAAGGGCTAGCCGCCTTGGCCTTCGGCGTCACGATCGCGCGGCGGCCCTCCATCAGTTGCCAGATGGCGATGGCGGGGACGCCGATGGCGATGTCGCGCAGGCGCTTGATCAGCGACAGGCCCAGGCAGAAGTCGGCCGGCAGGCCGAACAGGTGGCCGACCAGCACGTAGCCGCCTTCGATCACGCCCAGGCCCATCGGGGTGGCGAAGGTGATGGTGCGCACGACGTAGACCAGGCTCTCGAGCCCGACGATCATCCTGAGGGTCAGTGGCAGGTGCTGGCCATTGTCGAGCTTGACGTAGTCGATGCCGGCGAAGTGCAGGCCGATCCAGACGCCGACGGCCCCCAGCAGCCATGCCCCCAGATGCAGCACCGAGCTGATCGTGAGCCGGCCCGGCTTGCGGTAGCAGTCATGCAACTGGGCGATGACGGCGCTGGTCTGCGCCAGCGCGGCCGGGGCCCAGCGCGCCACCGCCCGCTCGATCGGCGCCGACGCCCAGCGCTGCACGAACACGAACAGGATCGCCGCCACCACGCCGGCCGCCAGGCCAAGAATGGAGGAGGTGAGCAACTGCTGGTTTTCCTGATGTCCCGGCTGCTGGGCCAGCAGCGCGATGCCGACGGCGGTGAA
Source organism: Caulobacteraceae bacterium (assembly GCA_036267835.1). GTDB lineage: Bacteria > Pseudomonadota > Alphaproteobacteria > Caulobacterales > Caulobacteraceae > Acaudatibacter. The sequence continues at coordinate 1,253 of DATAVF010000301.1, read as the reverse complement.
GCCGAGCTGGCCGATGAACTCCGCGGTGACGTCCGCCGCCGTGGTCGAGATCGCGGCGGCCGGCTCCACGCCGCCCAGGATCGCGGCGCGGGCGCCGAACACGAACCCGCCCAGCGACGAGAACGGCAGCAGTTCGCCGGACGCGTCCCGCACCAGCCGGGCGTAGTAGAGCACTGGCCAGTCCCGCAGCCGGGCGCCCACGTCCAATACCCACCAGGCCCCCGACAGCAGCACCACGGGCGGCAGGTAAGTGAGGATCATTCCCCCCAGGCCCTTCCAGCCGATCATGGCGAACGCCGCGGCGACCTTGCCGAAGCCCACATAGGCGATGATCCCGGTGGCGATCACGAGCCCCGCGATGGCGGCGATGACGGCGGCGCGCCGGACGTGTCCGCCGCGTCCCGTTTGTTCAGGCGCACTCAAACGCCGTACCTCGCCGTTTCCATTCCCGACGCGGGCCCCCTCGCTTCTCGCGAGTCTTAGCCGCAAACCCCGGCCGCGGCCAAGGTCACGGACCTGACACGCGAAGTCGAGCCCCGGCGGACCGAATCTCGACTGCCGCCCCTGTGGTCAGCAGGGCACGCTGCGGCAATGTTGCGCGGGCCTTGCCTTGATCGCAGCGCACGGGCCGCTTAAGTCCGGCCCTTAGCTCGCGGGGATTCTGAGCCGAGCGACACCAGGAGCCTTCCCTTGAGCATTCCCATGGCGGTGACGGCGCGCGTCGGCGCCTACATCATGAAGAAGCAGCTCAGCGGCGCGAAGCGCTATCCCCTGGTGCTGATGCTGGAGCCGCTGTTCCGCTGCAACCTGGCCTGCGCCGGCTGCGGCAAGATCGACTATCCGGACGATATCCTGAACCAGCGCATTTCCGTCGCCGACGCCCTTGAGGCGGTCGATGAATGCGGAGCGCCGGTGGTTTCGATCGCCGGCGGCGAGCCCCTCCTTCACAAGGAGCTGCCGACCATCGTCAAAGGCATCATCGCGCGCCGGAAGTTCGTCTATCTCTGCACCAATGCACTGCTGATGATGAAGCGCATGAAGGACTATGAGCCCTCTCCCTATTTCGTCTGGTCGGTCCACCTCGACGGCGACAAGGAAGATCACGACAAGTCGGTCTGCCAGGCCGGCACCTACGACCGCGCCGTCGCCGCCATCAAGGAAGCCAAGGCCCGCGGCTTCCGTTGCAACATCAATTGCACGCTGTTCAACAACGCCGATCCGGAGCGGATGGCGAACTTCTTCGACAGCGTGAT
>DATAVF010000300.1:0-8998 GCA_036267835.1 Caulobacteraceae bacterium | reverse complement strand
CTAGGGCGGCCTTGCCCCCCAAAGCCCGCTCATCCCGATGAACGTCGGGACCCAGGCAGGGGTTGCAAGGGTCCAGTGGTGAGATTCTGACGCTTGGGTTCCGGCCGACCTGCGGGCATTCCGAAGGACCGAGTCGGGTGGTTAGCCGACACTCGCGACTCGCCGGAAGTCGGACTGCATCGCCCCGCCGAAGGCACGCTATCCCGAATTGCGGATGCCCGAAGCCATTTCGGGCGCTACTAGCCGCGAGGGGCCGCCTCGCAAACCGCCTTATCTTGCCCGAGGGTGTATCCATACCACCACCCGGAGGCGTCCCTCTTGAAAAGGACGGCGCAGTCGAACGTTTGCTGCCCACCATTGGCATACTGAACTATAGTGTCAGTCTGCACCATTTTCTCTTCAAGTAAACCTTCAAGTTTCCAAAGCGACTGATCTACGTCATCTGCTCGATCAACGATGATTTTCTTACAAGTTGCATGAAACTTCGGTGCGTTTTGGGTGCAGAAGGATGATGTCGCTATCGCACTTTGAATCATCGCGGCAAATTCTCCGCCGCCGACTATTTCTTGCCCGAGGCAAGGCCCACCAAAACTGAGAGCTGCGATGCCCGCCACCGTCGGTAAGAGCTGTTTCACCATGCCACCCCGCATAGAGAATGCGAGCGTAACATCGACGACGGCCGGGCGGAAGTTGGTCGGTCGCGCGTGAAAATCACTCCTGGTCGCCCCGCCTCCCGAGACCGCAGCACTCTGAGTACGCGAAGCTCTTTTAGGCGAACGGGGTGCGATAAGGGGTTGATGGCCGATGGCGGACCTTGAGAATGTCACCTCAGGGTCGAACAACGCCGCTCACTGACGTCCGGAAAGCCGACATTGGGCGGCCCACCCCTCGGGACTCAAGCGTCTGAGATGAGCACTAGGTCTGTAAGTTGGCGGGCGTCCAGGCGCCTCAAGGTTTAACACGGAGGACACGGAGAAGCGCAGAGAACACGGAGGCGTCTTCTCGGTGACCTCTGTCGATCTCCGTGTCCTCCGTGGTAAAACGACGCTGGCGGCGTGCGCATACCGCCAAGGTTCTCGCCCCTGCAACCCCTGCCTGCCTGGGTCCCGACGTGCGTCGGGATGAGCGGGTCTGGGGTGGGGCCTAAGACGGTCGCTGCCCTTCCCACCGCAGCGCCCCTCGGCTATGTCACGCGGCCGGTTGTGGAATTCGGGGGGCGGGCTTGGTTTTGCGCGGGGCGGCGTCGCCGAAAGACCGGGCAAACGCGAAGCCTTCGGTGCGCCGCGGCGGGTTCGCCCGCGTGGCCCGCTAGCGCCGCCGCCGCATCGCGACGATGCCCAAGATCGACCCGCAGACCTACACCCTGACCGTGGTGATCCCGTGCTTCAATGAGGCGCGGACCATCCGCAGCATCGTCGAGGCGGTGCGCGCCGGCGTCATCAAGACCAAGGAGATCATCGTCGTCGACGACTGCTCGACCGACGGCACGATCGACATCCTGAAGTCCGAGATCGCGCCCCTGGTCGCCAAGGTGGTCTACCACGAGAAGAACCAGGGCAAGGGCGCGGCCCTGCGCACTGGCTTCCAGCACGCCACCGGCGACATCGTCATCATCCAGGACGCCGACCTCGAGTACGACCCCGAGGAATACCCGAAGCTGGTCGAGCCGATCCTGAGGAACGGCGCCGACGTGGTCTACGGCTCGCGGCTGATGAGCGGCCAGAGCCACCGGGTGCTCTATTTCTGGCACATGGTCGCCAACAAGCTGCTGACCCTGCTCTCCAACATGTTCACCAACCTGAACCTCACGGACATGGAGACCGGCTACAAGGTGTTCCGCCGCGAGGTGATCCAGTCGATCAGCATCGTCGAGAACCGCTTCGGCTTCGAGCCCGAGATCACCGCCAAGCTGGCCAAGCAGAAGCTGGTCTTCTACGAAGTCGGCATCTCCTACTTCGGGCGCACTTACGAAGAGGGCAAGAAGATCGGCCTTTCCGACGGCTGGCGCGCCCTCTACTGCATCGTCCGCTATTCGTGGTTCAAGTGACCGACGCCCTGATCCGCAAGACCGCGCCGGCCTTCGCGATCTACATCGTGATCGGCGGCATCGCGGCGGTGGTGAACGTCGCCGTGTTCTGGCTGATGCTGCACGACGTGTGGGGCAATGTGATCGGCGACGAGGTGGCGGCCTTCGTCATCTCCACCTTCGTCAACTACCTGCTCTGCGTGCGCACCATCTTCGCCTCGAAGACCGGCAATGTGCTGACCGACATCGCCGCGGTCTACGCGGCCAGCCTGCTGGCGCTCGGCTTCAACCTGGTGACGCTGTGGGTCCTGACCGGGCCGCTGCGGGCCGATCCGATGATCGGCAACATTGCCGGCATCGGCGCGGCGTTCGTGGTCAACTTCGCCGCCCGCCAGTTCATCATCTTCGCGCCGCACCGGCTCGCGTTCCTGAAGCGGGGCGGGGCGCACCGCGATCCGGCGGAGTGAGCCGGCGATGGCGGACGCAACGCTGGCGGCGCCGACTGGCCTCCTGACCCGGCTGAAGGGCAGGGACGACGGGGCCACCGCCCTCGCCCTGCTGGTCACGCTGATCGCGGCCGCGGCCTTCTTCGCGATGCAGCCGCGGCTCGGGATCCTCGACGCGGACGGCTACGCCTACGCCATGGGCGCTCGCGATATCCGCGCCGGCCTCGGCTATCGCGGCCTGATGGGCGACCCGTTCAACCACTGGCCGCCCGGCTATTCGCTGATCCTCAGCCTGTTCGCGGACCCGGTCGGCGCGGCCTGGGTGATCAACGGCCTGTCGTTCGGGGCTACGCTGGGACTGCTCTACCTGCTGGCGCGGCGCCACGACTGGACCTGGGCCGCGGCTCTGGGGCTGTCGGCCGGGCTGGGCGCGGGCTTCTTCCGCATCGTCGCCTCGGACGTTCACGCCGACATCCTGACCTACGCGGTCTTCCTCGGCGGCCTGATCCTGGCCACCGCCAGGCCCGCGCGCACCCTGCCGGCGATCGCCTGGTCGGTGCTGATCCCGATCAAGTTCATCGCCGTGGCCTTCCTGCCGCCGGCGGTGCTGGCCGATTTCGTCGCCGCGCCGAAGGACGTCTGGGGCCTGGTGCGGCGCTACCTGCCAGGCGGCCTGATCGCCATCGCCATCACCGCCGCGGTGCTGGTCTACAACCAGGTCACCATCGGCACGTGGATGTCCGCCTCGCACGCCAGTTCGTCGCTGCGGGACCTGATCGCGGGCGCCAAAGGCTTCGTCATCTCGATCCCGCGCGAGTTCCTGTTCGGCTGGTACGGCTCGCTGGCGGGGCTGCTGCCCAAGCTGTTCTTCGGCGCGAGCATGGTGCTGCTCGCCATCTGCGCCCTGTCGCTGAAGCCGTCGGCGAACGGACGCTGGCTGCGCTGGTATGGCGCCGGCTTCCTGGTCTGCTGCGTCGTCCTGCTCTGCGTGCGCTCATTCGACCCGTCGGTGCGGCTGTCGGCCTACGGGCTGGTGGCGCTGCTGGTGGGGATGCGGCCGCTGCGCTGGGCCAACTGGGCCTGGCTGCTCTACGGCCTGGTGGCGCTGGCCGCCGCCGGCGTCGATGCCGCCACCACCAACGACCTCGGCGCCAACGACCCGCGCTACGCCCAGTTGGCGAGCCAGGTCGGCGCCTACGACAAGGGCAGGGACGTGGTGGCCAGCAATGCCTACCACCTGCTCGATCTGCACGCCGGCATCCCCAGCGCGCCGGTCAGCGACTACGCCGACGCCGCGCCCTACAAGCTCTTCTTCTGGGTCACCCTGCCCAGCTACGACGCGGTGGCCACCACGGTGGCGCCCATGCCCGCGCCGCCGGCCGGCTGGTGCAAGGTGAGGCAGTTCGAGGGCGGCGCGCTCTACCAGCGGTGCGCTTGACTTTGGCTTGTCGGACGTAGACGCAAAAACCCTGAGGAACGGGATCTGAGGAACGCGATGCGCAAATCCGCCGCCGTTGTGCTGGGCCTTGTCACCGCCGCCGCCGCGGCCTGCTCGGGGCCGTCGCCCAAGCCCACGCCCTACGCCAACACCGCCTGGGGCTTCGGGGCCACCTTTCAGGCGCCGCCCAAGGTGTCTGAGACCGCCGCCAGCGCCACCACGGCGCACAGCATATTGGTCGAGGCCAACGCGGGCGGCGACGATTTCATGGTCAACGTCATCGACGCCACCACGGCGACCGCCGACCCCGACACCATCCTCAACAACGACCCGCAGGTGCGCGCCCAGGCGATGGATGTGGACGTGGGCTCGGTCACCAACACCACGGTCGGCGACATCAACGGCCACGAGGCGCGCTTCGACAAGGACGGCAAGCCGGTGATGCTGATGCGCGTCTTCTACATCAACGGGCGCCTCTACGAGGTGAGCGCCAACTCCGAGAAGGGTCCGACCGACCCGGCGGTGAAGGCGTTCCTGGACTCCTTCCACCTGGTCGCCAGCGGCGATGCGCCGCCGGACGCCGATGCCAGCGCCAACGCGGCCAACGCGCCGGCTACCACCGCCCCGGCGACCAACGGGCACTGACTCCCTGGCGCGGCCTACGCCGCGCCGAGGTGCCCGCCCACCGCTTCGATCGCCTCCACGAGGCCCATGCGCTCCAGCTGCACCCCCTCCGGCAGGCCGGAGAAGAGGCGGGTCGGCGCTGCGGCATCCAGCATGACGAAGACGCCGCGGTCGTCGGCGCGGCGGATCAGGCGGCCGAAGGCCTGGGCGACGCGGGCCCGGGCGATCGCATCGTCGTAGCTCTTGCCGCCGAAGCGGACACGGCGGGCCTTGTGCAATATGTCCGGGCGCGGCCAGGGCACGCGGTCGAAGACCAGCAGCCGCAGCGAACGGCCGGGCACGTCGACGCCATCGCGCACCGCGTCTGTGCCGAGCAGGCAGGCGTCCTCCTCGGCGCGGAAGATGTCGACCAGGGCGCCCACCTCCAGCGGATCGATGTGCTGGGCGTAGAGGGCAAGGCCCTTGTCGGCGAGCGGCGCGGCAATGCGCTCGTGCACGGCGCGCAAGCGCCGGATGGCGGTGAACAGCCCCAGCGCCCCGCCGCCGGCCGCCAGGAAGAGCTCGCGCATCGCCGCGCCGACCTGGCGGGCGTCGTCGCGCGACACGTCGTTGACCACGATGGCCCGGGCGTTGGCCGCATAGTCGAAGGGCGAGGCGAGGCGCAGCGTCTTCGGCCGGTCGGCGAAGCGGGCCGAGCCGGTGCGCAGCTCGGCCAGCGCGAAGGGATCGTCCAGCGTGGAGTCCGCCAGGGTGGCGCTGGTCACCAGCACGCCGTGGGCCGGCGCCAGCACCGCCGACGCCAGAGGCTCGGACGGATCGACCCAGTGGCGGCGGCAAGCGGCGTCCACCACCCGGCCGTAGAGGTGGGTGGCGTCGAACCAGTCGACGAAGTCCGGATCGTCCTCGGCGTCTTCTTCGAGCGCCTTCAGCATCGAGCGCCACGCGGGCAGCATCATGCGAGCGCGACGATCGAGGCCGCGCAGCGCGCCTTCGATGCGGGCGCGGTCCACGGTGGGCAGCTCGTCGGAGTCCTCGTCGAGCACGTCGGCCAGCATCCGCGCCAGCGCCAGCAGCGGCGCCTCGACCGCGGCCAGGGCGCGGGCGGCATTGGCAGCGGTCTCGCGCACCAGGTCGAGCGCGGGCCGCGCGGCGCACTCCATCCCCTGGTCCGAGGCCTGGGCGCGGGCCCGCAGCTGCTCCAGCATGGCGACCAGGAAGGCTTCGACCGGCCCGCTCGGCGCGACCTCGCCGTTGGGCGGGGCGATGCGGCCCGACCAGCCTTCGCCCGGCAGCGCCGCGGCGGCGCGCGTGGCCTGCACCAGCGCCTCGTGCGCGGCCTCGCGGTTGGCCAGCATGTCGCCCAGCCGCGCTTCCAGCCCGCGCCCGCGCCGGCCCCGGCCTTCGGGTCCGCGGATCCAGCGCCGCATCTCGGCCGCCTCGACGCCCGAGAGCACGGCGGCGAAGGCGCTGTCGGCCGCGTCGAACAGGTGGTGGCCTTCGTCGAAGACGATCCGCTTCAGGTGCGCGGTCTCGACGTCGGCCGGCTGGCCGCGGGCTGTGCGCGCGCCGTCATAGGCGGCCTGGGTCATCACCAGCGCGTGGTTGGCGATCACCAGGTCGGCGCGCTTGGAGGCGCGGATGGCGCGCTCGATGAAGCACACCCGGTAGTGGACGCAGCCGGCGTGCACGCACTCGCCGCGCCGGTCGACCAGGTTGCCGGCCGACGCCTGGTTGGCGGCGTTGATGGCGAACAGGGTCGGCAGCCAGGCCGGGAAGTCGCCGCCGGTCATGTCGCCGTCGCGGCTGGCGCGGGCCCAGCGCGACACCAGCGCCAGGCCGACGAGGTCGCCGTTGCCCAGCTGCGAGGCGTTCACCGCTTCCTGGAAGTTCAGCAGGCAGAGGTAGTTTTCGCGGCCCTTGCGCACCACGGCCTTCTTCGCCCGCGTCGCCAGGTCGGGATAGGCGGCGTGGCTCTCGCGCTCGATCTGGCGCTGCAGGGCGCGGGTGTAGGTGGAGACCCAGACCGGCGCCCCATTGGTCTCGGCCCAGAGCGAGGCCGCCGCCAGGTAGCCCAGGGTCTTGCCGACGCCGGTGCCGGCCTCGGCCAGCATCAGCCGCGGCTCTCCCTCGCGGTCGCGCGGCTGGAAGGCGAAGGCCGCCTCGGCGGCGAAGGCGGCCTGGGTGGGGCGGGCCTCGTCCAGCCCGGCGCGCTCCAGCAGGGTGGCGAGGCGGGCGGCGGCGCCGGCCGGCTCGATCGGCTTCGACCCGGCCTCGCCGGTGGGCGCCTGATCCTCCCACTCGGTCAGCCGCGACCACACCTCGAGCCCCGAGCCGCGCCAAGGCCGGCCCAGCGGCGCCGAACGCAGGGCGCCGACCACCGCCGCCGCCCAGGCCCAGCTCGCACGGCCCAGCGTCTCGGCGACCGCCAGCGCTTCCTCGCGGCTCGGCGTCGGCCGCTCCGCCAGCTCGGCCAGCAGCAGGGCGCAGACTTCGCGCAGCGCCGCCGCCTGCTCCGCCGCGCCCTTGGGCTCAGGGAGGCCCAGCGCCAGCGCCAGCCCTGCCGCCGAGGGCGCGCAGAAGCTGGCTGGCCGCACGAAGGCGAAGAGCTCCAGCGCATCGAAGATCCGCGCCGAGCGCGAGGGCGGGTTCACCAACAGCCGCCGCGCCGTCATCCCGGCATGCGCCACCAGCACCGGCCCGGCCTCGAACAGGTCCCGCGCCTGCGGCGGCCGCACCATCCGCGCCGGCCCGCCGTCCGCAATCCCCGCCCGCGGGCCTGGCAACACCACCAGGGCCGGCGCCAGATCGAGACTCGGGGCAAGCGCGTTCACGCCCCAGGAGATAGCCGATGCCGCCTGAAACAAAAAGGCAACTTCGATCGGTGCGCCGGCGCTCACCCTTTGGCAACCGGGTCCGGCACATGGTCGTCCGTCACCTGAAGGGAAGGCTGCCTTGTCGACGCCCACCACGTTCGGCCGCCGCGGCGCGGCCCGTCCCGCGGCGCCGGCTCGCGCTGCCGACAAGCGCGGCGGCGCACCGCTCGGCGGCCCGTCACGCGGCGCATCGACGACGCCGCGCGCGGCGTCAGCCAGCCCACCGTTGATCGCCGGGCTGCTGCGGCTGCTGTTCAGCTTTCAGGGCCGTATCCGGCGCCGCGACTTCTGGCTCGGCGAGATCGCGATCACCGTGATCCTCTATGTGACGATCGTGGCCGCGGCCGTATTTGGCGGGGGGCCTGTCCGCGGCGAAGACCAGCTCATGCTCGTCCTGTCGGTGCTGTTCGAACTGGCGGTGCTGGTGCTGTCGTTCTGGGCGTCGGTGGCGCTCAGGGTCAAGCGCTGGCACGACCGCGACAAGTCCGGTTTCTGGGTCCTGATCGCCTTCATCCCGGTGCTCGGCGGGCTCTGGGAGCTGATCGAACTCGGCTTCCTCGATGGGACGTCCGGCGACAACAACTATGGCCGCTCGCCGAAGTGGCTCCCAGAACTCGAGTTCGCCTGAGGCTGCCGCCGGCGACGCGTTGGCTAATGGCGAATGAAACATAAAGAGAACATTGGCCGGCGAGCGGCGCGATGTTATGCTCTCGGCCATGGCGGACGACGCGAACAAGACCTGGGAGCTGGCTGAGGCGCGAGAGCGCCTCGACGAACTGATCGAGCGCGCCCAGAGCGGCGGGCCACAGACGCTCGCCATCGACGGCGCGGAGCCGGTTGCCATCATCTCGCTGAGTGAGCTGAAGCGGCTTCAGGAGCGCAAGCCGACCTTCAAGGAGCTGATCCGGGAGATGAATTTCGACGGTGTCGACCTGGCGAGAGACCCGCGCCCGCCGCGCGACGTTGATCTTTGACGTTTCTGCTCGACACCAACGCCATCAGCGAACCCGGGCGACCGCGGCCCGATCCCGCATTTACCGCCTGGTTCGACGCCATACCCGAAGCCGATGTCTTCCTGAGTGTCGTGACCGTCGGCGAGCTGCAGCGTGGCGTTGCTATGCTGCAGCCGGGTGAAAAGCGGGAAAAGCTGGAAGCCTCTCAGGAAGCTGTGCTCCGGATCTACGGTGATCGGATTCTCAAGATCGACGTGCCGACAGCATTGGTGTGGGGCGAGCTGACCGCAAAGCATCGGAGGCGCGGGCTGAATCCGAGCGTCTCGGACGAGCTTAGCGCGGCGACCGCTCTCGTGCATGACCTGATCGTCGTCACACGGAACGTGTCCGACTTCGAAGGCTCAGGCTGCAAGATCGTCTCGCCCTGGTCCATCTGATGGACGATGGCCGCGCCCTGACCACGTTACCGCCACGCTTTGAGGCGTGGTTTGCGGGGCGTGGGTGGGCGCCTCGGGCGCACCAGCTGGCGATGGTGGAGAAGGCCAGGGCGGGGCGCCATGCGCTGCTGATCGCGCCGACCGGGGGCGGCAAGACGCTGGCCGGGTTCCTGCCCAGCCTGATCGAGCTGGCCGAGCGGC
>DATAVF010000299.1:0-8866 GCA_036267835.1 Caulobacteraceae bacterium | reverse complement strand
CTGATTGGCGCGGATGGCAGCCTCGGCTACGGATTCGGCGCTCTGCCAGAAGAGCCGCGGCTCCTTGTCGATGATGCCCTGGATGCCGGCGTGGGTCGCGAACTCGGTGCGCACGAAACCGGGGCACACGACCGTCACCCGCACGCCGGCGGCGCGGCATTCGGCGTCCAGCGACTGCGACCACTTCACCATCAGGCTCTTCACCCCCGGATAGAGTGAATTGCCCGCCACGCCCGGCGAAAACGCCGCCATCGAGCCGATGTTGATGATGGCGCCGCGCCGCCGCTCGACCATGCCTGGCAGCACCGCGTAGGCGAGGCCGCACGGATTGACCGCCATGGTCATCAGGAAGGCGCGCTGGCGGGCCCAGGGCACGGCGGTGAAGCTCTGCGGAATGCCGAAGCCGGCGTTGTTGACCAGCACGTCGACCACCCGTCCCTGCTCGGCCACGGCCTCCATCACGGGGATGTGCGCTTCGTACTCGGATAGGTCAGCTTGCACCGCGAAGGCGGTAACGCCGTGCCTGGCCACCATCTCCAGCGCCAGCGCTTCCAGCCGGTCAAGGCGGCGCGCCACGAGGGCGAGATCGTAGCCGCGCGCGGCGTAGGCCCTGGCGAACGCCTCGCCCATGCCGGCCGACGCGCCGGTGACCAGCGCCAGCCGCCCTGCGCCTTCCGTCATCGGCCCGACCCTGCGACGCGTCCCTGCGGCATGGCGACAGCTTGTGCGGCGTAAAGGTTCTGGTCAAATGCCTCCCGCATCATCGTACCCAAGAATCAGCGTTTTTAGTTTTAGCTTCTCGGGGGGCGTCAGTGGCCGTAGCACTGTCCGTCGATCTCATCCAAGCGACCGTCCAGGTCGAGCAGCCGCTCGGCGATGGCACGCGCACCGTCGGCACCGGCTTCCTGATCAACGATCCGACGCCCGATGGCCACATGCGCACCGTGCTGGTCACCGCCAATCACGTGTTCGCCAAGATGCCCGGCCCGATCGCCACCATCGGCTTCCGCATCCAGAACGCCAACGGCACCTGGACCTACACGCCGACGCCGCTGAAAATCCGCGACGGCTCGCACGAGCTCTGGATCCACCACCCCAACCGCGACGTCGCGGTGATCGAGATCCAGGCGCCGCCCGCCTTCGCCAAGGCCGCGATCCCGGAAAAATGGCTGGCCGGCGACGACACCTTCACCCGCTACAGCCTGGGCCCCGGCGACGAGATGCTGGCGCTGGGCTTCCCCGAGGGCCTGTCGGCCAACTCGGCCGGCTTCCCGATCCTGCGCTCCGGCAAGGTGGCGTCCTTCCCGCTGGGCCCGTCGGACGCCTTCCCGACCTTCCTGCTCGATTTCAACGTCTTCCCGGGCAACTCCGGCGGCCCGGTCTATGTCGACGAGAGCGCCCACCAGGCGCCGGGCGCCGACGGTGGCGCGCCGGGCGGCTTCATCGCCGGCATGCTGACCCAGCAGGTCGAGCTCAACAGCCAGAACCTCTCGATCGGCATCGTCACCGACGCCCGCTTCGTGCGCGAGACCCTGACCCTGCTCGACAACCCCGCCGCCGCCACTACCCTGCCCAAGGTCGCCGACGCCGGCGCCGAAGCCCCGGGCCTGATGTCCGCCGCGGACGCGGCTTACAGCCGCTAGGCCCCATACAGCACCGACATCGTCTCGGCGACGCAGGCGGGGCGTTCTTCGCCTTCGATCTCGATGGTGCAGAGGTTCTTGATCTGCATGCCGCCGGCCTTGGGCTCGGCGCCGATCAGCTTCTGGCGCAGGCGGACGCGCTTGCCGACGCGCACCATGTTGGTGAAGCGCACCTTGTCGGAGCCGTAGTTGATGCCGCGGGTGACGCCCTTCACCGGCAGCATGCCTTCCGACAGGTGCGGGATCAGCGACAGGGTCAGATAGCCGTGGGCGATCGGCCCGCCGATCTCGCGGGTGGCGCGCTCGACATCGACGTGGATCCACTGGTGATCGCCGGTGGCGTCGGCGAAGAGGTTGACCCGCTCCTGGCTGACCTCGAGCCAGTCGGAGACGCCCACTTCCGTGCCCACGAGCCCGGGCAGGTCCTTGATTTCCACCGCATCCATCGACGTTCTCCCTGAAATGGCGCTGGCGACGTCCATCGCACCGGCCGGCCAGTCTGACAAAGGTTTAACCCGCTGGCCCTTGCCGCACGCGACGGCAGGGTGTCAGCCTCCGCCGCAAATCAGGGGAGGCTTGCCATGGCCGACGACGCAATCTTCGACGCCGCGCGCGCCGAGGCCTATTCGACGCCGCTCGACGAGATCGACGTCGCCAATTCCGACCGCTTCGTCTCCAACACCATCTGGCCCTTCTTCGAGCGCCTGCGCCGCGAGGACCCGGTGCACTATACGGCCGAGAGCGACTACGGCCCCTACTGGTCGATCACCAAGTACAACGACATCATGACCGTGGAGACCAACCACGCGGTGTTCTCGTCCGAGGGCTCGATCTCGATCTTCGACCAGCAGAACGACGACTTCCAGCTGCCGATGTTCATCGCCATGGATCCGCCCAAGCATGACAGCCAGCGCAAGGTGATCGCGCCGATCGTGTCCTCCGAGAACCTGGCCATCATGGCCCCTCTCATTCGCGAGCGCGCCGGCAAGATCCTCGACGAGCTGCCGATCGGCGAGCCCTTCGACTGGGTGCAGCGCGTCTCGGTCGAGCTGACCACCCAGATGCTGGCGACCCTGTTCGACTTCCCGTTCGAGGAGCGCAGCAAGCTCACCTACTGGTCGGACCTGATCACCACCGACACCTCGGACACCATGACCGCCGACGAGATGCGGGGCGAGCTGATGGGCTGCGCCGGCTACTTCAAGAGCCTCTGGGACGTGCGCGCCTTGGAGCCGCCGAGGAACGATCTGATCTCGATGCTGGCCCACGGCGAATCCACCAAGGAAATGCCGCTGATGGAGTTCCTGGGCAACATCCTGCTCTTGATCGTGGGCGGCAACGACACCACCCGCAACACCATCACCGGCGGCCTGCTCGCCTTGCTGCAGAACCCCGGCGAAGTGGCCAAGCTGAAGGCCAACCCGGCGCTGTTCGATTCGATGGTGCCGGAGATGATCCGCTATCAGACGCCGGTCGCCCACATGCGCCGCACCGCCAAGGCGGACTTCGAGGTCGGGGGCAAGACCATCAAGGCCGGCGACAAGGTGGTGATGTGGTACGTCTCGGGCAACCGCGACGACACGGTGATCGACAACCCGGAAGCCTTCATCGTCGATCGGCCGCGGCCGCGCCAGCACATCGCCTTCGGCTTCGGCATTCACCGCTGCGTCGGTATGCGGCTGGCTGAAATGCAGCTGCGGATCATCTGGGAGGAAATCCTGAAACGATTCCCGGTGATCGAGGTTGTGGAGGAGCCGGTGCGCCTGAAGTCGAACTTCCTGCGCGCCTACCGCAAGCTGATGGTCCGTATTCCGGAGCGAGTCGCCGTTGATCTTCCGTAAACTGACGTTCGTGGCGCTCGCGGCCTCCCTGCTGGCAGCCGCCGGGGCTGCGGACGCGGGACGGGCGCCGCCGGTGGGCATCCAGAGCTTCGCCCAGCTGGCGACGCCCCTGCCCTACCCGTACGACGAAGCCGCCAACGCGGACCGGGCGGTGGCCGCGGCGCGTGCAGTGGCTCTAGCCCACCACAAGCTGCTGCTGATCGACCTCGGCGGCAACTGGTGCGGCGACTGCCGCATCCTCTCCAGCACCATGGAGCTGCCGTCGCTGAAGCCGTGGGTCGCCGCCCATTACCAGGTGGTGCTGGTGGACGTCGGCCGCTTCGACAAGAACCTGCAAATCCCGGCTCGCTACGGCATCACCAGCCGCCTCGAAGGCGTCCCCGCGTTGCTGATCATCGACCCGCGCACCAGCCGATTGCTCGACGCCGGCCATATCGCGGCGTTAGCCGACGCCCGCAGCATGACCCCCCAAGCGCTCGCCGACTGGCTGGCGCAGTGGACGGGCGCACCTCACCCGTAGGGGGAGGCGCGCTAACTACCCAATCTTCGGCCCGTCCTTGGCCCAGTAGGCGTCGCGGATCAGGCGCTTGTAGAGCTTGCCGGTCGCGTGGCGGGGGAGTTCCTGCATGAACTCGATCCGGCGCGGGGACTTCACGTGGCTGAGGTTGGCGCGGGCGAAGGCTGACAGTTCGGCCGCGAGGTCGTCGCCCGCGTCGGCCCAATTGGCGGGCTGGATCACCGCCACCACCTGCTCGCCCATCTCCTCGTGCGGGGCGCCGACCACGGCCACGTCGGCCACCTTCGGGTGGGTGATCAGCAGGTTCTCGATCTCCTGCGGGTAGATGTTCACCCCGCCGGAGATGATCATGAAGCTCTTGCGGTCGGTCAGGTAGAGGTAGCCCTCCTCGTCCACCCAGCCCACGTCGCCGAGCGTGGTCCAGCCGTGCTGGTTGCGGCTCTCGGCGGTCTTCTTCGGGTCGTTGTGGTACTCGAACTGGCCGCCGCCGGCGAAATAGACCGTCCCCTCGCTGCGCGGCGGCAGCGCGTTGCCATCCTCGTCGCAGATCTTCAGTTCCGCGGTCAGCGACTTGCCGACCGAGCCCTTGTGGGCCAGCCATTCGGCCGAATTGATTGCGGTGAAGCCGTTGCCCTCGGTGCCTGCGTAATACTCGCTGATGATCGGGCCCCACCACTCGATCATCTGCTGCTTCACCGGCACCGGGCACGGCGCGGCGGCGTGGAAGACCTGCTTCAGGGTCGAGACGTCATACTTGGCCCGAGTCTCCTCCGGCAGCTTCAGCATACGGACGAAGTGGGTTGGCACCCACTGAGCAGTGGTCACCTTGTGCTTCTCGATCGCGGCGAGCGCCTCTTCAGCGTCGAAGCGCTCCATCACCACCACGGTGCCGCCGAGCGACTGCACCCCCATCGACCAGCCCAGCGGGGCGGCGTGGTAGAGCGGCGCGGGCGAGAGGTAGATGCTGTCCGGCGTCCAGCCGTAGAGCGCCTGGCCCATCATGGCGAGGCCATTGGGCGCGTCGATGGGCATATCGCCAGTGACCGGGCGCTTCACGCCCTTCGGCCGCCCGGTGGTGCCGGACGAATAGAGCATCGCCCCGCCCGCGCCTTCGTCGGCAATGGGCGTGGTCGGGAAGGCCGCGCGCGCTTCCTCGAAGCTCTTGAACGGCCCCGCGGTCCCGTCGGTCATGAAGAGGGCCACGCCCGGAACCAGCGGCGCCACCTGCAGCGCCAGCTCGGCAATGCCGTGCGAGGCGACGAAGGCCTTCGCCTCGCAATCCTTCAGGATGTATTCGAGCTCGCCGACCGACAGCTTCGACGAGACCGCGGTAAAGCGCAGCCCCGACCGCTGCGCCGCCCATAGCGCCTCATAGTAGCGCGCCGTGTTCTCCATGCAGAAGGCGACCGCGTCACCCTTCTGGATGCCCAGCGAGCGGAACAGGTGAGCCCCCTGGTTCGAGCGCGCGTCGAGCTCGCCATAGGTCACGACCTCGCCGGAGCCGGACATGATGTAGGCGGGCTTGTCGGGGTTGGACTTGGCGTGGTGGGTCGGGTGCATCGTGGAACCTTGGCTATGCTCTAGGGGTCAGGCCGCCATCGCGTTCGCGGGGGCCTTGCCGAGGATCATGTCGGCGGCTTTCTCGGCGATCATGATGGTCGGAGCGTTGGTGTTGCCGGAAACCAGGCGCGGCATCACCGAAGCATCGACGACGCGGAGGGCTTCGACGCCCAGCACGCGCAGCTGCGGATCGACCACCGCCATCGGGCCGTGTCCCATCTGGCAGGTGCCGACCGGGTGGTAGATGGTCGAGCCGGCCATGCGGGCGAAGCCCAAGAGCTGCTCGTCGGTGGTGAAGTCGGGGCCCGGCATCATCTCGTGGTCGATCCACTTCTGCAGCGCCGGCTGCGAGGCGATCTTGCGCGCCCACTTCAGCGACGCCACCGCCACCTCCTGGTCGAGCGGGTCGCTCAAATAGTTGGGCTGGATCGACGGGTAGATGGTCGGGTCCGGCGACTTGATGCGGATCCAGCCGCGGCTCTCGGGGCGCACCTGGCAGGGGGCGATGGTGAGGCCGGGGGCGCCTTCCAGCTCCATCTTCTGCTCGTTCATCAGCTTGGCCGTGTCCATGGTGGCCGGCAGCACGTGGAACTGGATGTCCGGCCCCGCGAGGTCGGGCCGCGACTTGCAGAAGACCGCGATGTGGGCGGCCGACAGGGTGAGTAGCCCCTTGCGCTGGAAGACGTACTTGAAGGTCTCGCCCACGAAGCGGGCGCCCTTGGTCAGCTCGTTGACCGACACCGTGCCTTCCTTGAGCCGGAAGGTGGAGGTGATCACATAGTGGTCCTGAAGGTTCTCGCCGACGCCCGGCAGGTCCGACACCACCGGCAGGCCCTGGCCATGCAGCAGCGCCGCCGGGCCGACGCCCGACAGCTGCAGCAGCTGCGGCGAGTTGATGGCGCCGCCGCAGAGGATCACCTCGGCCGCCGCCTTGGCGGTCTTGATCTCGCCGCCCTGGCTGTACTCGATGCCGATCGCCCGCTTGCCCTCGAACAGCACCCGCGTGGTCAGCGCCCGCGTCTCGACGCGCAGGTTGGGCCGGTCCATCGCCGGGTGCAGGTAGGCGACCGCCGCCGAGCAGCGCTGCCCGTTCTTCACCGTCAGCTGGTAGTAGGCGACACCCTCCTGGCTCTCGCCGTTGACGTCCGGATTGCGCGGAATACCGGCTTCGACGCAGGCCTCGATCACGTCGTCGGAGACGTCGTGGGTCTGGGTGACGTCCGACACATTCAGCGGGCCGCCAGTGCCGTGCAGCGGGCCGCAGCCCGGCCGTTCCTGGTTCTCGGCGCGCAGGAAGTAGTCCTTCACGTCGTCCCAGCCCCAGCCCTCGCAGCCGAGCTGGCGCCAGCCATCGTAATCGGCGTGCTGGCCGCGAATGTACAAGAGGCCGTTGATCGACGAAGAGCCCCCCAGCACCTTGCCGCGCGGCCAGATGTGGGTGCGTCCGCCAGTGCCGGGATCGGGCTCGGTGGGGTAGAGCCAGTTGACCTTCGGATCCTTCAGGGTCTGCGAATAGCCGACCGGCACGTGGATCATCAGGTTGGACATGAACTGCGAGAGGTTCTTGGTCGGCCGGTCGTCGCCTCCGGCTTCCAGCAGCAGCACCTTGGACTTGCCGTCGGCCGAGAGCCGGTCGGCCAGCACGCATCCCGCGGAGCCCGCGCCCACTATGATGTAGTCGGCCAGGATTGGCTCAGCCATGACACGCCTCCCTTCGCTCACTTATCGTTGTTAAGACTTATGAGCCGGCGGGCCGGGCGGCGTAAAGGGGAGCTGTGTGAGGGCGTCGCCTAAAGACCCAGGACCTGTCTCACCCCGTTTTCGACTGCCCTGAGGTCATCAGCATTGAGCGCTCCAGCGCGGCTGGTCAGGCGCGATTTGTCGACGGCGCGAACCTGATCGCACTTGGCGATCGACGGTCGCCCAACGGAGGTCACCGCGACCGAGATTGGCGGGTACGCGCGAGGCGCCGTCGACAGGGGCGCAACAAGCACGGTCCCTCGTGCTCGGTTGACCTGATCCACCGAGAGGATGACCGCGGGGCGCGTTTTCCTGACCTTCGCGTCGCGCGCGGGATCGAACTCGGTCCACCACACCTCGCCGCGCTTCATGCTTCCTGATCCAGGCCGTCGGCGCTGAGCGTGTCCCATAGGTCACGATCTTCGTCGTGCTCCACGTCCGCCTCCGCCGCGAGCGCGGCGCGGTAGATCGGATCATCGTCTTCGATCGATCGTAGCGCGTCCTCCACAAGCTGCTGGACGAACGAACTTCGCTGGCGAGACGGCACTGCGGCCTTGAGGCGGCGAGCGATCTCGTCAGTGAAGTGAAACAGCATCTGCATTGTTGCGTGCCTCAGCACTTGCTATCGATATCGATAGCAATATCGAACTTCCAGACCCACGCAATGGCTTGTGTGACCCCGCGTCGGCGGTGTTCAGCTTGGTGTGAAACGACGATGAGGCAGTCATGACCAACCCGACCTTCGAGACCATCCTCTATGATGTGGCGGACGGCATCGCCACCATCACCCTGAACCGGCCGGACAAGCTGAACGCCTTCACCGGCCAGATGATGGCCGATATGATCAAGGCGTTCGACACCACCGACGCCGACGATGACGTGCGGGTGGTGATCGTCACCGGCGCGGGGCGCGGCTTCTGCGCCGGCGCCGATCTGTCCGCCGGCGCCGACACGTTTGACTCGACGCGCCGCACCGACCGGCCGGAGCGCAATGCCGGCCCAGCCGACAAGGTCGACTGGAGCGACGATCGCACGCGCGACGGCGGCGGCCGCCTGACGCTGGAGATTTTCGAGAGCCTGAAGCCGGTGATCGCTGCTGTGAACGGCCCTGCCGTCGGCATCGGCGCCACCATGCAGCTTGCCATGGACATCCGCATCGCCAGCGAGACGGCGCGCTTCGGCTTTGTATTCGCCCGCCGCGGCATCGTGCCGGAAGCGGCCTCCAGCTTCTTCCTGCCGCGCATTGTCGGCATCGCCCAGGCGCTGGCCTGGTGCTTCTCCGGCAAGGTGTTCGATGCGCAGGAAGCGCTGGCCGGCCGTCTGGTCACCGAAGTTGTGCCGCCGGATCGCCTGCTGCCGCGCGCCCGCGAGATCGCGCGCGAAATCGCCGACAACACTGCGCCGGTGTCGGTCGCGCTCATCCGTCAGATGATGTGGCGCGGTCTCGGCATGGATCACCCGATGGAGGCGCACAAGGTCGATTCCAAGGGCATCTATGTGCGTGGCGCTTCGGCCGATGTGCGCGAGGGTGTGGTCTCGTTCCTCGAGAAGCGCCCGGCGAAGTT
>DATAVF010000298.1:0-15095 GCA_036267835.1 Caulobacteraceae bacterium | reverse complement strand
TTGGGCGGCAGGGCGGCGGCCTTCTTCTCGGCGGCGGCCATGCGCAGTTCGCGGTTTTCCTTGGCCATGACGCGCAGGGCGTTGCCCAGCGGCGTGCCGTAGCGCTCGGCCTGGATCATGGCGGTGACCACCGCCTTGATCCCCGGGTGGTTGGTGCGCCGGGCCAGGCCTTCGTAGGCCATGCGGCGCTCCGGCAGGTAGGAGAGTTCGGCCGAGAGCAGCGACAGCTCCTCGGCCAGTTCGATCGATGAGCCGCCGACCTCCGCGCCGACCTTCATGATCGCCGCCTCGATCGACATGCCGGATTCGACGCAGATCAGCAGCAGGTCGAGGGCGTCGGGGAAGACGCCGACGATCGAGTCGCGCCGCTTGCTGGCGATGTTGGAGATGTAGAGGTTGGGCGCGTAGTAGCCGGCGAGCAGCGCGGCGACGCAGATGGCGATCCGCTGCATCACCGGCAGGCCGAAGGCGTTGATGAAGAAAAGATAGATGGCCGCCATCAGCGCCAGCACGAAGGGCGAGATCAGGCGGAAGAAGTAGAAGCGCGACACCGCCGCCGGCCCGCGGAAGCCGGCCTGCGCCAGCTTGTCGACCAGGCCCGTGTCCTCGAGCAGCCGAGAGAGCTGCAGGCGGTCGACCACGTTCTTGTAGACGCCCTCGTCGGTGCGCCGCAGCGTGTTGCCGCCCTGCTTGCCGGCGGCCAGCGCTTCGCGCGAGCGGCGACGCAGTTCCTCGCGCCGGTTCTTCACCGAATCCAGCCGCTTCGCCAGGTTGCCTTGCTGGTAGGCCGGGCTGACCAGGGTGAACACCGCGAAGAACACCAGCAGGCCGGTGATGAAGGTGATCACATTGTCTGGGTTGGTGAGAAACTCGATCAACGCCGGGCCCTCAGAACTTGAAGTTGATCATGCGGACCATCACGAAGACACCGAGACTCATCCAGATGCCCGAGCCACCGAGCATCACCCAGCCGCGGTGGTCGGTGAACATCGGCGACATGTAGCCGGGCGTCCAGACCATGATCAGCAGCACCACCGCTGGCGGCAGGCAGCCGATGATCATCGCCGAGGAGGTGGCTTCGGCGGAAAGCGCCTTGACCTTTTCCTTCATCAGCTTGCGGGCCCTGAGCACGGTCGAGAGGTTATTGAGCGCCTCGGCCAGGTTGCCGCCGGTTTTCTGCTGAATGTTCATGACGATGGCGAAGAAGCGGACTTCGGGGGTCGGCATGTGCTCGTCGAGCTTCTCGAGCGCCTGATCGAGGGTCATGCCGACGCCGATGTTCTCGACCAGGCGCCGGAACTCGCCGGCCAGCGGCTCTGCGGTTTCGCGCCCGATGATCTTCAGGCAGTCGTGGACGGGCAGGCCGGATTTGATGCCGCGGACGATGATATCCATGGCGTCCGAGAAGGTGGACGTGAACTTGTTGGTCCGCCGCTTGGCCAGGAAGCCGAGGATCCACTGCGGCAGCCCAAGCCCGGAGGCGATGCCGAGGCCGAGCGCCACCAGGATGTTCGCGTGCAGGAACAGGAAGGTCGCGAAAGCGACGATAAAGCCGAGCCCGCCGCCAGCCAGCCAGAACTGCGGCACCGTGATCTTCAGGCCGGCCTGGAGCAGCCGGTTGGCGAGAGTCAGCCGCTTCTTCTTCGCCTGGCGTTCCTGCTCCTGCAGGCTTTTGACGATCGCCTTGCGGCGCGATTCCGGGGTGTTGGCCTGCGTGGTGCGCACGCGCTGGGCGCCGCGGGTGCTGGCGCCGATCGCCTGGGCCCGCTTGACCGCCTTCTCCTGGCTGGTCTTGCCGCCGGCGAAGGCGAAGCCGATCGCCACCACGGTGACGAAGGCCAGGGCGGCGACGCCGAGGAGGAGAAGGTTTTCCATGGGGGCGGCCTACTCCGCCGCGTCGAGGGCTTCGGCCAGCTCGCGCTCCAGGCCGTAGTAGCGGGCGCGGTCCCAGAAGCGGGGGCGGGCGATGCCGGTCGAGCGGTGGCGGCCGAGGACGCCGCCATGCTGGTCTTCGCCGGTGATCTCGTAGACGAAGAGGTCCTGGGTCACGATCACGTCGCCTTCCAACCCCACCACCTCGGTGACGTGGGTGATGCGGCGCGAGCCGTCGCGCAGGCGGGCGGCCTGGATGATCACGTCGACCGAGCCCACGATCATCTCGCGGATGGTCTTCGAGGGCAGGCCGTAGCCGCCCATGGTGATCATCGATTCCAGGCGGCTGATGGCTTCGCGGGGCGAGTTGGCGTGCAGCGTGCCCATCGAGCCGTCGTGGCCCGTGTTCATCGCCTGCAGCAGGTCGAACGCTTCGGGGCCGCGGACTTCGCCGACGATGATCCGCTCAGGACGCATCCGCAGGCAGTTCCTGACCAGGTCGCGCATGTTGATCATGCCCGTGCCCTCGAGGTTCGCGGGCCGGGTTTCCAGGCGCACCACGTGCGGCTGCTGCAGCTGCAGTTCGGCGGCGTCTTCGCAGGTGATGACGCGTTCGGTCGGGTCGATGAAGGCGGTCAGGGTGTTGAGCAGGGTGGTTTTGCCCGAGCCGGTCCCGCCGGAGATGATCACATTGCATCGGCAGGCGCCGATGACGCCCAGCACCCGCGCGCCTTCCGGACTGATCGAGGCGTACTCGACCAGGTTCTTCATGGTCAGCTTGTCCTTCCGGAATTTCCGGATGGTGAGCGTGGGACCATCGAGCGAGAGCGGGGCGGAGATGACGTTGACCCGGCTGCCGTCGGGCAGGCGCGCGTCGCAGATCGGCGAGGCTTCATCGACCCGCCGGCCGACCTGGCTGACGATGCGCTGGCAGATGTTCATCAGCTGGGCGTTGTCGCGGAAGCGCACGTTGGTCAGCTGGGTCTTGCCGTTGACTTCGATAAACACCCGGTTGGCGCCGTTGCACATGATGTCGGCGATCTCGTCGCGGGCCAGCAGCGGCTCCAGCGGGCCGTAGCCCAGCACGTCGTTGATGACGTCCTGCACCAGATGATCGGTCTCGGCGACCGACATCGAGACGTTCTTGATCGCCACCAGCTCGGCGACGATGTCGCGGATCTCCTCGGCCGCCGTCGCCTGGTCCATCTGCGCCAGCTGGGCCAGGTCGATGGTGTTCAAGAGGGCGTTGAAGATCGTGGTCTTGGTCTGGTGGTAGTACTCGCTCTGCTCACGGACGATTTCCGTGGGCCCTTGCGCGGCCTGCAGCTGCTCGAAGCCGCGGGTGGCCTTCGGCTGCGGCTTGGCGGCGGGGGCGGCGCTGGCGGGCGCCGGCGTCGGCGCAGCGGTTTCCACCCGCTGCGGACGCGTGGCGATCGCCGGCGCGCCGGCGGCCGCCGGAGGCGGGGCTTGCCGGGGCGCCGGCGCTGGCTGGTCGGTGGCGCGCTTGCCGAACACGCTGGCTCGCTATCTCTTGAGGAAACGGTTGAGCAGGGACGTCTGGGCTTTCGGGGCCGGCTCGGCGGCGCTCTCGCGCCGGCTGATCATCCGGGCCAGGCCTTCGAGGCTCTCTGCCTGCTTCGATTTGGGGCCGACTTCGGCGATCATCTGGCCGTTGTTGGCGGCCTGGCCGAACAGCTTGGCGTCGAACGAGATCACCATCGCCGGCGTCAGGCCGAGCGCGTCGCCGAATTCGCGGAACGGAATCTCCGGCCGGCCGGGCACGCCGACCTTGTTGAGCACCACGCGCGGCGGGGCGTCGTTGGGCCGGGCGGCCTTGACCAGATCGACGATGTTCTTGGCGTTGCGCAGTGAGGCGAGATCCGGCTCGGCCACCACCACCAGGTCATCGGAGGTGAGCAGCATGCGCCGCTTCCAGGCGGTCCAGGCGTGCGGCAGGTCGAGCACCACATAGGGGCTGGAGGCGCGGATCTTCTGCGCCACTTCCTCGTAGGTCTCGGTGGCGATCTCGAAGTCGCGCTCCAGGCTGGCCGGGGCGGCGAAGAGCGAGAGGTGGTCGCCGCAGCGCGCCATCATCCGCTCCATCAGCACCGGGTCGAGCCGGTCGGGCTGGGAGAGGGCGTCGGCGATGCCGTGCAGCGGGTCCTGGTTGAAGTCGAGGCCGGCGGTGCCGAAGGCGAGGTCGAGATCGACCAGCACCGTGTTGGCGCCCATCCGCTCGGAGATCAGGTGCGCGACGTTGTGCGCCAAGGTCGAGGCCCCGGCGCCGCCCTTGGCTCCGCAGAAGGCGATCTGGCGGCCGACGAAGGGCTGGGCCGGATCGGCGTAGAGGGCGGTGATGGCCGCGATCAGCTGCAGGGTGCCCAGCGGCGGCACCAGGTATTCGCTGACGCCGCGGCGCATCAGCTCGCGATAGAGGCTGATGTCATTGGCGGCGCCGACCACGACCACCTTGGTGCCCGGATCGCACACCTCGGCGAGGCGGTTGAGCAGGTCGAGCAGGACGTTGGCGGGATCGAGGCTTTCGACGATCACCAGCGAGGGGGTCGGCTGGTTCTGGTAGTACTCGACGGCGGCGGCGAGGCCGCCTTCGTGAACGACCGTCTTGGCCCGCTCCATGCGCCGGTCGCCGCTGGCGCGGTGGATCAGTTCGCCCATCTCCGGGCGCGACCAGAACACGTGGATGGTGATGCGCGGCACCGTGTGATCGCCGAGCGCCGCTTCGGCGCTGGCCAGCATCTCGGCGATCGGATTGGGCGCCGACGGCTGCGGGTGCGCCGGAACGTGGTCGAAGTCATCGTCGTCCGCGTGCGACGAGCCCAGGCCCGCGAACGGGTCCGGCGGCGAGCCGGTGCTGGACGCGGCGGGCGCCGAGGTGAAATCGGAGTCGGCCTCGAAGTCGAGGTCGAACGGATCGGGGCTTTCAGCTGTCTGAGGCATTTAGTTTCCCACCGTCGTCGAAACGGCGCCGTTGGCCTGAGTGTCCTTGGCGGTCGAGGTCGTGTCGCCGGCGCGGTACTTGGCGAGCACGTTTTCGCGGCGCTGCGCGTCCGCCGGCGTCATCGGCCGCGGATGCAGCAGATCTTCCGGATTGGCGAGCTGGGCAGCGATGTTGGCGGTGTTGGCGCAGCCGAAGTTGTCGTACTCGCGGTTGCTGTTGACGTCGGCGAGGTTCTCCCAGGACTGGCCGCACTGCGGGCCGCGGGCCTCATAGTGGATGAAGCCGACCCGGACCGGCGCCTTGCCGTCGCCGCCGGCGTCGTAGCCGACGATGCGGATGTCCGTGGCCGGCACGCCCCGGGCCACCAGATAGTCGCGGGCGTCGGTGGCGGTGCGGTAGACGCCGGCCGGGTCGGGACCATGCTCGGGGGCCTTGACTGTGATCGCCGCGTGATTGCCGCCCGACCAGCGGCCGAGGAAGTCGTCGAGCGCCGCGGTCTGGGCTGACGACAGGCCCGACGTGTGGGCGGCCAGCTGCAGCTCGTCGGGCGCCGGGGTGACCTCGATCGAGAACCGCTCGGAAGGCGTCAGCGGGGCTGGCGTCGTGGGCTTGGCGTCGCCTGTCGCACAGGCGCCGAGCGCCAGCAAAGCCAGACTGGCTGCCCAGAGAGGTGCGCGCATGAACGGACGCTCCTTGAGAAGGCGGGGGTCACTCAACGACATAGCCGTAGGGTCCTTGATAGGTTCTTCCCTCGGTGGACTGAGGCGCGTGATTGGTGGACTTGTTCAGCCGACCCAGCAGGATGGTGTCGAAGTCGTTGGACACCTGCAGGCCGTCGATCGGCGTCTGCAGATTGGCCGGGCTGGTCGGGTTGACGATGTAGGGGGTGACGATCACCACCAGCTCGGTCTGGCCGGCCTGGTAGTCGCGCGACTGGAAGAGCGCGCCCAGGATCGGCAGGTTCTTGATGCCGGGCAGGTTGGCAAGGTCCTGCGAGGACTTGTCCTGCAAGAGGCCGGCGATCATCATCGAGCCGCCGGAGGGCAGTTCAACGGTGGTCTCGGCGCGCCGCACCGTCAGCGCCGGCACCACCAGCAGGGGGCCGCCGGAGCCGGTCGCGACGTTGAACGAGCCCTGGTTGCTGAGCTCGGACACCTCGGTGGAGAGCTTCAGCGAGATCCGCCCGCCGGACAGCACCACCGGGGTGAAGCCGAGGCCGACGCCGAACGGCTTGAACTCGATCGAGACCTGGCCGGTGCTGGATTCGCCGGACGGCACCGGGAATTCGCCGCCGACCAGGAACTTGGCCGCCTCGCCGGACACCGCCGTCAGGTTCGGCTCGGCCAGGGTGCGCACCAGGCCGACCTGTTCGAAGGCCTGGATGTTGCCGCTGCCCTGATTGAGGCCCTGCGAGCCGGCCGTGGTGGTGGTCGTGGCCAGCGGGCAGGTGTGGCAGATCTGGCTGACGCCGTTGATGGTCGAGACCGGCTCGGTGGTGGAATTGCGGGTCAGGGCGGCGGTGATGCCGCCCAAGAGCGCGCCGTTGACCCCGAAGGTGGAGGCGCTGGAGAGCAGGAACTGGGTCGAGCCGGCCTGGTTGATCACCGCGCTCCAGTTGAAGCCCAGTTGCTTGATCACCTGGCGGTCCATCTCGACGATGCGGACCTTGAGCATCACCTGATCCTGGCCGCCGGTGGAGATCATGTTCAGCACCAGGTCCGGCTTGGAGACGGTGGCCTTGGCGATGGTGGCGGCCTTGTCGACGTCAGCGAGGTTCATCACCGTGCCGGAGAGCACGATGCTGTCGTTGATCGCCTCCACATGCACCTGGGCGCCCGGCAGGATGCGGTTGATGGTCTCGGCGAGGGCCGAGGTGTTCTGCTCGACGTGGATGTTGAGGCTGAGGATGCGCCGGCCGGCCGCGTCGAAGAACACCGCGTCGGTGACGCCGCTCTTCATGCCCAGCACATAGATGCGGCGCGGGGTGCGCAGCACCGTCTCGGCGACAGTCGGGTTGCTGACCAGCACGTCGCGGGCGTCGACCGGCAGGTCGACGATCGCCGAGCGGCCTTGCGGCAGCGCCAGGGACTGGCTGGAGCCGCCCGACCCGAGGTCCACCCGAACCACCGACGGGGTGTCGGCGGGCGGCGCCATGGCGGGCGCGGGCGCCGCGTGGCTGATCACCGGCAGGGCAAGCCAGGCGCCGGCGGCGAGGCCGGCAAGCAGCTTAAGGACGGCGGCCTTGGAGTTCATGATGCGGCTCATTGGGCAGTCACCGTTTCGGCGGCGCCGCCGCCTCTGAAGATGCGCACGACATGGCCGTCCCCGGTGGGACCGTTGGGGCGGCCGGCGATGTCGGCATAGGAGCGAAGCGCCAGGGTAAGTCCGGTCTGGCCGCGGGCCTTGGCCACGGCGGTGACGCTGGCCTCGGGCACTTCGAGGGTGATGGTGTTGCCAGGCAGGGTCTGGGTGTTCTTCGGCGCATCGGGATGCTGGTCGATGGCCAGCACCAGCACGTTGGTCAGCACCGTCTCGGTGACCATGGCCCCGCCGCTGTTCTTCGAGGTGTCGGCGTGGGTCGAATAGATGTCGACGTGATCGCCGGGTTCGATGAAGCCGCCGGCGCCGCTCTCGGTGGAAAGCGGCAGGGACATGGCGCGCATGCCCTGCGGCAAGCGGATGGCCATGTAGCTGGTGTCGCCGCTGCGGACCGTGTCGCGGGCGGTGATCGGCTCACCGGCGAAGATCGGCTGGCGGACGATGGCGCCGACCATGGCGAGCAGCTTGGGTCCGCCGCCGCTCGCCATATCGGTCACGGTCTTGCCGGCGGTGCTGATCGCGTTGGAGGCGGCGTCGACCGGCGCGGCCGTCATCACCCCGTCGGTGACGTAGGCGGCGTTGAGGGTCGCGGCGGGCCAGGTCTGCCAGGTCATGTTGTCGGCGCTGAGTCGGTCGCCGACCGCGAGATCGACCTTGGCGACCAGCACGCGGGTCATCGGCGGCGGCGGGGCCTGCACGGTAACGGTCGGGGCCGGCGCCTTGGCGGGGCCGAACATGCTGTGGACGAGTAACGCCAATCCGACCGCCGCAACGAGGGCGACCAGGATGATGACGATGCGGGCGGGTGTCATAATGCGCTCCGCGGCTCCCGGACGACGGTTTCGGTGAGGCGGACCGCCGGCGTCGTCGCCGGACGGCGGTCCTTGGGTGAATCGGTTGCCGTTCTGGCTTGGAGCGAGGGTGGCGGGTCCATGGTTAACGCTCGCCTAAGGCGGCGCTTTCCCATGGCGGCCATCACACGAGAGGGTGCAGGGCGAAGGCGGCCAGCGCGCCGATCGCGATGGCGACGCCGTAGGGCGCCGACTCACCCGGCGTGGCCAGCCGCCGCGTCCAGGCCGGTCCGGCGTGGGCGATCGGCCGCAGCCACGCCGATCTGAGCGCGACGAGGGCCAGCGCCAGCGCGCCGCCGGCGAGGCCGGTATAGATGGCGAAGGGCCCGATGCCGCGCAGCCCGACCCAGAGCGCCGCGGCCGCCATCAGCTTGGCGTCGCCGCCGCCGATCCAGCCCAGCGCGAACATCACCGCCGCCAGCACCAGGGCGGCGATGCCGACGGCGAAACTGATTCCGATGACCGGCAGCGACACCCCGAGCGCCAGAGCGGCGGGAATGAAGGCCGCCGCGAGCGCGATGGAGATCCAGTTGGGGATGGTGAAGGAGGAGATGTCCTTCACGGCCGCGCCGATCACCAGCGCGGCGAAGGTGCAGAGCACCACGGTCTTGATGAGGTCAGGCGTCATGCGCGGCCGATGATGCGAAGCGACGGCGGCAGAATCGCCTGAAGGCGTGAACCGAAGGTTTCCAAGCCGGCGCGGTTCGGATGATCCGCACCGGCATGGACAAGAGACTTTAGTGAATGGCCGCGCCCGCCGTCGACAGGCTGGTGTTGAGGTTGGTCCCGAGGGTGGTGACCGCGCCGATGATCACGACGGCGATCAGGGCCACGATCAGGCCGTACTCGATGGCGGTGGCGCCCGACTGATCTTTCAGGAAGCGCGTAACGAACGATTTCATGATGTGTCCTCTCAAGCTGATTGGCTCAAGCTCTTGAGGCGCCCCCTCTGTGCAGCCCCTCGCTCTTGGCATGCGGCAATCTGACGCCAAGCTTTTAAGATGTAATAAAAGAACACACTTATTACGCGCTAACTATTACCTAAAGGAGAGTGTCCGCTGGGAGCTCGGCCCATGTGGCGACAGGCGACGTGCGCGGGGCGCGGATCGCCCGGCCGGAAACGAAGAAAGGGCCGCGGCTTGCGCCACGGCCCTTCCTTCGCTCTTGAACCGTCTGAAGGACGATTTAGTGGATCGCGGCGCCGGCCTTGGAAAGGCTGGTGTTGAGGTTCGTGCCCAGCGTGGTGACGGCGCTGATGATCACGACCGCGATGAGGGCGACGATCAGACCATACTCGATGGCGGTCGCGCCGGATTCGTCCTTCATGAAACGCGTAACGAACTTCGACATGCTTGATCTCCTGATTAGCAAGTTTGGTAGGGATCAAGCCGGTCAGGCCTGCTCGCCCCTTGAGACCACGCCAATCTCTCGCACTTGCCTTAATCCTCAGTAAACGTCGAAGTATTGCCGATCATATTTCTATGGTTGATCGAAGTTTACTATTACTTTCGATTAACCATGCGCCTCCGCGGCGCTCCAAGTAAGGGATCGCGGACCCTTGCGGAGCCTGTTGTTGGCGGGGGCGCGCATCTGGGCTTTACGCAAACTTAGCCCGGCGCTCTCTAGCGTCGGAGCTGCCTTCAAGGATGCGCGCCATGGCCTTCGGGCTGATCAACCTCGCGGTCATGTTCGTGGCCTTCGGGCTTCTGGCCCGGATCGCGCCTTGCAATCCCGGACAGCCGCGCTTCCTCAGCGGCGACCTAGCGGACAACGCCCTCTACTGGCTCCTGGGCGTCCTCTTATATGGCGGCCTCACCGAGGCGATGATCCGCGGCGGCGCCGGCCTGGTCTTCCAGGGCCAGGGCGCGGCGGTCAGCGCAGCGGTGCTGGGCGGCTACGGCTGGGTCGCGACATGGCCGCTCTGGGCCCAGGCGCTCGGCGTCATCGTGGCCATGGACTTCGTGCAGTACTGGCTGCACCGGCTTTTCCACACGCGCACCCTCTGGTCCTTCCACGCCATCCACCACAGCGCCGAGGACCTCGACTGGACCACCACCTTCCGCATCCATCCGGTGAACTTCGTCGTCTATGGGGCTGGCGCCCTGGCGCTGGTGCGGCTGGCCGGCTTCTCCCCGGCGGTGTTGGTGCTGATCGCGCCGTTCAACCTGGTGGTGGGCGCCCTGGTCCACGCCAACGTCAATTGGACCTTCGGGCCGCTGCGCTACGTGATCGTCAGCCCGGTCTACCACCGCTGGCACCACGCCAAGGACCCGGCGGCGCACGACAAGAACTTCGCGCCGACCTTCCCGATCTTCGACCTGATGTTCGGCACCTTCTATATGCCGAAGGGCGTGCTGCCGGCGGACTATGGGGTGGAGGGCGCGCCGAAGCATTTCCTGGCCCAGATGGTCTGGCCGTTCGGCGAGGTGGTCCGGCGCTTCCTGCCGGCCCGCAAGCGCGCCGCCGACCCCGCGGCGGCCTGACGCGATGACGCCGGCCGATCAGGCCACGGCCTGGCTGGCGCGCCTGCCGGCGTCGCAGCTCGCCGCCGCCCACGCCCACACCGACGTGCGGCTGGTTGCCTGGCTGGGCGGCCTCGCCCTGCTGCTGGCCGCCTGCGCCCTGCTGTCGCGCGCCGGCCTGATGGACCGCATCGCGCGGCGCCTCCAGTCAGCCCGGCCCCGCCCCTGGCTGACCAGCGCGGCCGCCGCCGTCCTGCTGACGCTGATCCTGGCGACGCTGAAGGCGGCCTTCGACGCCCTGATGGGCGCCTGGGGCGATCAGGTGCTGGCGGCCGGCGGCGGCGTCGCCCCCGGTCCCGGCCTTAGCGCCCGCCTCGCGGCGGCGGGCGGCGGCGTCGCGCCGGTGATGATCGCGGCGCTGATTTTCGTGCCGCTGATCCTATGGCTGATGCGCCGCGCGCCCCGCGCCTGGCCGCTGATCGCCGGCGCGGCCCTGACCGCCGCGATCCTCCTGGTCGGCTGGTTGCCCTACGCCCTTTCGCTGGGCCCGCCGCTGACGCCCCTGCCGGCCGGACCGGTGCGCGACGGCCTGACCCAGCTGATCGACCACACCGGCCTGCCCGCCCACCAGGTCTGGTTCGCCGCCGACCCGCCCGGCTTCGACGCCGACGTCACCGGCGGCTTCGGGGCCGCGCAGGTGTCAGTGGGACCCGAGCTCGCGGCCGCGCCGCCGGCCGAGACCCGCGCCTATGTCGCCCACATCATGGGCCACTACGTGCACGGCGATATTCTGAACGTCTCGCTGCTCGTCGCCCTGACGCTGTTCGTCGGCATGCTCGCCGTGCAGCGCCTTGCCGCGCCGCTCGCTCGCCTGACCGGCGCGAGGGCCGTGCAGAGCCCCGCCGACCCCGCCGCCCTGCCGGCCGTCGCCGCCCTCGCCATCCTGGGCGTGGCTGCGGCGATGCTGGTCGCGGGCGCCTATCTGCGCTGGGCCAACGTGGGCGCCGACGCCTATTCGCTGAACCAGGCCCGCGAGCCCGACGGCCTCGCCGCCGTGCTGGAGCGCGAGTGGGACCACGCCAGCGTCGATCCCTCGCCGCTCGAAACCCTCATCTTCTACACCCACCCGCCCCTGGAGGGCCGCCTGCAACAGATCGCGGCATGGAAAGCGTCAACGGCTCCCCCGTTTCACGGGTGAGGAATGGGAGTGTTCAGCCTTTCTTGACCATTCCGGCGGACGCTTCGCTCATGCGCAGACTCGCCCTTGCCCTCGCCCTCGCCGCCCTGCCTGTGGTCGCTTCCGCCGCCAGCCTTGGCGTGCCGCTCGACCAGGCCATGATCATCACCCTGCCGGTCCCGGCCAGGGACGTGGTGGTCGGCAATCCGGCGATCGCCGACGTGTCGATCTCCGACCAGCGCCACCTGATCATTACCGGCAAGCAGGGCGGGGTCACCAACCTGGTGGTCGACGACGCAGCCGGCCGCACCATCTTCGACCGCCAGATCGTCGTCGGCGCCTCGTCGGGCGACCGGGTCGAGGTGATGCGCGGCGCGCAGGTGTCCAGCTACGCCTGCGCCCCGGTTTGCCAGCAGGTCGCGGTGTCCGGCGGCAACCCCGGCAACGGCGGCGGCGGCGCAGGCGCGCCCTCGGCCCCGCCCCCGCCAGCCGGCGCGCCCACGCCGTCGCCCTCGACGCCTTAAGGCGACCTTAGGGTCCGGCGGTTAGCCTTACGGCGACGGCCCAAGAGGAACCTCGGACCATGCCGGCGTCACGACGCCCCAAAGCTCGCGTTGGCTTGTTGCGCGACCTCTACGCCTCCGAACGCGGAGCGACCGCGGTCGAGTTCGCGATGATCGCCCTGCCCTTCTTCGCCCTGCTGTTCTCGATCCTCGAGCTCGGCATGATGTTCATGACCGCCACCACCATCGAGGCGGCGACCGTCTCGGCGGCGCGGCAGATCCGCACCGGCCAGGTGCAGACCACTGGGACCAACACCACGGCCGGGTTCAAGGCCCTGGTCTGCAATGGCATGTCGTGGATCTCGACGGCCGACTGCATGGCCAACATGAGCATCGACGTGCGCACCTTCCCGAGCTTCGCCGCGGTCACCGTGACCCCGCCCGTGAAGAACAACCAGATCGACCAGACCCAGCTCACCTATGACGCGGGCTCGTCGTGCGACATCGTGCTGGTGCGGGCCTTCTATCCCTACACCCTGATCACGCCGCTGCTGGAGCCGGGCCTGCCGAACCTGGGCGCGAACCAGCGCCTGATCACCACCGCAGTCGCCTTCCGCAACGAGGACTGGCAGGCGGAGGGCCCGCCATGCACCTGAAGACCATGCTGGCCGACCGGCGCGGCGTCGCGGCGGTGGAGTTCGCTCTTTTGGCGCCGATCCTGCTGCTGCTCTATTTCGGCGTGGTCGAGCTTACGCAAGGCTTGATGACCCAGGAGCGCGCCGCCCACACCGCCTCGACCATCGGCGACCTGACGGCGCAGAGCACCACTATCGACCAGGCCGAGATCACCGACATCTTCGCGATGGGGAACACGATCATGTACCCCTATCCGACCACCAGCCTGCAGATGCGGCTCTCCAGTCTGGTGGCCGACAAGAACGGCAACGTCACCGTGGCCTGGAGCGAGGGCCAGGGGATGACGGCGCTGGGCAAGGGCTCGACCGTCAGCGGCCTGCCGAGCAATGTGATCAACGCCAATGAGAGCGTGATCATGGCCGAGACCAAGTACACCTACACCTCGGTGTTCGGCCAGATCATGCCGTCGCCGGTGATCTTCAACGAAAAGTACTACCTGCGCCCCCGCGCCTCGACCTCGGTCACCTGCTCCGACTGCTGAGAACCGGCGCCCGCAGCCAGGGCGCGCGAATCCGGCTAGATTCGCGAGGTCGTGAGTCGCGAACGCTTCACCTTCTACGAATTCTTCGCCGGCGGCGGCATGGCCCGGCTGGGCCTCGGCGATCGCTGGGCGTGCCAGTTCGCCAACGACTTCGACGCCATGAAGGCCGCCGCCTACCGCGCCAACTTCGGCGACGGCCACTTCCACGAGGGCGATGTCTGGAAGCTGCATCCGGGCGAGCTGCCGGGGCGCGTTGATCTCGCCTGGGCTTCCAGTCCCTGCCAGGACCTCAGCCTCGCCGGCGCGCGGGCCGGGCTGGCGGGCGGGCGCTCGTCGGCCTTCTTCGGGTTCTGGTGGCTGATGGAGGCGCTGGCGGGCCAGGACCGCGCGCCCCGCGCCATCGTGCTGGAGAACGTCTCCGGCCTCTTCAACTCGCACGGCGGGCGCGATTTCGAGGCCGTGTGCGCGGCCTTCGCCGGCGCCGGCTACCGGTTCGGCGCGTTGGAGATCGACGCGGCCGCCTACCTGCCGCAGTCGCGCACCCGCTGCGTGATCATCGCCACCACCGAGGACACCCGCTGTCTCGCCGGCCCGCCGGCGCGCAGCCGCATGGTCGAGGAGGCTCGCGCCCGTCTGCCGCCGGCGCTGCGGGCGCTCTGGATCGACTGGTGCCTGCCTGCGCCCGCCCGCCGCAATGCCGACCTCGCGGCGCTGCTGGAGCCGGACGACGCGGTTGCCTGGCGCTCGGAGGCGGAGACCGGCGCCCTGATCGGCCTGATGGACGACCTGCATCGGCGCCGGCTGGCGGTGGCGCTGGGCGCCAGCGAGCGCCGTGTCGGCGCGGCCTTCCGGCGGATGCGCGGCGGGATGCAGCGCACCGAGGCCCGCTTCGACGGCCTGGCCGGGTGTCTGCGGACGCCGGGCGGCGGCTCGTCGCGCCAGTTCCTGCTGGTGACCGAAGGGGGAGAGGTGCGTTCGCGCCTGCTCGCCGGCCGCGAGGCGGCGCGCCTGATGGGCCTGCCCGAAAGCTACCGCCTCCCCGCCAGCGCCAACGCCGCCCTTCACCTGGCCGGCGACGGCGTGGTCGTGCCGATGGTGCGCCACCTGGCGGCGGAGATCCTGGAGCCGCTGCTGGCCCCCCGCAGCGCCGAAGCGGCCGCCTGAGCGCTTCCAAAATCGCGTCCGAAGCCTAAGGTCGGCGGCCTCACCGGGACGATCGATAGACGGGGACGATCGATGGACACTGCCGCGCACGACTATGACGCCGCCCGCTACAAGCGCGCCGGACGCGGCAAGGTGTTCGACTCGATCCTCGACACCATCGGCGACACGCCGCTGATCCGTCTGCCGCGGCTCAGCGCCGCGCTGAAGCCCAAGGGCGTGGTGCTGGCCAAGCTGGAGTTCTTCAACCCGCTGGGGTCGGTGAAGGACCGGATCGGCGTCTCGATGATCGAGGCCATGGAGGCCAAGGGGCTGATCGGGCCGAACACCACCATCGTCGAGCCGACCAGCGGCAACACAGGCATCGCGCTGGCCTTCGTCGCCGCGGCCAAGGGGCTGAAGCTGATCCTGGTGATGCCCGAGAGCATGTCGATCGAGCGGCGCAAGATGCTGATCATCCTGGGCGCCCGGCTGGAGCTGACCCCCGCTGAGCGCGGCATGGCCGGCGCCGTCGCCCGGGCCCGCGAGCTGATCGACGAGATCGGCGACGCGGTGATGCCGCAGCAGTTCGAGAACCCGGCCAACCCGCTGATCCACCGCGTCACCACCGCCGA
>DATAVF010000297.1:0-6586 GCA_036267835.1 Caulobacteraceae bacterium | reverse complement strand
GGCGTTGAGGATGTTGCCCAGCAGGATGCCGGCCAGGGGCACCGCATAGCGCGCGTCGTACCAGGGGTGGGGCCGCAGCGCCGTGGTCAGGGCGAAGAGGGCGGTGATCAGCGTGGCCGAGGCGACACTTGCGGCGCCGATGGCAAAGCCGGTCTGGCCCTTGAAGTTGCGCTCCGAGCGCGCGGCGGTTTCGCGCGCCGCCATCAGCACCATGATCACGATCAGGCCAAGGGTGACGGCAGGGTTGTGCAGGGCGAAGACGAACTTCAGCACGAAGCCGATCGCCACCAGCTGCACCACCAGCCGCACGCTGGCGACGATCAGCTGGCGGTGCAGGCGCAGGCCCAGGATCAGCGACAGGATCGCGTCGAACACGATCAGGCTGGAGGCGATCGCCAGGTCCCATGGCGTCAGCGAAATGGCCTGGTTCATGGCGGCGCCCCGAGATGCCCGCCGGGCGCCATCACGAAGCGGCGTTTGGCCATGCGCACCGCCTGCGCCGGATCGTGGGTGACCAGCACCAGGGCGAGGCCGCTCGCCAGCCGCTCGGTCAGGATCGCCTCGACCCGCGCGGCGCCATCGCCGTCGAGGGCGCTGGTCGGCTCGTCGAGCAGCAGCACCGGCGAGGCCATCACCAGGGCGCGGATCATCGACAGACGCTGGCGCTCGCCGGTGGAGAGGCGCGAGACCGGGCCATCGACGATGCCCGCCGGCAGGCCGAGCCGCGCGGCCATATCGTGCGCCGCGCCGAGCAGCGGCTTAGGGAAATGGTCGGCGATCACGTCGGTCCACCAGCCCGACTCGGCCGGCACGTACATCACCTGCCGCCGCCAGGCCGGCGCGGCGATGCCGCTGCGCGCGGCGCCGTCCAGCCAGACCTCGCCCTGGCTCACGTCGAGATCGCAGATCATGCGCAGGAAGAGGCTCTTGCCCGAGCCGGAGGCGCCGGTGATGCCGACGCACTCGCCGGCCGCGACCTCCAGGTCGAACGGCCCGGCGAGGTCGCTCTTAAGCCCCTCGATCCTCAAGCGCGGCGCGGCGTCCCCCATCGAGCCGTGCTTAGCACAGGGCGGTCAGAGCCTGCCGGCGGAAAATTCAAACAGATGTTTGACAAGCCCGCTATGGCGCGCGAAGACGCATTCAGTCAGAAACCTCGCCGCGACCCGCGCCTCGGCGCCCTTGGCGCGGCGCGCCCGAGGAGACCCGACATGCCCGACGATCACGACCTGAAGGACCGCACGCAACTGAGCGCGCTGGACCTGGAAGCCGAGCTCAACAACCTCGGCATGTCGAAGGAAGCGCGCCCGCTCTTCGACGCGGTGAAGAAGCACATCGAGGAAAACGTCGCCCCGATCTCCGAGGAGTTCTACCGGCTGGGCGAAGGCCGCGCCGAGCGCTGGAGCTGGGCGCCGGGCCAGCTGGAACTGCTGCAGACCGCCAAGGACAAGGCCAAGGCCTCGGGCCTCTGGAACTTCTTCCTGCCGACCTCCGAGATCGGCCGCGGCCTTACCAACCTCGACTATGCCTACATCGCCGCCGAACTCGGCCGCCAGCCGCTCGCCTCGGAGTCGCTGAACTGTTCGGCGCCCGACACCGGCAACATGGAAGTGCTGGAAAAGGTCGGCACCCCCGAACAGAAGGAGAAGTGGCTGAAGCCGCTGCTCAACGGCGAGATCCGCTCGGCCTTCGGCATGACCGAGCCGGGCCTGGCGTCGTCGGATGCCAAGAACATCGCCTGCCGCGCCGAGCTGATCGGCGATGAGTGGGTGATCAACGGCGAAAAGTACTACATTTCAGGCGCCGGCGACCCGCGCTGCAAGATCATGATCCTGATGGTGCAGACCAGCCCGGATGCGCCGACCCAGTTCCGCCAGTCGCAGATCCTGGTGCCGATCCCGTCGCCCGGCCTGACCATCATGGGGCCGATGACCGTGTTCGGCCACGACGACGCGCCGCACGGCCACATGCACCTGAAGCTCGAGAACGTGCGCGTGCCGGCCGCCAACATCCTGCTGGGCGAAGGCCGCGGCTTCGAGATCAGCCAGGTGCGCCTGGGACCGGGGCGAATCCACCACTGCATGCGCTCGATCGGCCAGGCCGAACGCGCCCTGGACCTGATGGTCAAGCGCGCCTCCACCCGCACCGCCTTCGGCAAGCCGATCATCCAGCTCGGCAAGAACCTGGAAGTGGTGGCCCGCGCCCGCATCGAGATCGAGGCCATGCGGCTGATGGTGCTGAAGGCCGCCAAGGCGATGGACGTGCTCGGCAACCGCGAAGCCCGCGTCTGGATCAGCATGGTCAAGGCCATGGTGCCCGAGCGCGTCTGCCAGATCATCGACCAGGCGATCCAGATGCACGGCGCCACCGGCGTCTCGCAATGGACGCCGCTGGCCGGCATGTACACCAGCCAGCGCACCCTGCGCATCGCCGACGGCCCGGACGAAGTCCACCACATGGTGGTCGGCCGCGCCGAACTCAGCCGGCACTAGGCGTTCCCGAGCGGGTCATCCCGGAAATCCGCGCGAGCAGGTTGTCCGGGATCTCCTTGCGGGCGGGAGCTGGAGAAAGAACAAAGCGCGCCCTTGGTGGCCTTCGTGTCCTTGGTGAGCTTGGTGTCAAAAAGGGCGGCCGGCCGAGGCGCGGATCATCCCGGAGAGACGCGCCGGCCCGGCTCGCGTAGAGTGCCACCCAAACTCGGGAGGGTCTGATGGCTGATCTGCTGGCGCTGTCGCGGGCTGTCATCGATGAGGGCAAGGGCGCGGCGGACGTCGGGCCGATCAACCGGATCAACCACCAGCTCTCCGAGATCGGGCCGGGCCTGGCCATGGTCGAGGCCTTCTCGCACTGCATCCTGTTCGAGACCGACGACGGCCTGCTGGCCTTCGACACTTCGGGGCCTGCCGGCGGCCAGCGGGTGGTCGAGGAGGTGCGGCGCTGGCGGCCGGGCCGCTTCAGCACGGTGGTCTACACCCACGGCCACGTCGACCATGTGGGCGGCTGCGGCGCCTTCATCGCCGACGCGGAGGACCGCGGCGATCCCCGGCCGCGCATCGTCGGGCACGAGAACGTGCCGCGGCGCTTCGACCGCTACAACCTGACTGACGGCTACAACCGCATCATCAACGAGCGCCAGTTCGGCCAATTCCGCCGCGCCGGCTATGGCTTGGCCGGCCCCGACCACTTCCTGCCGGAAACTTCGCCGAAGCCGGACACCGTCTACCGCGACGCGCTGAAGCTCGACGTCGGCGGCCTGGAAGTGCAGCTCAACCACGCCAAGGGCGAGACCGACGACCACACCTGGGCCTGGATCCCCCGCCACAAGGCGATCTGCGCCGGTGATTTCTTCATCTGGAACTTCCCCAACGCCGGCAACCCGCAGAAGGTGCAGCGCTATCCGCTGGAGTGGGCCGCGGCGATGCGGGCGATGGCGGCGCAGGGTGCCGAGCTGTTTCTGCCGGCCCACGGCCTGCCGATCGACGGCGCGGCGCGCATCCACGGCATATTGACCGAGGTCGCCGGCGCGCTGGAGAGCCTGGTCCGCGACACCCTGGCGATGATGAACGAGGGCGCGCGGCTCAGCGACATCATCCACACGGTACACGTCGATCCGGCGGTGCTGGAGAAGCCCTACCTGCGGCCCATGTACGACGAGCCGGAGTTCGTGGTGCGCAACATCTGGCGCCTCTACGGCGGCTGGTACGACGGCAACCCGGCCAACCTGAAGCCGGCCCGCGACGCAGTCCTGGCGCAGGAGGTGGCGCGGCTCGCCGGCGGGGCGCTGAAGCTGGCCGAGCGGGCGCTGGCGCTGGCGGACGAGGACATGCGCCTCGCCTGCCACCTGGCCGAATTCGCCGCCCTGGCCGAGCCGGACAACGCCGCCGTGCACCAGGTCCGCGCCGAAGTGTTCCAGCGCCGCCGCGAGGGCGAAACCTCCCTGATGTCCAAGGGCATCTTCGGCTTCACCGCGAACGAGTCGAAGGCGAAGAGCGGCGAGGCTTAGGGGTGGGCTTGCCGGCCCCAGGCTGCTGGCAATCGTCAAGCCATTGCGGACTCTCGCGAGCCGCCCGATCTTCGTCTAATGATTGAGGTCGCTCGATACCCGGGTGTTCGAGCGTTCGGCGACGTCGCCGGCAGTCGGCGCGTGATCGTCGAGGCGCGTGCCGACGGCATGTTCCAGTTCGTCGAGGAGTGCTTCTACGGGGATCCCGCCGGGGATGACGACCACATCGGCTGGCAAGCGGTGTGCTGGTCCGGCCTATACGCCACCGCGGCCGAAGCGGCGCACGGTGTGATTGCCGAATACCCATCCCTTTCAAAATTGCCCAGGTTCCTCATCAATTGCAGGGATGTGGGGACGGTCAACGAGTTCTGGCAGCGTTACGTCGACGTGACGAGGCCAAGGGAGGCGGACAGCTTTGGGAGGAACCTCGATGCTTTCTGGGACGCTTTGGCGGGCGGCCCGGGATGTCCTGGCAAGTGCGAATTGGTCTTCCGCAACTCGGAGGGTTTGCCGAGTCTGACGACCAACGCAGGTGCCTCATTTCTCCAAGCACTGCGCGAAATCGCCACGGCCTCCAACAAGGTCAGGGTTGTAATCGAGTAGGCTGAGCCGCGCGGCTCCATCAGGAACAACAGCCGGATTCCATCCTCTGCCGTCCTTGCCGACGTCCGCTCTCAGGCGCCTTCGTCAGAGAACGATTCAGTGTCGCGCGCCACCTAGCGCGTGCCGGGGCTCGGCTCCGAACCGCAATGGCCGACGCTTCCCTGCTGGCGACCCACGAGACCCCCGACCTTCCCGCCTTCCGCTAATTGCCGTGGAAGACCCCAGCGCTCTGGCGCACCTGGCGCGGCATCAGCCGGCTGTTGACGCCCATTTCCGTTCGCGACGGGTCCTTGTTCACCCAATGCGTGGTCAGCCCGCAAACCTTGCACCGATGGAACTCCAGCCGCCGACGTCCGCGCTCATAGATGTCCGTCGAGTCCGGCCCGGTGACGATGCGCACCAACGCCTTGTCGTAGTAGGCCCAGAGCGCGCCAAGCCGCTGACACCATGAACACTGGCAGTCGTTCACCTCGGAAGGCGCCTCGGCCACCTCCAGGCGCACGGCGCCGCAATCGCATACCGCTTCGATCATGACCGTCTCCATGTCGACCCTCGTCAGACATCACCCACGATCAGAGCAGCCAGGTAAAAGCGCGACGCAGGAAAGCCTCGCCGCCTGTCCTGACGACTTCACCATGCGCGACGAGGACATGCTCGGGATGCGCCTCGATCAGCGCAAGGATTTTGGGCCGCGCGCTGGTGTGGTTCAGGAAACTGATCCGGTAATCGATGGGTGGGTAGCCCCATCCCTCGACCATTTTCGAAAATGTCGCGATCTGACGCATCCACCACGGCCAATGGCGCTGCAGAAAGCCATCGCTGAACGTCTGCGACAGGTCAGCGATGATCGCCGTGCGGGATGCGCGGTGGAAGAAGATCACCTCCTGCATGAAGGGGGAATTGGAGAAGAGGAATTGATCGATCTGACCTGTCCAGCTGGCAGGCGGATGGTCAGTGAGCGTTCCGGAGAACCTGAGATTGCCGCACTTGGCGATGGTGGCGGCGGTTCCCCATAGCTCTGCTTCCGGAAATGCCAGGCGCCAATCGTCGAGAAACAGGTAGTGCAGCTTATTGGGGCTGACGATTTGCTGAACCGGGCCCAGAGCCCGAACCTCGCGCTCGAGCGCGGCGGTTCGTTCGACCGGCGACCACAACCACAGCCCGCCATCGGCAAGGCGCACGATGGCCATCCGCGTCGGGTAGTCGAAACCGTTGAAGGAGACGATCCCCCCATCGGCGAACCACAGGTCCGGCCCAAGCGGCTCCAGCATGGCCAGATGCTAGCCCGCCCGGCGTCCTCCCACCACCCGACTCCGCCGCTCGTCTGAGCCGGACGGGGCGCCATGCAGTTGCCGGACTTCCTGAAGAAGTACGCCGATCTGAGGCTGCGCGAGGCGATCCCGGAGGTCAGCTCCTCTGATCTACTCCGCCGCCGCCACCGCGGGTGCGTCCTCGTCGTCAGGCATGAAGCCGTCGGTCTGGCGGCTCCAGAGACGGGCGTAGAGGCCTCCGGCGCCGACCAGCAGCGCGTGGGGGCCGTCCTCGACGATGTTGCCCTGGTCCAGCACCAGCAGCCGGTCCATCCGCGCGATGGTCGAGAGGCGGTGGGCGATGGCGATCACCGTCTTGCCCTGCATCAGTTCCGCCAGGCTTTCCTGGATGGCCGCCTCGATCTCGGAGTCGAGCGCGCTCGTCGCCTCGTCCAGCACCAGGATCGGGGCGTCCTTCAGAAGCACTCGGGCGATGGCGATACGCTGGCGCTGGCCGCCGGAGAGGTTCACGCCGCGCTCTCCGACGTGGGCGTCGTAGCCGGCGCGACCATGGCCATCCCTCAGGGACAGGATGAAGTCGTGCGCATGAGCCCGGCTCGCCGCGCGGATCACCTCTTCGTCCGTGGCGTCAGGCCGGCCGTAGGCGATGTTGTCGCGCACCGAGCGGTGAAGCAGGGCCGTGTCCTGGGTGACCACCCCGATGGCGGCGCGC
>DATAVF010000296.1:0-6573 GCA_036267835.1 Caulobacteraceae bacterium | reverse complement strand
CTTCTGGCGCAACCCCCGCATCGGCGAGACCTACAACCTGGGCGGCGGCCGCGAGAACAGCGTCAGTATCCTCGAAGCGTTCGACATGGCCGCCCAGGTCAGTGGCCGCAAGATGGTGTCGGAGTACCTCGACCAGAACCGGGAGGGCGACCACATCTGTTACATCAGCGACCTGGCCAAATGCCGCGCCCACTACCCCGACTGGGACATCACCGTGCCACTGGCGCAGGTGTTCGAGGAGATCCACGGCGCCTGGTCGGCGCGAGCCGCGTAGGACCGCATGTCGAAGTACGCCATCATAGTCCCATCCTATAATTGCGCTTCCTACGTCACCGACACGCTGCAGAGCCTGCTCGCCCAGGGCGAGGCGCTGAAGCGCTGCGATTTCGTGGTGCTGACCGACGACTGCTCACAGGACGACACGATCGAAGTGGCCAAGGCCGCCTGGAACGGGCCAATCCCGCTGGTGGTGTATTCCGCGGAGAAGAACCGCGGCGAATACGGCAACATGAACGAATGTGTT
The DNA here is from genome assembly GCA_036267835.1 of Caulobacteraceae bacterium. Lineage (GTDB taxonomy): Bacteria > Pseudomonadota > Alphaproteobacteria > Caulobacterales > Caulobacteraceae > Acaudatibacter. Next base: position 6,050 of record DATAVF010000296.1, on the reverse strand, counting down.
GCCCGCCTGCCCGACCATATCGAATGGTACCTGGTCATGCACGCGGACAACATGGCCAAGGCAGGCTGGCTGGAGGCGCTCCTCGACGCGGCTGATGCGGCCGACGAGCGGGTCGGCACCATCTTCACCAGCTGGGACAGCCTGCATGAAGACGGCTCGATCACCACGGGCGAGTATCGCCAGCCGCCGCAGATCGAGCGCATCGTCGGCAACGACGCCAGCGTGCTCGGCACCATCCAACGCGGCTGCTGGTGGCACATTTCATCCTGCGTCTCGCGGGTCAGGATGTATCGCGAGATCGGCGGCCTGCCGCTGGGGTTCCGACTGAAGGGCGACTGGGATTTCCTGATGCGGCTGCTGGAGGCCGGCTGGGACGTCGAATACATCCCGACCGCCTTCATGCTCTATCGCGACAATCCGGCCGGAAGCTCCTCGATCAGTTTTCGCGCGCACAAGGACATCCACGAGATCCTCACCGTGCTGCGTCGCCACCAGCGGGTGGCCAGTGCGCAGCAAATCAGCGCCTACCACCTGACCCAGCTCGCAACGCTCGGAAGGCGCCTGGGCGGCGGCGTGATCCGCGGAAACTGGACGCGCGCCATGAAGACATTTCCGACGGCGGCGTTTGTCATCGGCTCATGGGCCGCCTGCCTGAGCGACCGGTCCAGCGCGGGCTCCACGCCGAGCCGATGAGAAGACTTCGAACTCTCCTCAACAGGGCACTGCATCCGTTCAACCTGCATATCGAGCCCTACACGGACATGCAGCGGGCGTGGGCGGCCGGCCCCGAAGCCCGCGATCTGGCCTTCCTGAGGGCCGTGCCTGATAAGGTGGGGCGGGAGTTGTTCGGGCTGCTGGGCAAGTCGCGCGCACAGCTACGGCAAGACCTCTTCGTGCTGGCCGAGACCGATCTGATGACCCAAGGCTACTTCGTCGAGTTCGGCGCAACGAACGGGGTCGACCTCAGCAACACCTGCCTGCTGGAGCAGGAATTCGGATGGCGGGGCATCCTGGCGGAGCCGGCGAAGTGCTGGCACGCGGCCTTGCGCCAGAACAGGCGCGCGGTCATCGAGACGGACTGCGTATGGACCGTTTCCGATGAGACGTTGGAGTTCAATGAGGTCGGCGTTTACTCGACCATCGACGCCCTGTCGGCTGGTGACATGCACAAATCGACGCGGGCGCACGGCCAGCGCTATTCCGTCAAAACGGTGTCCCTGATGGATATGCTGCGCCGCCACGGTGCCCCCAAGGATATCGAATACCTATCGATCGACACCGAAGGCAGTGAGTTCGACATCCTGCGCGAGTTCGATTTCGCCGCCTACAACATCAAGATCATCACCTGCGAACACAACTTCACGCCAGCCAGGTCGAAGATCTACGACCTGCTGACATCCCGTGGCTATGTCCGGAAGCTGGATGCGGTTTCCCAGTTTGACGACTGGTATGTGAAACCGACCTGACGCCTCAGCCACGTCGCCCCAAAGAAAAAACGGCCGCCGGATTGCTCCGGCGGCCGCTCGAGAGTTCCGACTCTACGGTCGGCTATGCAACGATCTTGGTCACGACGCCAGAGCCGACGGTGCGGCCGCCTTCGCGGATGGCGAAGCGCAGGCGCTCTTCCATGGCGATGGGCGTGATCAGTTCGACGTTCAGCTCGGCGTTGTCGCCGGGCATGATCATTTCGACGCCTTCCTTCAGCGAAATCACCCCGGTCACGTCCGTCGTGCGGAAGTAGAACTGCGGGCGATAGTTGGTGAAGAACGGGGTGTGGCGCCCGCCCTCTTCCTTGGTGAGGATGTAGGCTTCGGCGATGAACTTGGTGTGCGGGGTGATGGAGCCCGGCTTGCACAGCACCTGGCCACGCTCGACGTCTTCACGCTTGGTGCCGCGCAGCAGCACGCCGACGTTGTCGCCCGCTTCCCCCTGGTCGAGGAGCTTGCGGAACATTTCGACGCCCGTGCAGGTGGTCTTCTGCGTGTCGCGCAGGCCGACGATTTCGACTTCCTCGCCCACCTTGATCACGCCGCGATCGATACGGCCGGTGACCACGGTGCCGCGGCCGGAGATCGAGAACACGTCTTCGACCGCCATCATGAACGGCTGGTCCTTGGCGCGGGCCGGCTGCGGGATGTAGGTGTCGACGGCGGTCATCAGTTCCATGATCGCGTCTTCGCCGATGGCGGCGTCACGGTCTTCGACGGCGGCCAGGGCCGAGCCCTTGACGATCGGAATGTCGTCGCCCGGGAATTCGTAGCTGGAAAGCAGCTCGCGCACTTCCATCTCGACCAGTTCGAGCAGTTCCGGGTCGTCGACCATGTCGACCTTGTTCAGGAACACCACCAGGGCCGGCACGCCGACCTGACGGGCCAGCACGATGTGCTCGCGGGTCTGGGGCATCGGGCCGTCGGCGGCGGAGACCACCAGGATGGCGCCGTCCATCTGGGCCGCGCCGGTGATCATGTTCTTCACGTAGTCGGCGTGCCCGGGGCAGTCGACGTGGGCGTAGTGACGGTTCTTCGTCTCATACTCCACGTGCGCCGTGTTGATGGTGATGCCGCGGGCCTTTTCTTCAGGCGCCGCATCGATGGACGCGTAGCTGCGCGCCGTGGCGCCGCCGGTCTTGGCGAGCACCATGGTGATTGCCGCCGTCAGCGTCGTCTTGCCGTGGTCAACGTGGCCGATCGTGCCGATGTTGCAGTGCGGCTTCGTACGGGCGAACTTTTCCTTTGCCATGTCTCTCAAGCTCCAGCCCGATTGGCGGGCTACTTCTTAGGGTTATCCGGGTCTTTTGCGGCGGTCTTGGGCTGTAATCAAGCGTACTTCTTGACCACTTCGTCGGCGACCGCTTGCGGCACCGCTTCGTAGTGGTCGTATTCCATGTGGAAGTTGGCCCGCCCCTGGGACATCGACCGCAGGTTATTGACGTAGCCGAACATGTTGGCCAGCGGAACCATGGCGATGACCACCTGCGCGTTGCCGCGCTGGTCGGAGCCCTGGATCTGGCCGCGCCGCGAGTTCAGGTCGCCGATCACGTCGCCGACGTAGTCTTCCGGCGTCGTCACCTCGACCTTCATGATCGGCTCGAGCAGCTTCGGGGAGCCGCGTTCGCGCAGCTCGCGGAACGCCGCGCGGGCGGCGATTTCGAAGGCCAGCACGCTGGAGTCGACGTCGTGGTAGGCGCCGTCGACGAGCGTCGCCTTGAAGTCGATCACCGGGAAGCCGGCCAGCAGGCCGTTGTCCTTGGCCGAGGCCAGACCCTTTTCGACGCCGGGCACGAATTCCTTCGGCACCGAGCCGCCGACCACCTTGCTCTCGAACGAGTAGCCAACGCCGGCTTCCACCGGTTCGAACACGATCTTCACCCGCGCGAACTGGCCGGAACCGCCGGTCTGCTTCTTGTGGGTATAGTCGATCTCGGTCTTGCGGCCGAGCGTCTCGCGGTAGGCCACCTGCGGCGCGCCGATGTTGGCTTCCACCTTGTAGGTGCGCTTCAGGATGTCGACCTTGATGTCCAGGTGCAGCTCGCCCATCCCGCGCAGGATGGTCTGGCCGCTTTCCTGGTCGGTGGAGACGCGGAAGGTCGGGTCCTCGGCGGCCAGCTTCTGCAGGGCGACGCCCAGCTTCTCCTGGTCGGCCTTCGACTTCGGCTCGATCGCGATCTCGATGACGGGATCGGGGAAGTCCATCTTCTCCAGGATCACCGGGCTCTTGGTCGGGTCGCAGAGCGTGTCGCCAGTGCGGGTGTCCTTCAGCCCGGCCAGCGCGACGATGTCGCCGGCGTAGGCTTCCTTGATGTCCTCGCGGTTGTTGGCGTGCATCAGCAACATGCGTCCCACGCGCTCGCGCCGGTCGCGCGAGGAGTTGACGAGGCCCATGCCGCTCTCGAGCTTGCCTGAATAGATGCGGCAGAGGGTCAGCGAGCCCACGAAGGGGTCATCGACAATTTTGAACGCCAGCACCGACAGCGGCGCGTCGTCGGACGCCGCCCGCTCGACCTCGGCGCCGGTCTTGAAGTCGATACCCTTGGTCGGCGGGATGTCCGCCGGCGAGGGCAGGTATTCGACCACCGCGTCCAGCAGGGGCTGCACGCCCTTGTTCTTGAACGCCGAGCCGCAGAGGATCGGATAGAAGGCGCCGTTCAGCACGGCCTTGCGCAGGCACGCGTTGATGACTTCGTTGGTGACCTCGTCACCGTTGAGGTAGGTCTCCATCGCCTCGTCGTCGAGTTCGACGGCGTTCTCGACCATGTAGTGGCGCGCTTCTTCAGCGGCCGTGAGAAGGTCGGCCGGGATGTCCTCGTCGTGGTAGTTGGCGCCCAGGCCCTCGCTCTCCCAGATCACCGCCTTCATGCGGACCAGGTCGATCAGGCCCTTGAAAGACGACTCCGAGCCGATCGGCAGCTGGATCGGCACGGCCTTGACGCCCAGGCGCTCGCGGATGGTGCGCACGCAGAATTCGAAGTCGGCGCCGATCTTGTCCATCTTGTTGACGAACACGATGCGCGGGACGTTGTAGCGGTCGGCCTGGCGCCAGACGGTCTCGGTCTGCGGCTCGACGCCCTGGTTGCCGTCCAGCACCGCCACGCAGCTGTCAAGCACGCGCAGCGAGCGCTCCACTTCGATGGTGAAGTCGACGTGCCCGGGGGTGTCGATGATGTTGAGGCGCTTGCCGTTCCAGAACGCGGTCGTGGCGGCGGAGGTGATGGTGATCCCCCGCTCCTGCTCCTGCTCCATGAAGTCCATGGTGGCCGCGCCATCGTGGACTTCGCCGATCTTATGGCTCTTGCCGGTGTAGTAGAGGATCCGCTCCGTCGTCGTCGTCTTCCCGGCATCAATGTGGGCCATGATGCCGAAGTTACGATAGTCCTCGATTTTGTGGGCGCGGGGCATGGGGTGGCTCTGCCGGAAACGTGTCTGATGGGCGGGACGAACGGCGCGGGCGATTTAGCTCAAACCGCCCGTGCTTAAAAGGAAAAGGCTCTGGGAAGCGTCCCTATATGGGGCTTACCAGCGATAATGCGAGAAGGCGCGGTTGGCCTCGGCCATCTTGTGGGTGTCTTCGCGCTTCTTCACGGCCGCGCCGCGGTTGTTGGACGCATCCAGCAGCTCGCCGGCCAGCTTTTCGGTCATGGTGTTCTCGCCGCGCGAGCGGGCGGCGCCCACCAGCCAGCGGATCGCCAGGGCGCGGCGGCGCTCGGGGCGCACTTCCACGGGAACCTGATAGGTCGCCCCACCGACGCGGCGCGAGCGCACTTCGACCGACGGCGCGACATTGTCGAGGGCGGCATGGAAGGCTTCCAGCGGGCCGATGTCGCGGCGCTTGGCTTCCATGATGTCGAAGGCGCCGTAGATGATGCTCTCGGCGACGGCCTTCTTGCCCTCGTACATCACGTAATTCATGAACTTGGTGACGACGAGGTCACCGAACTTCGGGTCCGGGAGGACCTTGCGGGTTTCTGCGCGGCGGCGGCGGGACATGCTTCTTGTTACCTATTTCGGACGCTTGGCGCCGTAGAGCGAGCGACGTTGACGACGATCCTTCACCCCTTGGGTGTCGAGAACGCCGCGCAGGATGTGATAGCGCACGCCGGGAAGGTCCTTCACGCGGCCTCCGCGGATCAGCACCACCGAGTGCTCCTGCAGATTGTGGCCTTCGCCGGGGATGTAGCACACCGCCTCGATGCCCGAGGTCAGGCGCACCTTGGCGACCTTGCGCAGCGCCGAGTTCGGCTTCTTCGGCGTCACCGTATAGACGCGCGTGCAGACGCCGCGGCGTTGCGGCGAGCCCTTCAGGGCCGGCACCTTGTTGCGCGCTACCTTCGAGGTGCGCGGCTTGCGGATCAACTGGTTGACCGTCGGCATACGGGCTTCTTGTTCTTTCGTCTGGCTTTGCGGCCGAGGTTCGCAGGTCCGATAAACACGAAACGGCGCCGAACGCAGGGTAAGTGCGTTACGGCGCGCCTGCGATCCTGGTGAGGGAGCGCTTCGGCCTATCGGAGCGGCGTGAACCGGCCCCAAAAAGGAGGCGGGTTGATACGCGCGGCG
>DATAVF010000295.1:0-27685 GCA_036267835.1 Caulobacteraceae bacterium | reverse complement strand
CAGGGCGCCGACATGGGCTTCGACGGCCGCAGCCTGATCCACCCGACCCACCTGGAGATCTGCAACCGCACCTACGCACCGCCGCCGGCCGAGGTGGCCTGGGCCGGCGCGGTGGTCGCCGCCTTCGCCGATGCGGCCAACGAGGGGCGCGGCGCGCTGCGGGTCGAGGGCCGGCTGGCTGAGCGGCTGCACCTGGGCGAGGCCGAACGCCTGATCGCGCTGGCCGCCGCCATCCAGACGGCGGACGCGGGGTGAGCGCCGCCCGCGCCGTGGTGCTGGCGGGCTCGCTGGCGGCCATCGCGGCGGGCGCCCACGGCCAGGACAACCCCATCGACAGCCGCGTCCGCGCTTCGTTCGACGCCGCCGAAAGCTTCCAGGGCCCGCTCGACGGAGGCTGGACCCTGGTCGACGCCGCGGGTGCGCCGATCTACGCCTTCCAGCTGGTCGACAAGGTCGGCGGCCGTTCGCCGCTGGAGGGCGTGTTCCGCGACCTGCGCCATCCGTCTGTGCCCGGCGACATCGGATTCATCGATGGGCTGGAGCGCGGAGCGGGCATGCTGACCCTGCGCTTCGGGCCGGTGACGATCCGGCTGCGCAGCGCCGACGGCGGCTGGATGGGCGAAATACGCGATGGGAGAGTTGCGACGGCGGTGAAATTGAAGCGCGACTCCCCTCCCCCTTGAGGGGAGGGGTTGGGGGTGGGGGTCTGTGGCAGGAGGGGGCGCTGTGTTGGTGGCGTCTACGAACGCGACTTTTCCGGAGAGTTCCCCCCACCCCCGACCCCTCCCCTCAAGGGGGAGGGGAGCATCTGGCGCCCTGCCACGATCGCCGCTGCCAGCGCGCCGGCGTCGTAGGCGCGGGCCGTCCCCTGCCCCCACACGGGCCCGGGCCAGCAGGGGTCGTCCTCGCGGCGGCCGACCACGTGCACGTGCAGCTGGCGGGTGATGTTGCCGAGCTGGCCGACGTTGAGCTTCATCGCGGGACGGCCCAGCGCCTGAGCCACCGCGCGAACCGCCGTGCCAGCCAGCACGATCTCCTCCATCAGCGTCGCCCGCGCCCCCTCGTCCAGATCCGCCAGCTCCACGGCGCCGGCGACGCGGGGGATCAGCACGATCCAGGCGAAGCGGGCGTCGAGCTGCAGCCGCGCTTCGCAGAGGGGCAGCGAAACCAGCGCCGCGGAGGTCGCCGTGAAGGCCGGGTCCAGCTCGAACATGCCCGAGCCTTGCAGCCCCTGGCCCGGCGGTCTAGACCGCGCGCGCTTTCAGACATTGGAGAACAAGGCATGGCGCGCGCGAAGATCGCCCTCATCGGCTCGGGCATGATCGGGGGCACGCTGGCCCACGTCTGTGCCCGCGAGGAACTGGGCGACGTGACCTTGTTCGACATCGTCGAGGGCCTGCCGCAGGGCAAGGCGCTGGATATCGCCGAGGCGACCTCGGTGCTGGGCCGCGATGTCGCCCTGAAGGGCGCCAACAGCTACGCCGACATCGCCGGCTCGGACGTCTGCATCGTCACCTCCGGCGTGCCGCGCAAGGCCGGCATGAGCCGCGACGACCTGCTGGGCATCAACCTGAAGGTCATGAAGGCGGTCGGCGATGGCATCAAGGCGCACGCGCCGGACGCCTTCGTGATCTGCATCACCAACCCGCTCGACGCCATGGTGTGGGCGCTGCGCGAGTTCTCCGGCCTGCCGGCGAACAAGGTGGTGGGCATGGCCGGCGTGCTCGATTCGGCCCGCTTCGGCTACTTCCTGGCCGAGAAGCTCGGCGTGTCGGTCGAGGACGTGCGCGCCTGGACGCTCGGCGGCCATGGCGACGACATGGTGCCGATGGTCCGCTACTCCACCGTGGGCGGCCTGCCGCTGCCGGCGCTGGTCGACCAGGGCATGCTGAGCCAGGACGAGCTCGACGGGATCGTCAAGCGCACCCGCGGCGGCGGCGGCGAGATCGTGGCGCTGCTCAAGACGGGCTCGGCCTTCTACGCCCCGGCCGAGAGCGCGGTCGCCATGGCCAAGTCGTTCCTGAAGGACAAGAAGCGCATCCTGCCCTGTGCGGCGCATCTCACCGGCCAGTATGGTCTGAAGAACCTCTACGTCGGCGTGCCGGCGGTGATCGGGGCCGGCGGCGTCGAGCGGGTGATCGAGTTCCCGATGGACGACGCCGAAAGGGCGATGTTCGCCAAGTCGGTGGAGTCGGTGCAGGGCCTGATCGCGGCGTGCAAGGAAATCGAGCCGGCGCTGGTCTGACGCCCCGCCGGATGGATGGGAATTGTTGCGGCGCTGAGCCGCGGCTAGCTTCCCCGACGGACGGGGGAAGCATCGATGAAGAAGCCGGCGTCTGGCCGTGGATCGTCGCGGTGCTGGCGATCCTGATCGGACTCTTCTCGTATCGCTACGCGACCGCCCAGGCATGGCGCTACGCCAAGGCCCGCGACTTCCTGCGCCACCAGCGCTGGATGACCCGCAGTTATGCGCTGACCTTCGCTGCGGTGACCCTGCGCCTCTATGTGCCGATCTCGGCCGTGGCCCACCTCGATTTCAACACAGCTTAAATCGCCATCTCCTGGCTGGCCTGGATTCCCAACCTGATCGTCGCCGAGCTTTGGCTGCGCCGCGGCGCGGCGCTCAGAACCAGCCCTCGGCCCGCAGCTGCCGCGCAAAGCCCCGGCTGACCGGCACATAGCCGCCGTCCTTCAGCGTCAGCATCGCCCGGCCGTCGGCGCGCTCGGCCTCGGTCACCGCGCCCTTGGCCACCCACCACGAGCGGTGGGTCTGGGCGCCCTCCAGACCCTCGAGCTCGGCGATGGCGTCGGAAAGCCGCATCAGGATCAGGTCCTGCCCGAGGCTGGTGTGCAGGCGCAGGTAATGGTCCTCGGCCTCGACCGCGTAGAGCTCGGCGCCCTTCAGCTTGGCCGGCAACCGGGCCAGGAACTTGGCCGGCGGCGCATCGGGGGGCGCGGCGTGGGTCTGCGCGGCGGGGCGATGGCGGATCAGGAAGGCCAGGGTCACCAGCACCAGGCCGGTTCCGAACACCGACGGAACCACCCGCAACACCAGCGGCAGGTCCACCGCGCGATGATGCAGAACCACGTTGGACGCCGCCACCAGCAGGCTGACGGGCAGGGTGACGCTCGCGGCGATCACCAGCACGGCCAGCCACTCGCGGTTGACGAACCAGCCGGCCGGCACCACCCAGCGGCTGACCGCCAGCCCGACCGCTGTGCCCACCGCCGCCTCGGTGAACCACTCCGCCGCGTCGGTGAACTGACCGCCGCCCGAGATCGCCATCACCAGGGCGATCGCCGCGGCCATGCCCAGCGAACGGGCGATGGAGCCCCGCACGCCGGCGCGCCGCTGCTGCTCCACGATGGCGGTGGTCTGGTCCAAGCGGCGGGAAACTATCGCGCAGCCGGGCCGCGCGCCACTGCGCCGCTTGACCTGAGAGGACAATCGGCCGCACCAGATGACCGTTGTCCAACGAAGACCTTCAGGGGCCGTTCAGGGCGCAAGCCTCACCCCTTGCATCGAGCGGACCTTCAGCCATGTTCGGCGGGGGTAGTTCGCTGGATTCTTAAGTTCAGGAAGAGCGCCGGGCCCTATGGCCGACTTCATTTTTCACGATCCAAGCGGCCGACGCGAGAAGCGGGCCAGGATGGGCGTCGGCCTGCTGGTGTCGCTGGCGGCCCTGATCGTCGCCGGTTTCTTCGCCACCCTGGCCTTCGCGCCCCACCTGCCCGAGCTGTCGCTGAAGGACCCGCATATCCTGCAGGCGCTGCACGTGGAAACCGCCCACCGGGTGCGGGGCAAGCCGCCGTGGACCCACGTGCCGCGGCGGCCCAACGCCGGCGGTCCGGGCGGCGCGACGCGGCCGCTCTCGGTGGGCTTCTATGTGACCTGGGATCCGAGTTCGCTCGCCTCGCTCAGCAAGCACATCGATCAGCTGGACGTGGTCTCGCCGCAGTGGGTGGCGCTGAACGGCTCGGGCGGGCCGGTCACCGTGACCGCCGACCCGCAGGCCGAGGCGATCATCGCCGGCGCCAAGACCGCTCCCTCGGTGCTGCCGATGGTGCACAACGCCCACGACGGGCTCTCCGACGGGCCGCTGGCCAGCAACCTCTTGACCAATCCGGCCGCCCGCACCGCCCTGGTGACCAACCTGGTCAACGTCGCCAGGGCGCAGAACTACGGCGGCTATGTCTTCGATTTCGAGAACCTGTCGCCGCAGGCCATCGCCCAGTACCCCGCCCTGCTGGCGCAGGCCCGCGCCGCGCTGAAGCCGCTGGGGCTGGAAGTCTGGGTGTCGCTGCCCTTCGCCAATCCCGACTACGACCTGAAGAAGTTCCAGGCGGTCACCGACACTGTGGTGCTGATGGCCTACGACCAGCACTATGGCGGCGCCGGCGGCCAGCCGGGCCCGCCGGTCGGCGAGGACTGGTTCGAGAAGAACCTCGCCACCGACATGGGTCAGCTCGATCCCGGCCACACCGTGGTGGCCATGGGCGACTACGGTTACGACTGGACCGTCGACGACAAGGGCGTCGCCTCCCGGGGCGACACCGTCACCTTCGACGAAGCGGCCCAGGGGGCCAGCGACTCGGACGCCAGCGTCAGCCTCGATGACGACGCGCTGAACCCGACCTTCGCCTACCAGAACGACGACGGCTCCAAGCACGTGGTCTGGTTCCTCGACGCAGCGACGCTGTTCAACGAGGTCAAGGTCGCGGACGATTATCGGCCGCGCGGCTATGCCCTCTGGCGGATGGGCGCCGAGGACCCGACCGTCTGGAGCTTCCTGCGCCAGCCCTACGGCACGGTGAAGCCGGTGGGACTGGAGACGGTGCAGCCCGGCTCCGGCGTCGACTTCGACGGCGAGGGCGAGGTGCTGCACGTCAGCGCCACGCCGAAGCCCGGCGCGCGCACCATCGAGATCGATCCGGACACCGGGCTGATCTCCGGCGAAGACTACACCGCGATGCCGAGCGAGTACGTGATCCAGCGCTACGGCTGGCATCCAGGCGACGTCGCGCTCACCTTCGACGACGGGCCGGACGGGCGCTGGACGCCGAAGATCCTCGACATCCTGAAGGCCAAGCACGTCCACGCCACCTTCTTCGTCATCGGCGAGAACATGCAAGGGCGGCCCGACCTGGTGCAGCGCGAGGTGGCCGAGGGCAACGTGGTGGGCAACCACACCTGGACCCACCCCAACATTGGCGCGACGCCCGACGCGCAGACCAGCCTGGAGTTCAACACCACCCAGCGCCTGTTCGAAGTGCTGACCGGGCGATCGATGCGCCTCTTCCGCCCGCCTTATTTCGGCGACGCCGAGCCGTCGACGCCCAACGAAGTCACGCCGCTCCTGGCGGCGCAGAAGCTGGGCTACCTGATCGTCGGCCTGCGGATCGACCCCGACGACTGGCAGCGCCTGCCCAGCGGCCAGATGCCGGACCCGAACACCATCGTGCAGCGGGTCATGGACCGGCTGGCGGACGCCGACGACCCCGGCCAGGTGGTGCTGCTGCACGACGCCGGGGGCGACCGCAGCCAGACCGTGGCCGCCCTGCCGCTGCTGATCGATGCGCTGAGGGCCAAGGGCTACAACATCGTCACCATCGACCAGCTGGCCGGCATGACCCCGGCCCAGGCGATGCCGCCCACCTCGCGCAGCTCGCTGGAGCTGCTGGTGGATGGGCTGGGCTTCTCCTTCTTCCGCTATGTCGAGTTCTTCCTGACCACGCTCTTCGTCACCGCCATCGTCCTGGGGGTGCTGCGGCTGGCCTTCCTGGCCAGCCTGGCGCTCTGGCACCGCCTGCATGCGCCGGGCCGCATGCCGCCGATGCTCGACCCGGAGACCGGGCCGCTGGTCTCGGTGCTGATCCCCTGCTTCAACGAGGAAAAGGTGATCGTCGCCTCGGTGGCGCGCATCCTCCACTCCAACTGGCGCAAGCTCGAAGTGCTGGTGCTGGACGACGGCTCGGCCGACGCCACCGCGGCCAAGGTGCGCGAAGCCTTCGCCGACGAGCCGCGGGTGACGCTGCTCAGCTTCGAGAACGGCGGCAAGGCCAGGGCGCTGAACCGCGGCCTGGAGCTGGCCAAGGGCGAGATCGTGGTGGCGCTCGACGCCGACACCCTTTTCCCGGGCGACACCTTGCCCCAGCTGGTGCGCTGGTTCGTCGACCCGAAGGTGGGCGCCGTGGCCGGCAACGCCGTGGTCGGCAACCGGCTCAACCTGATCACCCGCTGGCAGGCGCTCGAGTACGTCACCGCCCAGAACCTGGAGCGGCGGGCGCTGGCGGCGCTGGGCGCGGTGACCGTGGTGCCGGGCGCGGTGGGCGCCTGGCGCAAGTCGGCGCTGGCTGACCTCGGCGGCTATCCGCACGACACCCTGGCCGAGGACCAGGACCTGACCATCGCCTGCCAGCGCGCCGGGTGGCGGGTCGAGTTCGATTCCGAGGCGCGCGCCTATACCGAGGCGCCCGACACCGTCGCCGGCCTGTTGAAGCAGCGCTTCCGCTGGTCGTTCGGTACCCTGCAGTGCCTGTGGAAGCACCGCGAGGCCCTCTTCAACCGCAAGCAGCCGATCCTCGGCTTCGTCGCCCTGCCGCAGATCTGGCTCTTCCAGATCTTCCTGACCGCCGCCTCGCCGCTGGTCGATCTGGCCATCGTCTGGAGCCTGATCTGGACCGTCTACGCCCGGGCTTACCACCCGGTGGAGTGGTCGCCGGACGACTTCATCCGCTCGGTCTTCTACTGGGCCGCCTTCATCTTCCTCGACCTGTCGGCCGGCGCGCTGGGCATGACGCTGGAGCGGCGGGCGCCCTGGAAGGACCTGGTCTGGCTCCCGGTGCAGCGCTTCGGCTATCGCCAGCTGATGTACTACGTAGTGGTGAAGTCGGTGGTCAGCGCGGTGCGGGGGGTCAAGGTCGGCTGGGGCAAGCTCGACCGGCGGGCGACCGCCGCGATGAGCGAGCCCAAGCGACGGGGGTCCGGCGCGCCGGCCCGACGCGCCGGCTGAAGGGGGGCAGTTGGCAGGGTACCGGAAGGCCGCCCTCGGCGGGCTGGCGACGGGGCTGGTCGTGGCGCTCTCGCCGCTGGCGGGCGCCGCGCCGGCCGGCCCACCGCTGCTCGACCCCGTCACCATCGACCCCGCACATCAGGTCAACACCATCGTGCCCCGCGAGGCGATGGGGGTGGCGCTGGACGGCATGGAGAAGGGCGAGGTCGACCAGTACCTGACGCCCTTCAACATCGCCCGGATGCGCTCGTCCGGCCTCAGCCGCGTCACCTACCGAACCCGCGCCGAACTCGGCATCGAGGTCTGGCACTGGACCGACCAGGGCAGCTGGAGCGACGCGACGCATTCGCAGGGCTACTGGACCGGCGATGCCGCCTCTGCCTCCACCGCCCGCGTCACCTGGGGCTACAGCCTGCCCCGGCGCGGCGACACCATCGATAACGCCACCAACGTCGGCTATTCGCGCCTCGACGACGGCGACCCAGCCAGCTTCTGGAAGAGCAATCCCTACCTGGATCGCCGCTTCACCGGGCTGGCGCAGTCGCGGCCGGCGTGGATCGTCGTCTCGTTCAAGACGCCCACCGCGATCGACGCCGCCCGCATCCTTTGGGGCGCGCCCTTCGCCCGCCACTACCGGGTGCAGTACTGGAGCGGCATCGACCGCTACCTTCCGGGCAAGGAGGTGGCGACACCGGACGGGCGCTGGACCACCTTCCCGCATGGCGACGTCACCCTCGCAGGCGACCCGGCCGAGGGCGTCACCCGCCTCGCCGACGCGCCGATCCGCGTGCACTTCGTCCGTATCCTGATGCTGCAGTCGTCCGAGACGGGGCCCGCCGGCTCGGCCGACATCCGCGACCGGCTGGGCTATGCCGTTCGCGAAGTGAGCCTGGGCTTGACCGGTCCGGATGGGCGGTTGGTCGATGCCGTCAGGCACGCCAGGGACAAGGACAGGCAAACCGTCACCCAGGTCTCCTCGACCGACCCTTGGCACCGCGCCGTCGACCGCGATCTCGGCGCCGAGCAGCCGAGCCTCGATCTGGTGTTCCGGAGCGGCCTCTCCGGCGGCCAGCCGATGATGGTCCCGGTCGGCAGCTTCTACGATACCCCGGACAACGCCGCCGCCGAGATCCGCTACATCCGCCGTCAAGGCTGGCCGGTGACCCAGGTCGAGCTCGGCGAGGAGCCGGACGGACAGTTCATCCGGCCCGAGGACTATGCCGACATCTATCTCGAGACCGCCGCGGCCGTGCACGGCGTCGACCCGACCCTGCAGCTCGGCGGCCCCAGCATGCAGAGCGCCGTCACGGGCGCCTGGCCCGACACCGAGCACGGCCTCTCCTGGACCGGCCGTTTCATCGCCGAGCTGAAGGCGCGCGGCGGCCTGGACCAGTTGCAGTTCTTCTCCTTCGAGCACTACGCCTTCGACAAGGTCTGTCGTCCGCTGGGCGCCATGCTGCGCGACGAGAGCGACCTCCTCGACCGCATGACCAGCAAGGTCGCGGCCTCGGGCATGCCGCGCAGTATTCCCTGGGTGATCAGCGAGTACGGCTTCTCGCCCTTCGCCGGCGAGGCGCAGTCCGAGCCGGCGAGCGCCCTGCTGGCCGCCGACATTGCCGGGCATTTCTTCACCCTGGGCGGCAGCGCGGCCTATATGTTCGGCCTGACCCCCGACCAGCCGGCCAACCAGAACTTCCCCTGCGCCGGCTACGGCAACATGATGCTCTGGGAGGCCGATGACGACGGCAAGTCGAAGTGGCCGATGCCGGTCTACTACGCCGAGCGGATGATGGTGCAGGACTGGGGGGCGCCGGAGGCCTTGCCGCACCGCCTCTTCAGCGCCGCCGCGACGCTGAAGGACGACGAGGGCCGCGCCTATGTGGTCGCCTATCCTCTGCTGGCCCCGGACGGCCGCTGGACGGTGATGCTGATCAACCGCGACCAATTCCACGCCCACCGGACCCCGATCGCTTTTGCCGGCGGGCGCGGGTTAGGCGGCCCCCTCTCGGTCGTCCAGTACTCAGCCGCGCAGTACACTTGGCTCGCCAAGGGCGAGGAGGGCCACCCGCTGAAGGACCTGCCGCCCGCGCGGTTCACCCTGCCGGCTGGCCAGGCCGCACTGCTGCCGGCCATGTCGCTGACCGTGGTGAGCGGCGCGGGGCCGACGCCTTAGCCCAGGGACGAGACATCCTTCTCCCCCGGGAGAAGGTGCCGCGAAGCGGCGGACGAGGGGATGTCGGGCGGTGGGGGAACGTCAAGTCCGCCCGCCCCCAAGCCGCCGTAGCCGCTACAGCCCAGCCGCGGGCGGTGTCGGCGCCGGTTCGGCCGGCAGCGGGATGAACTCGTCGTGGTCGAGGTCGGGGAGTTTCATGCGGCCGGCGCGCCAGTCGGCCTTGGCCTGTTCGAGACGGTCCTTGGACGAGGAGACGAAGTTCCACTCGATGAAGCGCTCGCCGATCGGCTCGCCGCCCAGCAGCATGACGATGGCCGGGGTCTTGGCGGTGAAGGTCACCGGGTCCTTGCCGGAGAAGACCAGCATCTGGCCGTGGTGGACCTCATGCCCCTCGACCTCGACCTCGCCGGCGACCACATAAGCCGCACGCTCGGAATACTCGGCCGGCAGCTGCGCCTTGGCGCCGGCGTCCAGCTTCCAGTGCGCGTAGAACATCGGCGAGTGCGTCTTCACCTCGGCCTTGGCGCCGAAGGCCTCGCCCGCGATCAGCCGCGCCCACATGCCGCCGCCTTCGTAGGTCGGCAGGTCCTCCGGGCCGTGGTGGACGAAGGCCGGGGCGATCTCCTCGTCCTCCCTCGGCAGCGCCACCCAGGCCTGGATGCCGTGCATGGCCCCGCCGTCCTTGCGCAGCCGGTCGAAGCGTTCGGAGTGGGTGATGCCGCGTCCGGCGGTCATCCAGTTCATCTCGCCTGGCACGATGGCGATCTCGGAGCCCACGCTGTCGCGGTGGGTGATCTCGCCCTCGAACAGATAGGTCACGGTCGAGAGGCCGATGTGCGGATGCGGGCGCACGTCAACGCTGCGCGGGATGCCCGGCGCGAAGTCGATCGGCCCCATGTGGTCGAAGAACACGAACGGCCCGACCATCCGGTGGCTCGCATAGGGCAGCACCCGCCCCACCTCGAAGCCGCCCAGGTCGCGCCGCCGCGCATCGATGACGAGGTCGATCATGTCAGTGGCTCCCTCCTAAACCCTGGCCGCGATATGGGTGCTGATCAGGCCGAGCGGAACCGTGGTGGTGTTCTTCACTGCGCGCACCACGATGCGGCTCTCGATGTTGGAGACCAGGCCCAGCGACAGGATCTTGTCGCGCAGGAAGTCGTCGAAGGCGTGCATGTCGCGGGTGACGATGCGCAGTTCGTAATCGGCCGCGCCGGTGACCGTGGCGCATTGCACTACTTCGGGCCAGCGCAGCACCGATTGCTCGAAGGTTTCGAGGTTGTCCTTGGTCGGCAGAGAAAGCTTGACCGTACAATAGACCTCGAAGTTGAGGCCGAGCTTCTCGCGGTCGAGGATGGTCACCCGGCGGGTGATCACGCCCTCGTCTTCGAGGCGTTTTATACGCCGCCAGCAGGGACTGGATGACAGGCCGACGCGTTCTGCAATCTCGGCCACCGAGAGCGAAGCGTCGTGCTGGATGAGATCGAGGATGCGGGCATCGACGGAGTCCAGGGCTTCAGACAAGTTTTTCCCTCCGATACGTGGTATCCTGTACGGAAATTGCCGAACATCAGCTAATGGGGGCATGCCCTTGGGTTGGGCAGAGGCAACCTTATATGTTCTTGCGGTATACACTGGAAGGGCGGCAGGAAGGAAATTGCCATGCGGCACACGGAAGTGACACTCGACGACAAATTCTTGCTCGATCGCGGTCGCGTTTTCATCACCGGCGTGCAGGCGCTGGTCCGTGTGCTGCTGGATCGGCAGCGCCTCGACGCCCGTGAGGGGCTGCGCACCGCCGGCTTCATGTCGGGCTATCGCGGCTCGCCGCTGGGCGGGCTCGACCAGCAGGCCCACCGCGCCGACAAGCACCTGAAGGCGCACGACATCGTCTTCAAGGAGGGCCTCAACGAGGACCTCGCCGCGACCGCCGTCTGGGGCAGCCAGCAGGCCAACCTCTTCCCAGGCGCCCGCTACGACGGCGTCTTCGGCATGTGGTACGGCAAGGCGCCCGGCGTCGACCGCACGGGCGATGTCTTCAAGCACGCCAACTTCGCCGGCACCTGGCCCAAGGGGGGCGTGGTGGCGGTGGCCGGCGACGACCACGCGTGCAAGTCATCCACCCTGCCGTCGCAGTCCGAGTTCGCCTTCGAGGACTTCGAGATCCCGGTGCTGGCCCCCGCCGACGTGCAGGAGGTGCTCGACTACGGCCTGATCGGCTACTCGATGTCGCGCTTCTCGGGCCTCTGGACCGGGCTGATCGCGCTCGCCGACACCATGGATTCGGGCGCCACGATCGACATCGACCTCGCCCGCCACGCTCACCGCCTGCCCGAAGGCTTCGCCCTGCCGACCGGCGGGCTCGGCATCCGCCTGAAGGACCAGCCGCTGGAGAAGGAGCGGCGGCTGCGGCTCTACAAAATCCCCGCCGCCCTGGCCTTCGCCAAGGCCAACGGCATCGACCGCACCATTATTGCCGGCCCGCGCCGCCGGTTCGGCATCGCCACCCACGGCCAGGCCTTCAAGGACGTGATGGAAGCGCTGGACGCCATGGGCATCGGCCTGGCGCAGGCGGCCGACCTCGGCGTCGCCATCTACAAGGTCGGCATGCCGTGGCCGCTGGAGCCGACGGGGCTGCGCGCCTTCGCCAGCGGCCTCGAGACGCTGATGATCGTCGAGCACAAACGCCCGCTGCTGGAAGCCCAGGCCCGCGCGGCGCTCTACGAGCTGCCCCACCACGCCCAGCCCCGCGTCATCGGCAAGGTCGATGAGCACGGCCATCCGCTGCTCTCGCAGGTCGGCTCGCTGTCGGTGGCGGAAGTGGCGCTGGCCATCGCCGACCGCCTGCCCCCCGGCCCGCACATGGACCGGGTCTACGACTTCCTGGGCCGCGTCTCGGCCTCGGGCATGGCCGCTGTGACCCTGGGCGCAGAGCAGCTGAGGAAGCCGTTCTTCTGCTCCGGCTGCCCGCACAACTCCTCGACCAAGCTGCCGGAGGGCTCCCGCGCGCTGGCCGGCATCGGCTGCCACTACATGGCGACCTTCTCCGACCCCGCGACCGACCTCAACAGCCATATGGGCGGCGAGGGCCTGGCCTGGGCCGGCGCGTCGCCTTTCACCGACGAAACCCACGTCTTCGCTAACTTGGGCGACGGCACCTACAGCCATTCCGGCTCGCTCGCCATCCGCGCCTCGGTCGCGATGGGTAGCAACATCACCTACAAGCTGCTCTACAACGACGCCGTCGCGATGACCGGCGGCCAGGCGCCCGAGGGCGGCTTCTCGGTCGCTCAGATCACCCGCCAGCTCGCCTCGGAGAACGTGGCCCGCACCATCGTGGTCGCCGACGAGATCGAGCGCTACGCCGGCGTCACCGACCTCGCGGCCGGCGTCGAGGTGCGGCCGCGTTCCGAGCTGATGGCGACCCAGCGCGAGCTGCGCAAGACCCCTGGCACCACCGTGCTGATCTTCGACCAGACCTGCGCCACCGAGAAGCGCCGCCGGCGCAAGCGCGGGACGCTCGAGCAGGCGCCGCGCCGGGTGTTCATCAACCCGCTGGTCTGCGAAGGCTGCGGCGACTGCTCGCGCGCCTCCAACTGCGTCTCGATCGAGCCCTTGGAAACCGAGTTCGGCCGCAAGCGCCGCATCGACCAGTCGACCTGCAATCAGGATTACTCCTGCCTGGACGGCTTCTGCCCCTCGTTCATCACCCTGGAAGGCGCCGAGAACCCGCACGCCCACCAGCTGCCGGCGCTGACCGCGGACTCGACCCCGATGCCGACCATCCCGGCCTTCGAGGGGGTGAAGAACATCATCTTCACTGGCATCGGCGGCACCGGCGTCACCACCACGGCCTCGATCCTGGCCATGGCCGCCCACGTCGACGGCATGGCCGCCTCGGTGGTCGACATGACCGGCTTGGCGCAAAAGGGCGGGGCCGTGTTCAGCCACGTACGGATAGGGGCCGAAGAAACCACCGCGATCGGTGGCCGCGTGCCGGCCGCCAGTGTCCATACCCTGATCGCCTGCGACCTGCTGGTCGCGGCCGGCCCCGAGGCGCTGGCGCTCTACGCCAAGGACCGCACCGAAGCGGTCGGCAATGGCGACTTCCAGCCCACCGCCGACCTGGTCTTCGATCGCGACGCCCGCTTCGACGCCGGCGCCATGGAGCGCCGCATCGCCGGCGCCACGAAGAGCTACGACGGCTGCCCGGCCGTCGAGATGGCCGAGGAAAAACTCGGCGACGCCATCTTCGCCAACATGATCATGCTCGGCTTCGCCTGGCAGAAGGGCTTCGTGCCGGTCTCGGCCCGCGCCCTCTACCGCGCCATCCGGCTGAACGGCGTCGAGAGCGAAGCCAATTTGCAGGCCTTCGAGCTCGGCCGCATCGCCGCCTTCGACCCGGCCTCGCGCCGCACCGAGCACAAGCCCGAGCCCAGCCCGCAGACCATGCCGCTGGACGAGTTGATCGCCCACCGCACCTCCGAACTCACCGCCTACCAGGACGCGGCCTACGCCAGGCGCTACGCCGACAAGGTCGCCAAGGTGCGGGCCGCCGAAGCCGGGCAGGGCGGCGAGGCGCTGACCCGTGCGGTGGCCGTCAACCTCTACAAGCTGATGGCGATCAAGGACGAGTACGAGGTGGCGCGGCTCTACTCCGACGGTCGCTTCGCCGCCACGCTCGCCGAGACCTTCAAGGGCGGCAAGGCCAAGGTGCTGCTGGCCCCGCCGCTCATCTCCGGCAAGGACGACGCCGGCCACCTGAAGAAGCGCGCCTTCGGCGGCTGGATGCTGCGCTGGGGCTTCCCGACCCTCGCCAGGCTGAAAGGCTTGCGCGGCGGCCCGCTCGACCTCTTCGGCGCCACCGCCGAACGCCGCGCCGAGCGCAAGCTGCTGGCCGACTACGAAGCGGGCCTGGGTCGCCTGCTCGGCGGCCTCACGCCGGAGCGCCTGCCGCTGGCCACGAAGATCGCCGCCGTCCCCGACTCCATCCGCGGCTTCGGCCACGTCAAGGAGGCCGCGATGGTCAGCGCGGCGAAGGAGGCGGCCAAACTTTGGGCAGAGTGGGACAAGGCGCCGCTTGCGGCTGCTGCTTAGGTATCGGTTTGGTCGAACCCGCCTTGAAGCGTCACACGGCTGTCTGATCTAGAGCGCCTATTCGGCAGTACGCCAGCGCGAGGACCAGCCTATGCCTACGATCACCACCAAGGACGGCACGCACATCTTCTACAAGGACTGGGGGACCGGGCAGCCGATCGTGTTCCACCACGGCTGGCCGCTGAGCGCCGACGACTGGGACGCTCAGATGATGTTCTTCGTGGCCCACGGCCACCGCGTCATCGCCCACGACCGCCGCGGCCACGGGCGCTCGACCCAGACCGCGACCGGCAACGACATGGACACCTATGCCGCCGACGTCGACGAGCTGGTCACGGCGCTTGGCCTCACGAACGCCATCCACATCGGCCACTCGACCGGCGGCGGCGAAGTGATCCGCTACGTGGCCGAGCACGGCAAGGGCCGGGTGGCCAAGGCCGCCATCATCAGCGCCATCCCGCCGGTCATGGTGAAGTCGGACGCCAACCCGGGCGGCACGCCGATCGAAGTGTTCGACGGCTTCCGCACGGCGCTCGCGGCCAATCGCGCCCAGTTCTACCGCGACGTGCCCGAGGGGCCGTTCTACGGCTTCAACCGGCCGGGCGCGAAGACCCTGCCCGGGGTGGTCGACAACTGGTGGCGTCAGGGCATGATGGGCGGCGCCAAGGCCCACTACGACTGCATCAAGGTGTTCTCGGAAACCGACCACACCGAAAACTTGAGAAACATCAGAGTGCCGGTGCTGGTGATGCACAGCGAGGACGACCAGATCGTCCCCTTCGCCGACGCCGGCCCGCTCTCGGCCAGGCTGCTGCCGAACGGGACGCTGAAGGTCTACCAGGGCTACCCCCACGGCATGCCGACCACTCACCCCGACGTCATCAACGCCGACCTGCTGGCCTTCATCCGCGCCTGACGTCTCTTCCTCCGTTCGGGGCTTAGGCATGCACACATCTCGCTGAGCCGGCGTCTTCGTTCCTTCTCCCGCGAGGGGAGAAGGGTACTGAGGGCAGCTACCATAACCCTCTGATTTCACAGAAACTCTCTGGATGTGTGCATGCCTAAGCCGTTCGGGGGAGGAGACGCTAGGTGGTAACGCGGCTATAGCCCGGCGATGACTTCCTTCGACTTCGACGCCTGCGTGGTCGGCGCAGGCGCTGTGGGGCTGGCCACGGGGTTCGCGCTGACAAAGCGCGGGCTCTCCGTGGTCGTGCTGGAGCAGGCGGCCGGCATCGGCCAGGGCGTGTCCTCGCGCAATTCCGAGGTCGTGCACGGCGGCCTCTACTATCCGACCGGATCGCTGAAAGCGCGGTTCTGCGTGGCGGGGCGGCGCGCCCTCTATCCGTTCCTCGATGCGCACCACGTCGACTACCGCAAGTGCGGCAAGATCGTCGTGGCGACCGAGGTGTCGGAGATCCCGCGGCTCGAAGCGGTGGGGAGGCAGGCGCGCGACAATGGCGTAGAGGGCATGGCCGAGGTGACCGGCGCCCAGGCCATGGCGATGGAGCCGGGGCTGAACGCGGTCGAGGCGCTGCTGTCGCCGCAGAGCGGCATCTTCGACAGCCACGGCTACATGCTGGCGCTGCAGGGCGAGATCGAGGATCGGGGCGGCGCCGTGGTGCTGGGCACGCCCCTGCTTTCGGCGACGCCGCTCGAGCACGACGGCTTTACTCTGCAGGCGGGGGGGGACGCGCCGACCGCGCTCACCGTGCGCCTGCTGGTCACCGCGCCGGGGCTTTCGGCGCAGGACGTGGCGGGCCACATCGAGGGCTTTCCGAAGGACCGCATTCCGAAGCTGCACTACGGCAAGGGGGTCTATTGCCGCCTGACCGGCAAGGCCCCCTTCGAGCACCTGATCTATCCGCCGCCGATCCCTGGCGCGCTCGGCACCCACTATCGCAAGGACCTGGGCGGGCAGGGCGTGTTCGGGCCGGACCTCCACTACGTCGCCACCGAGGATTACTCGCTCGACCCTGCCGCGACTGCCACCTTCTATCCCTATATCCGCCGCTTCTGGCCCGGCCTGCCCGATGGGGCGCTCAGCGTCGACTACGCCGGCATCCGCCCCAAGCTGCATGGCCCGGGCGAGCCGCAGCCCGACTTCCAACTCGACGGCGCCGAGATCCACGGCCTGCCGGGCCTGATGGCGCTCTTCGGCATCGAGAGCCCGGGCCTGACCTCGTCGCTGGCTATCGGCGAAGAGGTGGCGGCCAGGCTGACCGCCGCTTGAAGGCGCGAGGCCCCTCCCCTATAACCCGCCGCTTCCTTTGGCTGGGTAGCTCAGTTGGTTAGAGCGGTGGATTCATAACCCACAGGTCGGCGGTTCAAGCCCGCCCCCAGCTACCATCTTCCGCAAGCAAGCCGTGCGGCGTCGCTGACTACAGCTTGCGCTCAATCTGCCCCAGCGCTTCATCGAGGGCATAGTGGCCGCTGCCGACCGGGTCCGCGCCCGGCCCGTCGGGATACTCTCTCGCGACGATCTGGCGCCTCAGCGCGTTGAACTTCTCCTGGTCGAAGCCCTGGGATTTCAGAAGCTCGATCACGACCATCGCCAGGGCGTACTGGGTCATCAACGGCCGCTGGCGCGCCAACGTCTGCTGCGCCTCAGGCGATAGGCTGTCCAACGGCTGCGCCACGCGTCACCTCTATCCTGGGCGGCGGTTAGCAGAGGTCCGCCGGCGCCCGCAAGCAGCGCCACACCGATGGCGCTTCCCTGAGATGGTCAGGCATGTAACTTTTGCCTGCCGCCGCCACTATGTAAGCTGCCGGGCAAGCGGATGCGCTTGGCGCCCGGCGAGCGAGCCACGGAGGAAATGAGATGGCAGAAGAGACCGCGATCCTGGCGGGCGGCTGTTTCTGGGGCATGCAGGACCTGCTGCGCCGTTACGAGGGCGTGCTGTCCACCCGGGTCGGCTACACCGGCGGCGAGGTGGCCAACGCCACCTACCGCAATCACGGCAACCATGCCGAGGCGATCGAGATCGTCTTCGATCCGGCGAAGCTGAGCTATCGGCAGCTGCTGGAGTTCTTCTTCCAGATCCACGACCCGTCGACCCGCAACCGCCAGGGCAACGACCTCGGCCCCAGCTATCGCTCGGCCATCTTCTACACCAGCGAGGCCCAGAAGCGCGCCGCCGAAGAGACCATCGCCGATGTCGACGCCTCGGGCGTCTGGCCCGGCAAGGTGGTGACCGAGGTCGCGCCGGCCGGACCGTTCTGGCAGGCCGAGCCCGAGCACCAGGACTACCTGGAGCGCTACCCCAACGGCTACACCTGCCACTTCGTGCGGCCGAACTGGAAGCTGCGCCAGCCCGCAACGGCGCGAAGCTGATAGCGGGGCAGGGGCCGGCGCCTACCGCGCGCCGGCCACCACCTTCGGAACGCAGAACTCCTTCTCCACCTCCGCGATGCTGTAGGGCACCATGCGGACGACGCTGACGCCGCCGGCCGCCGTGCACGCGGGGCCGGGTCCGATCGCGTAGTGGATGATGCGGGTCGTGTAGTCGGGGCAGACGTCGCTGCATGGGAAGTCGGCCACCACGGCGACGCCGTTGTGCACGCCCAGGGTCACGTGCTGCTCCATCATCGCGGCCTTGTCGTAGGTCTTGGCGGCGTAAGCGGTGAGGTCGGCGTCGGAGAGTTGCGGCAGCTGGGCCGCGGCAGGCGTCGCGATCAGCGCGGCGAGGAACGGCAGGAGGCGTTTCACATCGCGAGGGTGACCTCGCGTCCGGGGATGGTCAAGCCGCGGCGGCGGTCCCGGGGGGCATGGCGCGTTCGGCCAGGGCGTTGTCGAGGGCTTCGAGCAGGCGCTCAGGCTTGATCGGCTTTTCCACCACGCTACGCATGCCGGCGGCCAGGTACTGGGCCACTTCGTCGGCGTCGGCGTTGGCGGTGAGCGCGATAATCGGCACGCGGCCGGCGCCGCCGCTCAGCTTGCGGATTTCGCGGGCGGCGCTGACGCCGTCCATGCGCGGCATCTTGATGTCCATCAGGATCACGTCAAAGCGGCCGCCCTTGGCCGCCTCGACCGCCTCGACGCCGTCGACCACCGACTCGGTGGAGCAGTCGAACATCTCGCAGAGCGCCTCGACAACCATGCGGTTGGTGGCGTTGTCGTCGACCACCAGGATGTGGGCGGAGCGGCTGGGCTCGTCAACCTCGGCCGCCGCGGTGTCGGCCCCCTCGCTGTCGGCGGCCTCGGCGGCCAGTTCGAACGAGACGGTGGCGCCGGGGCCCGGGTTGGCGCGGGCGACGAGCGCGCCGGACATGGCCGTGATCGCGCGCTCGGCCAGCATCAGCTCCAGCTTCACGCCCATGCCGCCGACCAGGGCCGCGTCGCCCTCGGGATGGAACATGCCCGACAGATAGTCAGGCTCGTAGGTGGCGCTGTTGTCGCGCACCCGGCCCACCAGGCTGACGCCGACTTCACGCGGCCGCACCTGCAGGCTGGCTTCGATCACGCCGCGCACCGAGTGGGCCATGGCGTGGGCGATCAGCGCGTCGAACACCTGCATCAGCCGGGCCGCATCGACGCGGGCGGCGGTGTCGGGCGCGCCGTCGTAGGAGACCAGCAGAGTGACGCCGTTGATTTCGGCCTGGGCGCGCCAGCGGGCCTCGATGTCGTCCATCAACTCCTGCAGGCGGCGCGGGGCGGTGGCGATGTCGAGGCGGCCGGCCTCGGCCTTCTGCAATTCGGCCGCGACGTCGAGCAGCGAGAGGGTGGCGCGGGCGGCGTCGGAGATGGTGTCGAGGTGGGCGGCGGCGCCGTCGGGCAGGCGCATCCGCTTCAGCCCCTCGGCCGCGGCCAGGGCATGGGCGACCGGCTCGCGCACCTCGATGCAGATGCGCTCGATCAGCGCGGCGTCACGGCCGCCGTCCATCAGCGCCGGAGCGAGGCGGGCGAGGTCGCAGACGCCGCGATAATCTCCGTCCTCGACCACGATGAAGCCGCCCAGCAGGGCCGCGGGGCGATGCGCCAGCGCGCGTTCGACAAAAGGGCCGATCGGTTCGCCGGCTTCTACCACCAGCGGGTCGGCCTCAAGCACGTCCCATATGGGACGCCCGGCGGCGCCGGGCGCCTCCATGCGGGCCATGAAAGCTTCGCGGTGCACGATGCCGACGGGGGTGCGTCCGTCCGTCACCGCCAGCGCCCGGCAGTCCAGATCGCGAATGAACGCCGCCAGCGCGGCCTCGCACAGGCTGTCTGAAGACAGCGCCGATCGCCGGTCGATCTTGTCGCCGAAAATATGCATGGGCGCCATGGATGCCTAACCTGTCGGACACCATGGCTGGCAGCGCTTGCGAAGAGGTTAAGCGCGCGCCGTTGTACCACTTTTTGGGGTAATTTGGCAGGCGGTCGCCAAATTACCGCCCGGATTAGCGCCCGGTTGGGATGTCCTTGAAGGCCACGTCCTTATCCACCCGCACGTCCTGCGGCAGGCCCAGCACCCGCTCGGCGATGATGTTGCGCATGATCTCGTCGGTGCCGCCGGCGATGCGCATGCCGGGCGCGCTCATCAGCGTCGCCTGGAACATGGCCGAGAGCGGGGCGTACGCGGGATCGGAGATGATGCCGAACTCGTCTTCCAGCTCCAGCGCCGTATTGGCGACGTCCTGCATGAGCGGGGCCGTGACCAGCTTTCCGATCGAAGCCTCCGGACCCGGCGTCTGGCCGCGCGACAGGGCGGTCTGGGTGCGCAGCCGGGTCAGGCGCAGGCCCTCGGCCTGCACATACCAATCCGCGACTTTTTCGCGCAGCGCCGCGTCCTTGATGCCGGAGCCCGCCAGGGTTGAGACACTGGCCGCCAGGTTCATCACCTGCCGGTGGTAGCTGGCGCCGCCGCCGATGGCGTTGCGCTCGTTCATCAGGGTGACGATGGAGACCCGCCAGCCGTCGCCGACCGGGCCGATGCGCTGGCTGTCCTTGACCCTGAGGTCGGTGAAGTAGACCTCGTTGAAGCCCGAAGCGCCGGACATCTGATGGATCGGCCGCACGTCGATGGCCGGGTCCTTCATGTCGACCCAGAACATGGTCAGGCCCTTGTGCTTGGGCACATCCGGGTCGGTGCGGGTGATGACGATGCCGAAGTCGCAGTACTGGGCGCCCGAGGTCCACACCTTCTGGCCGTTGATGATCCAGTCGCCGGAGCCGTCGGGGGCCCGCACCGCGCGGGTGCGGCTGGCGGCCACGTCCGAGCCGCCGGAGGGCTCGGAGAACAGCTGGCACCAGATCTCCTCGCCGCGCATCGCCGGGCCGACGAAGCGCTGCTTATCGGCCTCGTTGCCGGCCGCCATGATCGTCGGCACGCACATGCCGAGGCCGATCTGGAACGGGTTGCCGGGCGTCGGATAGGCGGCCTCTTCCTGGGTGAAGATCTGCGCCTGCCAGTTGGCGCCGCCGACCCCGCCCCACTCCTTGGGCCAGGTGATGCAGGCGTAGCCGGCGGCCGACTTCCTGGCCTGCCAGGCCTTGGCGGCGGTGAGGCCGTGCGCGTCCTCGTCGCCGAGCATGCCGCCGGCGGGCGCGCGCTTTGGCGCATTGGCTTCCAGCCAGGCGCGGGCCCTGCCGCGGTATTCGGCTTCTTCGGCGGTGTCGTTGAAGTCCATGGCGGGGTCCTCGCTTAAGCCGCGTTGCGACGTTCGAGCTGGGTGACGAGACGCTCTTTCCAGGCCTTGGCCGAGCCGGCCACGAGGCCGAGCTGCTGGGAGCGGCGGTAGAACAGATGGCAGTCCATCTGCCAGGTGAAGCCGATGCCGCCGTGGGTCTGCAGGTTTTCCTTGGCGGCGAACCAGTAGGCCTCGCAGGCGGCGACCCGGGCCGAGGCGGCGGCCAGCGGCAGTTCCGAGGCGCCGGTCTCCAGCGCCCAGGCGCCGTAGTAGGCGTTGGAGCGGGCGAGCTCGTTCTTCACGTACATGTCGGCCAGCTTGTGCTTGATCGCCTGGTAGCTGCCGATCGGGCGACCGAAGGCGTAGCGGTTCATCGCGTAGTCCTTGGCCATCTCCAGCGCCCGGTCGGCGCCGCCGACCTGCTCGAACGCCAGCAGCACGGCGGCGCGCGCCAGCAACGCCTCGGTCAGCGCCATGCCTTCGCCCGCTTCGCCCAGCCGCTCGGCCGGCGCGCCGGCGAAGCTCAGCTTGGCGACGCCGCGGGTGGGGTCGAGCGTCTGCAGGGTTTCGCGGGTGACGCCCTGGCCGCCGAGGTCCACGAGGAAGAGGCCGGGCTGACCGTTCTCCTTGGCCAGCACCACGGCCAAATTGGCGATCTCGCCGTCAGTGACCGGCAGCTTGACGCCGGTGAGCTTGCCGCCGGAGACCTGGGCCTGCACCTGCGCTTCAGTCAGCGCGCCCGGGCGTTCGACGCTGGCGAAGCAGCCGATCACCTCGCCGGCGGCGATCTTCGGCAGCCAGGCGTGCTTCTGCGCTTCCGAGCCGGCCAGCAGCAGCGCCTCGGCCAGGAAGTAGACAGTGGAGGCGAAGGGGATCGGCGCCAGCGCCCGGCCCAGCTCTTCGGCAATCACGCACAGCTCCAGGTGGCCGAGGCCGAGGCCATTGCAATCTTCGGGGATGGCGGTCCCCAACCAGCCCTGCGCGGCGACCTCGGCCCAGAGGTCGGCGTCATGCGACCTCGCAGGATCGTCGAGCACTGCGCGCACCTTTGAAGTCGGGCAGCGGCCTTCGAGAAACTTGCGCGCCTCGCTCTTCAGGAACTTCTGGTCGTCGGAGAAATCGAAGTTCATTCCGCCCAATCCTGATGTTGCTCAGATCACCATACCCGCCTTTGCCAGCGGCGAAAGATTGACTGAGCGTCAAGGTTTTGCGGTTTCTATGTCGCCGATTTCCACGCCTGAAAGGCAGCGGCGCAGATGGCGAAGGCCACATTCCAGCGTAACCAGAAGGTTTGGGTCGAGAGTGTCGGCGCCTGGGCCGTGATCGAAAAGATCGATCCGATCTGGGCCAAGGGGTTCGAGGAGCCGGTCCGCGTCACGTACGACGTCGGCCTTGGCCGCCCCTTCCTCGCCCATGAATTGCGGCCCGAGGATCCGATCAGCGGCGAAGAGCAGGCCAGCGACGAGCCCGGCTGGCGGCTGATGCGGGCGCGCAACAAGTGGCAGACCCCCGACGACTGCGCCCACCACCCGTTCCCAGGCACCTACCCTGTGGTGGTCACCGACATCAGCGACTGGGGCGGCTGGCGCGTGCCGGGCGCCGAATACGACCGCGACCCGCGCAAGATCGAGTTCCAGGCCCGCCTGATCGCCCAAGGCCCCGCCCTGCGCGCCATCGTCCGCGAACTGCTGGAGCTGTTCCGCGAAGCCCCCAACGACGCCCCCCCGGCGCTCGAGGAACTGGCCCGCAAGGCGCTGGCCATCGAACGCTTCCTGGCTGAGGTGCCCGCGCCGCGCGACTCCGAAGACGCGCAAGGGCACGTGGCGGCTTAACGGACCACGTCCGCACTGGCGCCCGGGAGGGCCGGGGACTAAATCCGGCGGATGCGCACGGACACGCCCCAGCCGATCAAGCTCGCCGACTATCAGGCGCCCGATTATCTCGTGGACGAGGTGTGGCTGGGGTTCGACCTCGCTCCCAACACAACCCGCGTCAAAGCCAGGATCGGGGTGCGCCGGAACGGGGAGCACGAGCGGCCGCTGAAGTTCAACGGCGAGCGGGTGAAGCTGATCTCGGTGGCCATCGACGGGCGCGCGCTGGAGCCGGACGAGTACCAGGTCGATGACGAGTTCCTGACCATCACCGCGCCGCCCGCGGCTTTCACCCTGGAAACCGAGGTCGAGATCGATCCTGAGGGCAACAGGGCGCTGGAGGGGCTCTACATGTCCGCCGGCCGCTTCTGCACCCAGTGCGAGGCCGAGGGCTTCCGCAAGATCACCTACTTCCCCGACCGGCCGGACGTGCTGGCCAGGTTCACCGTGCGGGTCGAGGCTGATACGGCGTTCCCGCGCCTGCTCTCCAACGGCAATCTGATGGAAGCCGGCGAGATCGCCGGCGGGCGCCACTATGCGCTCTGGAACGATCCCTTCCCCAAGCCCGGCTATCTGTTCGCCCTGGTGGCGGGCGAGCTTGACGTGCTGGAGGACAGCTTCGTCACCATGAGCGGGCGCAAGGTCGATTTGCGCATCTACGTCGATACCGGCATGGCCGAACGCGCCGCCTACGCCATGGACAGCCTGAAGCGGGCGATGAAGTGGGACGAGGACACGTTCGGGCGCGAGTACGACCTCGACCTCTTCATGATCGTCGCGGTGCGCGACTTCAATTTCGGGGCGATGGAGAACAAGGGCCTCAACATCTTCAACTCCTCGCTGCTGCTGGCCGACCCGGCGACGGCGACCGACCTCGACTACGAGCGCATCGAGGGCGTGGTTGCGCACGAGTATTTTCACAACTGGACCGGCGACCGCATCACCTGCCGCGACTGGTTCCAGCTCTGCCTGAAGGAAGGGCTGACGGTCTTCCGTGACCAGAGCTTCTCGGCCGACATGCGCGGAGAGGCGGTGCAGCGGATCAAGGAAGTGAAGACCTTGCGGGCGCGGCAGTTCTCCGAGGACGCCGGGCCGATGTCGCACCCGGTGCGGCCCTCGAGCTACATCAAGATCGACAACTTCTACACCGCGACCATCTACGAGAAGGGCGCGGAGGTGATCCGTATGCTGAAGACCCTTATCGGGGCGGAAACCTTCCGCGCCGGGATGGACCTCTATTTCGAACGCTGGGATGGCCAGGCCACCACCATGGAGGCCTTCATCGCCTGCTTCGCCGAGGTGTCGGGGCGCGACCTGACCCAGTTCTTCGCCTGGTACGAACAGGCCGGCACGCCCAGCGTGAAGCTGCGGGCCAGCTGGGACAAGGCGGCCAAGGCGCTCGACCTAGAACTCACCCAAAGCACGTCGCCGACGCCCGGCCAGCCGGAAAAGCAGGCGCTGCCGATCCCGATCGCCGTCGGCCTGCTGGACGAGGACGGCCGGCCGCTGCGCGACACCGAGGTGGTGGTGCTGGACACGCCCTCGCGCCGGGTGCGGATCGAGAACGTGGCCCGTGAGCCAGTCGTTTCGGCCCTGCGCGGCTTCTCGGCGCCGGTGAACCTGGAGACCGATGCGCCGCAAAAGGACGCCTACGTCCTGCTGTCGTCCGACCCGGACCTGTTCAACCGCTGGGAAGCCGGCCAGGGGCTGGCGCGCGACCTGATCCTGGCCCGCGCCGCCGGCCGTCCGGACGAAGTCGGCGAGGAGCGCTACGCCGAAGCTCTTGAGCGCTCCCTGCATGATCAGTCGGCGGACGATGCGTTCAAGGCGCTGCTGCTGGCCCTGCCCAGCGAGCCAGATCTCGCGGTGCTGTCAGCCCCGGCCGACCCGGCCGCCATCCACGCGGCGCGCACGGCCCTGCACGCCCGCATGGCCGCGCACCTCGATGACTCCCTGCGCGACCTGCACGCGCGGCTGCAGGACAATGGCGACTTCCAGGTCGACGCGGCCTCGGCCGGGCGCCGGGCGCTGCGCAACGCCGCCATCGAGCTGATGGCCGCCAACCCGACCGCGCTCAACCGCGAACGGGTCCGCGCCCATTTGAGCGGCGCCGGCAACATGACCGACGCCATGGGCGGGCTGAACGCGATGATGCTGCTCGGCGGCGACGCCTTCGACGCGGCGGTCGAGGATTTCTACAACCGCTGGCGCGACGAGCCGCTGGTGATCGACAAGTGGTTCGCCCTGCAGGCTCGCGATCCGGGCGAAGGCGCGCTGGGCAGGGTGCTGGGCCTGACCGCGCACCCGGCCTTCGACGCCCGCACCCCCAATCGGTTGCGGGCGCTGGTCGCCAGCTTCGCCATGTACAATCCAGCCCGATTCCACGATCCGAGCGGCGCCGGCTACAAGTTCCTGGCCGACCAGATCCTGATCGTCGACAGCTTCAACCCCAATGTCGCGGCGCGCCTGATCGACGCGCTCGGCCAGTGGGCGCGCTACACGCCGGAGCTCGGCGCGCTGATGCGGGCGGAGCTGGAACGGATCACCAAATCACCGGGTTTGTCGAAGAACGTGTTTGAGCTAGCTTCCAAAGCCTTGGCCTGACGGACAACTCACGCACCTTGGGTATCTCGCTCGACAAGGTCCGGTTCCTGCTCGTGGACGACAACGTCCACATGCTGAACATCGTCAAGACGCTGCTGCGCGGCTTCGGCGCCACTAAGGTGTTCGAGGCGCGCGAGAGCGCCCACGCCCTGCAGCGGCTGCGCGAAGACGGCATCGACATCATGATCCTCGACTACATGCTGGGCGAGGAGGACGGCGTCGAGTTCCTGCGCCGGCTGCGGCGCGACCCCGGCAGCCCCGCGCCTTTCGTGCCGGTGATCATGCTGACGGCGCATGCCGACCGCGGCCGGGTCGAGGCGGCGCGCGACGCCGGCGCCAGCGAGTTCTGCACCAAGCCGGTGACGGCCGCGGAGATGATGCGCAAGGTCGCGGCGGTGATCGACCACCCGCGCCCGTTCGTGCGCACCGAGGCCTACGTCGGCCCCGACCGGCGTCGGCGCGACGATCCGGAATTCGAAGGCCCCGAGCGCCGCAAGGACCGGCTGGCGGCCAAGGCTGCGGCGGCAGGGAAGCCCGCGAAGGCCTGATCTGCGGCGTTCGCGCGCGCTCTGCGACGCATCGCCCAGCTAGAGCATGACGGACTCGTTACCGGCCGGTAGGATTCGCGGCGCAAAGTGAATCGCGCAGGGGCCCGGATTCGCGGGGCCTTCGGAGCACGACGGTATTGGTGACGGCCAGGGGCGCGGTAGCGGCGACCGGTCGGCCTGCGCGACGCGCGGGACCGACACGGCGCAGCCGTGCGCCGCGCTGGGGCCGCGCGACCCTCGTCGCCATCCTCTTGTCGCTGATCCTGCTGGCGGTGGACGTCGGCTTCTCGGCCATCCGCCTGCGCCAGACGCCGGGCGCCGATTCCACCGGCCTCTTCGCACCGATGGTGGTGGCGGCGATCCTGGCCGTGCTGATGGTGGTGCAGGGCCTGCGGGCCGACAGCGCCGCCCGCGCCCTGGCCGAATCGGAAGAGCGCTTCCGCCTCGCGGTCGAGGCCGCGCGATGCGGCATCTGGGAATGGGACCTGGTGTCCGACGAGATGTTCATGTCCGACGTCACCGGGGTGATGCTGGGCTGGGGCGGCGGCGGCGTGGCGCCCACCGAACAGGTGCTGGAGCGCGTCGCCAGCGAGCACCGCGACCGGCTCCGCCAGGCGCTGGCGGCGGCCGCCCAGCACGGGGCGTTCGACGTCTCGTTCCGGGTGATGCGTGAGGGCGGCGGCGCGATCTGGATCGACGCGCGCGGCCAGGCCATGGACGACCGCAGCGCCGGCAAGTTCACCCGCCTGGTCGGCGTCGCCCTGGATGTCACCGAAGAGCGCGTCGCCCAGGTGCGGGCCCAGGCCGCCGAGGCGCGGCTGCAGGGCGCCATCGAGAGCGTGCCCGAGGCCTTCGTGCTCTGGGACCGCCAGGGCCGGCTGGTGCTGTGCAACCAGAACTTCCGCAAGTTCTTCAGCCTGGAAGCGCGGGTGCTGAAGCCTGGCGCGCCGCGCCACGGCGTCGAGCGGCTGATGCGGCAGGCCATGGTCAAGGAGCCGGGCGAGGTCGCGCCAGAGGCCGAGCTGGTCGATGGCCGTTGGGTCAGCATCGCCGAGCGCCGCACCGGCGACGGCGGCCACGTGGTCACCTACGTCGACGTCACCGTGCTGAAGCAGCAGGAAGAGGCGCGCCGGCGTAACGAGGAGCAGCTGCAGGGCGCCGTGGTCGGGCTGGAGCGCAGCCGCGAGCAGGCGGCCGAGCTGGCGCAGAAATACGCTGCCGAAAAGGTCCGCGCCGAAGCCGCCAACCGGGCCAAGAGCGAGTTCCTGGCCAACATGAGCCACGAGCTGCGCACACCCCTCAACGCCATCAATGGCTTCTCCGAGATGATGGTGGCCGAGATGTTCGGTCCCTTGGGCGACAAGCGCTACGGCAGCTACGCCCAGGACATCCTCAGCTCCGGCCAGCATCTGCTGGCGCTGATCAACGACGTGCTCGACATGTCGAAGATCGAGGCCGGCAAGCTCAACCTGCGCTTCGAGCCGGTGCGGATGGACGAGCTTGCCGAAGACTCGATGCGATTGATCAAGAACCGCGCCGAGACCGCGGGCCTCAGCGTCGCCATCGACGTGCCATCGCTGCCCGACGTCGAGGGCGACTACCGGGCGCTGAAGCAGGTGCTGCTCAACCTGCTCTCCAACGCGGTGAAGTTCACCCCGCGCGGCGGCCGCATCACCCTCTGCGCCGAGAGCCGTCGCGACGCGATGGGCGACCGCATCAAGGTCAGCGTCCGCGATACCGGCATCGGCATCGCCCCCCATGACCTCGCCCGCC
>DATAVF010000294.1:0-3302 GCA_036267835.1 Caulobacteraceae bacterium | reverse complement strand
ACCACCTGGGCGATGTCGAGATAGGCCGCAGCGCCCGCGCCCTTCAGCCCCACTGCCTCGTCCGTGTGCCGGGTGTGCAGCGAGAGCGCGTCGTCCTCGGCGAAGATCGCCACGGTGGCGAGGCCCATCTCCGCGGCGGTGCGGGCGATGCGGATGGCGATCTCGCCGCGGTTGGCGATCAGCAGTTTCTTCAAGTTGGGCGTCCTCCGGCGCGGCGCATTCAGCACGCGGTTGATTCGCTGCCTAGGCCGGTCTCACGCAATTCCGAGTTCGGCCAGCACCTCGGCGGTGTGCTCGCCCATGGTCGGCGCCGGGCGGATCACCGGCAGCCGCTCGCCGTCGAAGCGCAGCGGCGCGTGCGGGGTGAAATGGATGCCGATGTAGCGCCGGTCCTGCACCGCCCAGTAGCCGCAGTCCTGCAGGTGCGGATCGGGGAACAGCTGGTGGGTCGGCAGCACCGGCGCGGCCGGCACGCCGGCCGCCTGCAGCAGCTCGGCCGCGGCGCGGGTGTCGAGCGCTGAGGCCCACTCGGCGACCGCGGCTTCGAGTTCGTCCTCGCGCCGCTTGCGCCCCGCCAGGGTGGCCAGCCCGGCGTCCGCCGCCATGTCCGGCCGCTCGATGGCCCGCGCCAGCCCCTGCCAGGCCGCGTCGCTGTCGACGGCGATCGTCAGCCAGGTGTCCGCCTCGATGCCCTCCACGACGACGCAGGGCGCGGCGCTGGCGCGGCGGCTGCCGGTGCGCGGCAGCCGCCCGCCGGCCGCGGTCTCGGCGATGATGGACGCCGCGCCGAGCTGAAAGAGGCACTCGACCTGGCAGACCTCGACATCGGCGCCGCCCAGCCGCTCGCGACCCCAGAGCCCGACCAGCGCCGCGGCCGCCGCGTAGACCCCCGCCACCGGATCGCCATAGGCCACGTGCTGCTGGCACGGGTCCCAGTCCTCGCGGCCATTGACGAAGGGCATGCCACTCGCCTGCTCGACGGTCGATCCGTAGGCCCTGAGGCCCGCCAGCGGACCGTCGCGGCCGAACGGCGGCATCGAGACCGAGACGACAGATGGGTTCATCCGGCGCTGATCGGCGGGGCCGAGGCCCAGGGCGACCATCACGCCAGGCCCCTGATTGTCGAGCACCAGGTCGGCGGCGGCGATGATGGCTTCAGCGGCGGCGCGCTGGTCGGGCTGAGCGAGGTCGAGGTCGAGGCCGCGCTTGTTGCGGTTCACGGCCATGAAGTTGCGCGGCAGTTCGTGCAGCGGCGGGTCGGAGTCGGGGCGCGGGTCCCAGCCGCGCCACCAGTCCGGATGGGCGCTGCTCTCGATCTTCAGCACGTCGGCGCCCAGGTCGGCGAGGTAGCGCGCCGCCAGCGGACCGGCCCAGCCCATGCTGAAGTCGGCGACCCGCACCCCGTCCAGCGGCCCAGCCGGGCCGCCGCCGGTGCGCGGCTTGCGCTCGCCTTCGAAGTGGAAGCGGAACGGCGTCGCCGGCCCCTGCGCCGCGCCGCCGGCTACGGGCTCGAACGCGCCGCGATCCCGCCAATGCGGCAGCGCCGGCAACTCGCTGGGCGGTGGGGCCGGGGTGATCGGGATGCGCCGGGCAATGCCTTCCCGGGCCCAGTCGTCGGTCGGGCGCTTGAGGAATTCGGCGGCCAGCAGCACGTCGAGCTCGTCGCCGACCGCCAGCCGCTGCAGGCTGGTGGCGAGGCGCGCTTCGGCCGCCAGCTCCGGCCGCCCGATCAGCCCGGCCAGCGCCGCCCACTGCGGATAGGTGAGGGCAGTGAGGCCGGCCCAGCCGTCCGAGGTGCGGTAGATGCGGCACGGGCAGGTCGGTGCGAAGCGGTTCACGCCCAGCCGTCGCGCCTCCCAGTTCAGCACCGCCGCGCCGACCGCGCCGGTCTCGGCAAAGCACAGCGCCGCTTCGAAGATGCTGCTCTCGACCTTGCGCACCGGCTCGCCGAATAGCGAGGCCAGCGCGCCGATGAAAGCCGTAGCCCCGCCCAGAATCTGCGGCGCGTAGCCCTGCGGTAGGGTCGGCGGCCCCTCGGCCGGGCCGAAGTTGAAGGCGATGCCGCTCATCGCCTGGATGATCGCGTCATTGGCCGCCCAGTCGGCATAGGGCCCGCGCGGATCGAACCAGCTGATCGCCATCAGCGTGGCGTCCACCGGCAACGCCGCCTCGGCCGCCGCAACTTGCTCCCGGGTCTGCCCGCAGATCACCAGCCGCCGTCCGGCCAGCACGTCGTCCCGGCTCGCCACGATGCGCTTGCCCTGGTCGAGCCAGGCCCCGAACAGCGGATCGACGGCTGCCGCCCCATCTTCGAAGCGCACGACGTCGGCCCCGTACCGGGCGAACAGTCGTCCGCAGTAGCGCACCGCCACGTCGCCGCCGATTTCGGCGACCGTAATGCCGGCCAGAGGCTTTGCTTCCGCCATCGTAGGTGCGTTACCCAAAGTGTTTCACGTGAAACATTTCTGCATCCGAGTTCATCTCCTCCGAGCCCGCTCCCGCAAACTTGTCATCCCGGAAGTCCAGGATCTCCTCGACCGGGCCATGGGGGGCCAGCGAATTGAGGATGCGCCCCAAGGGAGATTTCACCGATAATCACCGATAACTAGCGTGGCCCATGTCCTGAACTAACGATGCCAGACAACGTGGCGAAACGGTACGAGCGGTAATGTCCGCGGTCAACCGCCCCTTACCTGCCGGAACGGCACGTCGCGGTCGACCTCGGGTTCTTTGGGCAGGCCCAGCACGCGTTCACCGATGATGTTGCGCTGGATCTGGTCGGTGCCGCCGCCGATCGAGGTGAAGTAGGCGTTGAGGGTCAGGAAGTTCGCGTCCTCGGCACGGGGGTAATCCGGGCCCTCGAGCAGGCTGCCGGCGCCCAGGATCATGGTCCGCACCCGAGCTTCCTCGTGCAGGATGCGGCTCATGGCCAGCTTGCCGAGGCTCATGATCGACGACGACGTGCCTTGCCCCAGGTCGGCCTTGGCGCGGGCCGTGTTGAGGGCGTTGAGGCGCTTGTAGGCGACCGCCTTGGCGATCTCCTGGCGGATCAGCGGGTCGCCGAGCACGCCGGCCTCGCGAGCCAGAGCAATCAGCGGTTCCTCGTTCCTGGCTTCGGCGACGCCGCTGCGCGGGCCGCGGGCGCCTTCGCCCATCACCGAGCGCTCGTAGGCCAGCGCCGTCTGCAACACCCCCCAGCCGGCGTTGAGCGGACCCAGCAAATTCTCCGCCGGCACGATGGCGTCGGTGATGAACACCTCGTTGAAGTGGCTCTCGTTGGTGATCTGGCGCAGCGGCCGCAC
>DATAVF010000293.1:0-31348 GCA_036267835.1 Caulobacteraceae bacterium | reverse complement strand
TTCGTGACAAAGTCGAACGGTGTTCCGCTGCGGCGATCGGCGCGGCGGGCGTCAAGACTCCGTCAGTCTCTCGCGGTCACACTCCGGGGCTGAGCCGGCGCACCCCCGCGTCCAAGAGCCAGGCGATGTCCGACGAGGCCGATCTTCGCGCAACCGATTCCCGCCCCGCCAGCCAGGGCGTGACGCGGCTTGTCGCCGCCGACGCACGCCAGGCGCTGGAGCGCATCCAGGCCTCGCCGATGCTGAGCGAAGGGCGCGTTTGCCTGCTGGGGCTGGACGCGGTGCGCGAGCGCCTCGGCGCCCGCTGGGATGGCCGCCGCGACATGGTCTACGAGCATCTGCAGGCGACGCTGCGCCGGCAGCTGGGCGTGCACGGCTTCTTCCTGCGCATCTCCGAGACCGACTTCCTGGTCGCCCAGCCCGGCGTCAGCCGCCAGGCCGGCCAGGCCTATTGCCTCAACGTGCTGCGCGAAGTGCTGACCTACTTCCTCGGCGAGGCCCTGCTGGCCGACATCGTGGTGCACGAGGTCAACAGCATCGACGGCGGCCACATCGGCGCCCGCCAGCTCGACGCCGGCGCGCTAGAAGCCCAGGCGGCGGCCGCGCCTGCCGCCGCGACCCCGCGCGCCGCGCAGCCTTCCGCCACGATCTCCCAGGATCGCTGGACCCCATTCGTATCCCAGGACGGCCGCCGGTTGCGCGCCTCGTGCCAGCTGGAGCCGGTATTCCAGCTGAAGACCTACGGCCGCATCGGCTACCGCATGACCCGCCGGGTGCTGCAACTGCCGGCCGAGACCCCGCTGGCGCCGGCCGAGCTGCGCTCGCTGACCGCGCCGGACATCGAGCGCATCGACTTCGCCGTACTGGCGCGCGGCCTCAACCGGCTGCAGCAGGAGGAAGGCGATCGCCAACCCAGCCTGATCCTGCCGGTCTCCTACGGCACCCTGGTCAGCAAGCGCGGCCGCGCCACGCTGGTGGAATTCTTCCGCGCCGCCCAGGCCAATGTGCAGCAGGGCCTGATCTGCGAGGTCTGCGACATCGAGGGCGTGCCGCCGGGCGCCCTGCTGGCGGCGACCTCGCTGATGCGGCCGTTCTGCCTCTTCATCACCGGGCGGCTGCACGCGCCGCCGGTGGCGCCGCTGACCAGTCTGAAGGACGCGGGCCTGCAGGGGCTCAGCGTCCAGTGTCCGCCGCACCTGGTGACCGAGGACGCGTTCGGGGTCTTCGCCCGGGGGGTGGTCGCGGCCGCCAAGCCGGCGGTGCGGGCCGTGATGCTGACCGGCATCGCCGGGCCGCGCCTGGCCGCCATCGCCAGCCTGCACGGCGCGACCCACGCCAGCTTCGCGCCGACCAAGGAACAGGCCGTCTACGTCGACGACGAGGTTTCGGCGCCAGTCTGACAGGAATTTCATGATCGGCGGTCCCGGAGCGCGTGATAGGCCGCGCGCGAACCTGGGGAGGTTACGCCACATGCTGATCGACCGCCGCCGCCTGCTGGGCTCCGCCGCCGCCATGACCGCGATCGGCGTCCCCCGCCTCGCCTGGTCGCAGCCCCCGTCCGGCCCGCCCAAGGCCAGCATCCGGATGGTCACCGAGACCCTGCACGGCGTCACCGTCAGCGATCCCTACCGCTGGATGGAAAACCCGAAGGACCCGGAGTGGATGCCCTACCTGATGGGGCAGAACGCCTGGGCCCGCGAAGTGCTGGGCAAGATCCCCGGCCGCGAGGCGCTGGCGGCGCAGATCAGCACCGTCTCCGGCAAGGTGGCCGGCGTCTCCGCCGTGCAGACGGCGGGCCCGCTGATCTTCACCGAGGTGCGGCCGCTCGGCGCCAATACCTTCAAGCTCTACGTCCGCGACGGCATGCACGGGACCGACCGGCTGCTGATCGATCCCGACGCGATGGCGACGGCCGACACCCACTATTCGCTCGACTACTGGGTCGCCTCGCCCGACGGCAGTCACGTGGCCTATGGTTCCTCGCCCGCCGGCTCGGAAAACTCGGTGCTGCGCTTCCTGGAGACGGCCACCGGCAAGATTCTGCCCGAGGCCATCGACCGAGCCCAGTTCGGCGCCGTGTCGTGGACGCCGGACGGCGCGGCGGTGTTCTTCGTGCGCCTGAAGGCCGGCGCCAAGCACGGCGATCCCGACCACTACTCCGACAGCGTCTGCTGGCTGCACAAGCTGAACACGGACCCGGCGAGCGACATCTCGGTGCTGCACAAGGGCAGCGACCCCGGCGTGCCGATGAACGACATCGACACCTGCCCCGTCATCGCCCAGGCCGGCGCCGGCCTCGCCGTGTCGGTCGTGCAGAGCGGCGTCGCCAACGAGGTCGCCCTCTACGCCTCGCCGCTGGCCGCCGCCGTCGCCGGCCATGCCGACTGGAAGCCGATCTGCACCGCGGCGGATGGCGTGGTCGGCGTCCAGCTCTTCGGCGACGACATCTACCTGCTCAGCCACAAGGGCGCGCCGCGCTACAAGGTGCTGAAGGTGGCGGGCGCGAATCCGGGCCTCGCCCACGCCGCCGAAGTGGTCCCCGAGGGCGCATCGGTGCTGAAGGGGCTCTCGGCCGCCCGCGACGGCGTCTACGTGACGGCGCTGAACGCGGGCATCGGCGAGATCTTCCGCATCGCCCCCGACGGGCGCCGGACCGCCATGCGCATGCCGTTCCCGGGCGCGATCGGGACCGTCGCCACCGATCCGCTGGCCGACGGCTGCTGGTTCCTGCTGGAAAATTGGGTCAAGCCGGCGGTGCTCTGCCACGGTGCGCCGGACGGCACGGTGACGGTCACCGACATCGCGCCCCGGCCAGACATCGATGTCTCGCCCTACGACAGCCGCGAGGTGATGGTGACGGCGCGCGATGGCGTGGCCGTGCCGATGTCGATCGTCTTCCGAAAAGGGACGCCGCTCAACGGCCGGGCCCCGCTCTACCTGCAAGCCTACGGCGCTTACGAGATCGACATCGACCCGGCCTTCAACCCGCGCGTGCTGCCGTGGCTCGACCTCGGCGGCGTCTTCGCCGTGGCCCACGTTCGCGGCGGCGGCGAGCTCGGCGACGCCTGGCATCTGGGCGGGCAGAAGCTGACCAAGCCCAACACCTGGCGCGACTGCATCGACTGCGCCGAGTGGCTGATCAGAGAGGGCTGGACCAGCAAGGCCAAGCTGGCGGTCGAAGGCACCTCGGCCGGTGGCATCATGATCGGCCGCTTTCTGACCGAGCGGCCCGACCTGCTGGCCGTGGCCATCGTGCGCGTCGGCGATTCCAACGCCCTGCGCTTCGAGTTCATGGAGGCCGGCCCGGCCAACATCCCCGAGTTCGGCGCCATCGCCGATCCCCAAGGCTTCCAGGGCCTCCGGGAGATGGACGCCCTCAGCCACGTCAAGGACGGGGTGCGCTATCCGGCGGTGCTGCTGACCACCGGAGTCAACGATCCGCGCGTCGCGCCGTGGGAGCCGGGCAAGTTCACCGCACGCCTGCAGGCCGCGACCGCGTCCGGCAAGCCGGTCATCCTGCGGGTGGAGCTGGACGCCGGCCACGGCTTCGGCTCGACCCGCAAGCAGCGCGACGACGAGACCGGCGACACCTACGCCTTCATCCTCTGGCAGACCGGTGATCCCAGGTATCAGCCCACGAAGGCGTGAGCCCGCTTGATCGCAGCTGCGCGTTTCTGATCTAAGTTGTCCCCATGAGCAATGCACCCAGCCTGCCCCATGGCGGAACCGTGGCCGCCGGCTTCGAGTCGGTGCGCGAGGCCTTCCTGGCGGCGCAGGCCAAGGACAAGGGCGGCGCCCAGCTCTGCATCTACCGTCACGGCGAGCGGGTGGCCGATCTCTGGGCCGGCTACGATCCGGCGAACAACCGGCCCTACGGCGAGGACACCATCGGGGTGATGATGTCGTGCACCAAGGGCGTGGTGGCGGCGGGCATCCACATCCTGGCCGATCGCGGGCTGGTGGATTTCGATGCGCCGCTGGCGAAGTACTGGCCGGAGTTCGGCGCGGCGGGAAAGGCCGCGATCACCGTCCGCCAGGCGATCAGCCATACCGGCGGCCTGATGGGTTACGACGAGGCCGACCACATGGGGCCGGCCGAGCTGTTCGACTTCGACTATTCGGCGCGTCAGCTGGCCAGGATGGCGCCGCTGTGGGCGCCCGGTACGGCGGTGATGTACCATTTCGTCACCTTCGGCGTGCTGGCGGGCGAGCTGATCCGCCGCGTCGACGGGCGCAGCGTCGGACGCTTCGTGGCCGAGGAGATCGTCGAGCCGCTGGGCATCGACCTCTGGATCGGCCTGCCGCCCGACCAGGAGGCGCGCCGAGCGCCGCATTTCAACGAAGGCCCGCAGATCCTGCTGGAGCAATGGCGCGCGGTGCTGGCCGCGCAGGGGCTCGACCTGGAAGACCGGCTGGTGCGGGCCTTCCTCTCCACCGCCATGGCCACCGACACGGCGATCATGCAGATGAATGACTCGCGGGCTTTCCGCGCCGCCGAGCTGCCGGCCGGCAACGCCATCGGCGACGCCCGGGCGCTGGCCAAGATCTACGCCGCCCTGATCGGCCGGGTGGACGGCGTGCGCCTGATCAGCGCCGATGCAATGGAGCGAGCGCGCACGCCGCAGACCACCGGCCTCGGCAACCCCGGCGAGCTGGCCAAGATGAGCCGCGCCGGGGTGCAGAACTTCAGCCTCGGCTTCGAGATGCCAGCGGTGGTCAAGCCGATGCTGGGCCCAGGCTCCTTCGGCCACGCCGGCGCCGGCGGCCGCTGGGCCTTCGCCCACCCCGAGACCGGCATTGCGGTCGGCTACATGTGCAACACCATGCTGCAGTCGACGAGCGGCCCCGACCCGCGCTGGGTCGGCTGGCTCGGTGCGCTGCGCGAGGCGGTGGGGCTTTAAGGTTCCAGGTTAAGCCGCGCCGCGGCGGTAGAAGATTTACCACGGAAAACACGGAGAACACGGAAACGAAGCGGCGAAAGAGCAGTCGATTTCGCCGCGCTGCCGCGCCTCTTTCCGTGTTCTCCGTGTTTTCCGTGGTAAAATTCTTTCTCACCCCGCCCCCAGACAATCTCGCTTGAGCGCAAGCGCCCTCCCGATAGGGTCGCCAAAAGCAACTCAAGGGAATTCGCGCCATGACCGAAACCAGAGGCAGCGTCCTCGTCGTCGGCGTCGGGGCCTCGCAGGGGCTGGGGGCGGCGATCGCGCGGCGGTTCGCGGTGGGCGGCTATCCCGTGGCCATCGCCGGGCGCAATGCCGAGAAGCTGCACGCCACGGCGGCCGAGCTGGAAGCATCCGGCGCCAAGGTGACCGCCGTCATCGGCGACGCGTCGAGCGCCGAGGACACGCGCCGCTTCGTCGCCGCCGCCGAGGCGCTCGGTCCGCTGGCGCTGGCCGTGCAGAACGCCGGCGGCAACCAGCCCTCGCCGTTTCTCAAGGTGACCCCGGAGGTATTCGAGCAGCACTGGCGCGAGCACGTGCTGGGCGCCTTCCACCTGAGCCAGGCCGCCCTCCCCGTGCTGCTCGGCCACGGCGGCGGCAGCCTCTTCTTCACCGGCGCGTCGGGCTCGCTGCGCGGCAAGGCCAACTTCGCCTCCTTTGCCTCGGCCAAGGCGGCTTTGCGCAACCTCGCCCAGGCCATCGCCCGTGAGTTCGGCCCGCAGAACATCCACGTCGGCCACGTGGTGGTAGATGGCGGCATCGCCGGCGAGCGGCTGCTGACCCGCGCGCCGGGCCTCGCCGCCCAGCGCGGGCCCGACGGCATGCTCGGCATCGACGCCGTCGCCGACGCCTACTGGTTCCTGCACCACCAGCAGCGCAGCGCCTGGACGCTCGAACTCGACGTGCGCCCCTGGTCGGAGAGCTTCTGAGCGCCTACCTGTCGCAGCGCGCAGCAGAGGGAGGATCGTGATGGGTCGGCTCTACGACAACATCCTGGAGACCATCGGCCACACGCCCGTGGTGCGCATCAACCGCCTCGCCCCGGCGCACGTGAACCTCTACGCCAAGATCGAATCGCGGAACCCGCTGGGCTCGGTGAAGGATCGCCTGGCGCTCGGCGTCATCGAGGCGGCCGAGGCCTCCGGCGCGCTGAAGCCCGGCATGACCGTGGTCGAGGCCACCAGCGGCAACACCGGCATTGGCCTGGCCATGGTCTGCGCCGCCAAGGGCTATCCGCTGGTGGTGACCATGGCCGAGAGCTTCTCGGTCGAGCGCCGCCGGCTGATGCGTTTCCTGGGGGCCAAGGTGGTGCTGACCCCGGCCGCCCTGCGCGCCACCGGCATGGTCGCCAAGACCATCGAGCTCGCCGAGACCCACGGCTGGTACTACACGCGCCAGTTCGAAAACGAGGCCAACCCCGACATGCACTCGCGCACCACGGCGCGCGAGATCGTGGACGACTTCGCCGGCCAGAGGCTCGACTACTGGGTCACCGGCTTCGGCACCGGCGGCACCCTGCGGGGCGTCGCCCGGGTGCTGCGCAAGGAGCGGCCGGAGACCAAGATCATGGTGTGCGAACCCTCCGACGCGCCGATGCTGGCCAGTGGAGAGGCGCAGGCGCGCAATCCGGACGGCTCGCCCGCGGCAGGCCACCCGGCCTGGAAGCCGCACCCGATGCAGGGATGGTCGCCGGACTTCATCCCCAAGATCACCGGCGACGCCATGGCCGCGCACGAAATCGACCAGGTGCTCAGCATCGCGGGCCCCGACGCCCTGAAGTGCAGCCGCGACCTCGCCGCCAAGGAAGGCATCTTCGTCGGCATCAGCGCCGGCGCGACCTTCGCCGGCGCGCTGAAGGTGGCGCAGACGGCGCCGGCCGGTTCCACCATCCTGTGCATGCTGCCCGACACCGCCGAGCGCTATCTCTCGACGCCGCTCTTCGCCGACGTGCCGGTGGACATGACCCCGGAAGAACAGGCGATCCTGAAGTCCTCGCCGATGTTCGCTTCGTAGGTTGACCGCCATCACCCTCCGCCTCGGCGGGCCCGCCGACGCCCCGCCCGCGGCGCGCTGGTCGGGTCGGCTGCTC
Organism: Caulobacteraceae bacterium; assembly: GCA_036267835.1. GTDB lineage: Bacteria > Pseudomonadota > Alphaproteobacteria > Caulobacterales > Caulobacteraceae > Acaudatibacter. Next base: position 24,319 of record DATAVF010000293.1, on the reverse strand, counting down.
CCTATCAGCGCGGCGCAGGACGCAATGCCGCACCCTGACGTCGCCCTCGGACACGATTTCTCAGCCATGCCGCCCTAGACGGGTCGCTCGCTGATTGAGCCCGGACCCGGAGGTCGCTGAATGCTCGCACCGATCTACCGGGAGACGCTGGAGAAGTTCTATCTGCGGGTCTACCGCGATCAGCGCGCGGTGCGGGTCGGCAGCGTCGGGGTGCTGGCGTTGCTCACCGCCTATGTCGGCGTGTGGCCGCCGGTCGGGGCGGTGCTCTGGGCGACCCTTTACGTCGTCAGCGAGTTCGCCCTGGTGATCTGGTGGCGGCGCGTGCAGCCGCGGCTGCGCCTCGCCGACCGCGCCGCGATCACCCGGCTGGAAACCGAGCTGATCGCCATCTGCGCGGTCTCCTGCGCCATCTGCGCCATCCCCTGCCTGCTGACGCCCTTCTCCAGCCACGACAACCAGATCCTGGGCGCCATGCTGAGCGCGGCCATCCTGCTGGTGGCCGCCGCCGAGCACAGCCTGCGCAAGAGCATGTTCCTGGCCACGGCCCCGGCGGCGGCCATCGCCCTGCTGTGGAACCTGTTCAGCCTCGGCCATGGGGTCTCGGCCTGGATCTTCGTCTTCATCGGGCTTTGCTACGTGGTCAACGCCCGCACCCTGCAGCTCTCCAACGCCCGGGTCTTCCTCGACCTGGTCAAGCTGCGCGCCGACGCCGAAGCCGCGACCCGGGCCAAGAGCGACTTCCTGGCCACCATGAGCCACGAGATCCGCACGCCCCTCAACGGCGTGCTGGGCATGGCGCAGATCATGCTGCGCGGCGATCTCGGGCCTGAGCAGCGCGAGCAGCTGAAGGTCATCGCCGGCTCCGGCCAGGCGCTGCAATCGGTGCTGAACGGCGTGCTCGACCTGGCCAAGGTCGAATCCGGCAAGCTGGAGCTGGAGCAGCACGGCTTCGACCTGGAAGAGACCTTGCGGCTGGCCGCCGGCGCCTTCAGCGCGGCCGCGGCCCAGAAGCACATCGGCTTCCGCGTCGAGACGCCGCCCGAGGTGCTCGGCGCCTGGCGCGGCGATGCGGCCAAGCTCGGCCAGGTGGTCAGCAATCTCGTCTCCAACGCCCTGAAGTTCACCGACCAGGGCGAGGTGGTGCTCAGCGTCGAGCCGGCGCCTGGCGGGCTGACGTTCGAGGTCCGCGACTCCGGCATCGGCGTGGCCGCGGACAAGCTCGCCCTGATCTTCGAGCGCTTCACCCAGGCCGACGCATCGACGACGCGGCGCTTCGGCGGCACCGGGCTGGGCCTTGCTATCTGCCGCGAGCTGGTCGCGCTGATGGGCGGCGAACTGACCGTGCGCAGCCAGCTCGGCCTGGGCTCGGTGTTCGCCTTCACCTTGCCGCTGACGCGGGACGCGGAAACCGCTGCGGCCGCGTCGGCCGACGCGGGGCCGGACATCGCCGAGGGCCTGCGCATCCTCGCCGCCGAAGACAACCCGACCAACCGGCTGATCCTGAGCGCCATCCTGACCCCGCTGGGCGCCGAACTGACCTTGGTCTGCGACGGCGCGAAGGCGGTCGAGGCCTTCGCCGCCGGCGCCTTCGACCTTGTCCTGATGGACGTGCAGATGCCGCGGATGGACGGGATCGAGGCCACCGCCGCGATCCGCCGCCTCGAGCGCGAGGCCGGCCTGCTGCCCACGCCGGTGATCGCGCTGACCGCCAACGTCATGCGCCACCAGATCGCTGCCTACCGCGCCGCCGGCATGGATGACCATGTGGCCAAGCCTATCGGAATCGCCGACCTCGTTCGCGCCATCGCCGCCGCGACCAGCTCGCCGCGCCTCGCCGCGCCCTCCGCCCTCGCCGCCGTCTGACCCAGACGGGCTTCGGCTCAGCGCTTCAGGAAGCCGTCGATGCCGGCGCGAGCGCTTGGGAAGGCGAGGTTCTCGGCAATTGCGTGCGAGGCGATCGCGTAGGCCTCGGCCAACGGCGCTTCCATCTGCCGGGCAAAGGCGCGCTTGCCCAGCGCGATGGCTTCCGGCGGCTTGGCGGCGATCAACTGCGCCGCCTCGTCCGCCATTCGGTCCAACTCCCCGGGTGGCGCCGCGGCGTTGATCAGGCCAAGTTCGGCGGCGCGGGCGGCGCTGATGAAGCGGCCGGTGAGCAGCATCTCCGCCGCCGCCTTGCGCCCGATGGCGCGGCCCAGGGCCACGCCCGGCGTGGTGCAGAAGAGGCCGAGGTCGATGCCGGAGACGGCGAAGCGCGCGGTGTCGGCGGCATAGGCGAGGTCGCAGCTGGCGACCAGCTGGCAGCCCGCCGCCACCGCCGCACCCTGCACCCGCGCGATTACCGGGGCCCGGCAGGCGGCGATCGCCATCATCAGCGCCGAGCAGTGGCCGAAGAGCGCCTCGTGGGCGGCGGGGTCTTCCGTGGCGCGCAGTTCGCCAAGGTCGTGGCCGGCGCAGAACACCCGCCCCGCCGCCCCCAGCACGATCACCCGCACCGCCTCGTCGGCCGCGGCGGCGGCCAGCGCGGCGCCCAGCGCCGCCATCATCGCCTCCGAAAGCACGTTGGCGCGTCCGGGATCGTTCAGCGTCAGCCGCGCGACGGGGCCGTCGACGGCCGAGAGGACGAGGTCGTTTTCCACGGCAGCCAGCTTAGGCCAGGTCGCGGGCCGGCGGAAACCGTCCACACGCCCCCTGCCCTTGCCTCCCACGCTCCGCCCGACGATGAAGGCGCGCGTCGCTGGCCTTGCGAGTCGGCGCCAGGGAACCTGCCGCCATGCGCGAGATCGTCGTCTTCTCCGGCGCCTCCCACCCGGAGCTGGCCGCCGAGATCTGCGAGCGGTTGCAGGCGCCGCTCTCGCCGAGTTCGCTGAAGCGCTTCACCAACGACTGCCTGGAAGTGCAGCTCAACGCCAATTGCCGCGAGCGCGACGTCTTCCTGATCCAGACCCTCTCGGCGCCGGTGCAGGAGCACCTGGTCGAGCTGCTCTTGATGATCGACGCGGCGCGGGGCGCCTCGGCGGCGCGGATCACCGTGGTGATGCCGTTCTACGCCTACGCCCGCTCCGACAAGAAGGACGCGCCGCGCATCTCCATCGGCGGGCGGCTGGTGGCGGACCTGCTGGCCACCGCCGGCGCCAGCCGGGTGCTGACCATGGCCCTGCACTCACCCCAGGTGCACGGCTTCTTCAGCGTGCCGGTCGACCACCTGCACGCCTTGCACGAAATGGCCGACCACTTTCGCAAGGGCGATCTCTCCAACACCGTCGTGGTCTCGCCCGACCTCGGCGGCGCCAAGTCCGCCGCCGCCTTCGCCCGCCGGCTGGGCGTGCCGGTGGCGGCAGGCGCCAAGCAGCGCATCTCCGACGAGAAGGTGGTGATCAGCGCCATCATCGGCGACACCGCCGGCCGCGACGTGATCGTGCTCGACGACGAGATCGCGGCGGGCACCACGGTGATCGAGCTATTGGGTCACCTGCGCGCCGCCGGCGTCGGCAGCGTGCGCGTCGCCTGCACCCACGGCCTTTTCGGCCGCCAGGCGCTGGCCCGCCTCGCCGCCCAGCCCGAGGTGGTGGAGATCGTCACCATGAACACGGTGCCGGTGCCGGACGACAAGCGCGTCGAGAAGCTGACCGTGCTCTCCGTCGCGCCGGCGCTGGCCAACGCCATGCAGCGCATCCACGACGGCGAGTCGGTCAGCGAACTCTTCGACGCCGGGTAGCGACAGGAGCGGCTAGGTGCAGCCGTCGACCAGCACCAGCCTGCTGAGCGTCGTGGCGTGGCGAACCTCGAACAGCGGCTGGATGTCCGGGTCGGCCAGGAAGGCTTCGGCGTTTTCGCGGGCCGGGAACTCCAGGATGACCATCAGGTCCGGTTGCCAATCGCCCTCGATCGGCGTCGGGGGGACACCGCGCACGATGTAGCGGCCGCCGTGGCGGGCGATGTGGGCCGGGATCTGATTGACGTAGGGCATGAAGCCCGGAAGGTCGGTCACCGTGAAGTCGAGCACCAGGTAGGCTTTCACGCCCCGCCTCCCCCTCCGCCGCCGGACATACTGGCCCGTCGATCGCGTGGCGGAGCGTGATTCCGATCGCTTGAGCGCGTCAAGGACGGCCTTCGGCGGCCGCGAAGCGGTGGCGCTACGCGCCGTCCTGGACGAGGTCGGGCGATCGGAGAACCTGCCCCCCATGCGGTCGACGGACGTCTCGAAACCTCGGAAGCGCGGCCGGGTTGACAACAAACATTACCATCAGTATCACCCCACGTGGCCAGGAGGGCCCAGGTCTTTGACATCGTCTATCGTGAACCGAGCTTCCGTGAGACGAGCGTCGCCAGAACCCGAACGCCGTTAACTACGGTGATTTACGGCGATGGCCCGCCAGATTGACACTCCCGGTAACGTGCGCCATCCGTTTGTCGAGCCCCCCGCGCTCGTCTATCACCGCGCGCCATGAACGACCTTGACCGGCTCTACCAGCGCGCGCTCGGTGCTTACAAAGCCGGCGACGGCCCGGCCGCCGAGGCGGACCTGACGCAGCTGCTGGCGCAGCGGCCCCTGGAAGCGCGGGCGCTGCTGCTGAAGGGCGTCGTGCATCCGAAGACCGACGGGCCGGTCGGCCTGGCCCTGGTCGAGCAAAGCGTGCGGCTGGACCCGCAGAACGCCGAGACCTGGTACAATCTCGCCGTCTTCGAATCCGAGCGCGGGCGGCTGGCGGCGGCGCTGGCGGGGTATGAACGCGCCGTGCAGCTCGATCCGCTGCATGTCAGCGCGCTCGGCAACGGCTGCGAGCTGCTGCGCCGCTTCGACCGCTTCGACGAAGCGCTGGACTGGGCCGACCGGCAGCTGGCGCTGGGCGCCGAGAGCTGGGCGGCGCACCTGAACCGCGGCGTCTGCCTCTTCCACCTGCGCCGGTTCGACGAGGCGGAGGCAGCCTACGACGCCGCCCGGCGCCTCGCCCCCGAGCGGCCGATCGTGCATTGGGAGCTGTTCCCGCTCTACCTGCACGAGGAACGCTTCGCGCCGGCCTGGGAGGCGTTCGAGCAGCGCTTCGCCTGCGGGGACCTGAACGGGGTGCACCAGTACCCGTTCCCGCAAGCGCAGTGGCGCGGCGAGCCGCTGGCCGGGCGTCATATCCTGATCCACAACGAGCAGGGGCTTGGCGACCAGCTGATGTTCGCCAGCGCATTGTCCGAAGTGATCGCCGCCGCCCGCGAGGTGACCCTGGTGGCCGTGCCCGAGCTGGTGGCGCTGTTCCAGGCCTCGTTCCCGACCATCCGTGTACTGCCGGCCCGGATGGGGCGCTTCGCCGGCGATCATCCGCCGCCGGACTGGCTGCCGAGCCTCGGCAAGGTTGACTACCAGCTGGCGATCGGCGGGCTGATGCACCGGCTGCGCACCACGCCGCAGAGCTTCGCCAACCCCCACGCCTATCTGCGCCCCTCGGAGGCGGCGCGGGCGCAGTGGGCCGGGCGCAAGCGCACCGAGAAGCTCAGCGTCGGCGTCTGCTGGGCCAGCAATCCGGCGCTCTTCCGCCACGACTCCAGTCGCCGCGCGGTGAAGAAAAGCATGCCGCTGGAGACCCTGGCGCCGCTGGCTGAGGTGGCCGGCGTCGAGCTGGTCAGCGTGCTCAACTGGCGCGTCGATCCGGCGCCGGAGGCGTTCGGCGGCCGGCTGATCGACCTCTCGCAGCGCCTGACCAGCCTCGACGAGACCGCGGCGCTGATCGAGACGCTGGACCTGGTGATCACCGTGGACACCGCCGTCGCCCACCTCGCCGGCGGCCTCGGCAAGCCGACCTGGCTCCTGCTGCACGACTTCGCCGACTGCCGCTGGGGCCTCACCGCCGGGCGCAGCTACTGGTACCCGGACATGCGGCTCTTACGTCAGCGCGAGGCCGGCGACTGGGGGCCGATGATCGCCGAGGCCGTCGACGACCTGCGCGCCCTGGCTGGGGAGGCCGCCCGATGAGCGCCGACACCGGCCCTGCCCTCGCGGCCTTCCAGGCCGGCCGCGTCGACGACTGCCTGGCTCAGCTGCGCGCCCTTGGCGAGCCGGCCAAGGACGACACCCTCGCCCTGCAGCTCTGGGCGCTGGCCGCCGCCGCCAAGGGCCAGCCGGCCGACGCCCTGGCGTTGCTCGAGCGGGCGGTGAATGTCGCGCCCGGCGACGCCCAGGCGCAGTTCAACCTCGCCGTCTCGCTGCAGTCGGCCGGCGAGACCACGCGCGCCATCGCCCACTACCAGCAGGCGCTGCGCGTCGGCCCGACCCACGTCGGCGTGCTCAACAACCTCAGCGACCTGCTGCGCCGGCGCGGGCGTCCGGCCGAAGGCTGGGCGCTGATGCAGCGCTATCTCGCGGCGGGCGGCCCGACAGCCGGCTTCGAGCTGCGCATGGCCAAGCTCGCCATGGACCTGCGCCGCTTCGAGGATGCAGGCGACTGGTTCGCGCGGGCCGAAGCTTACGCGCCGGGCGAGGCCTCGCCCGAGTGGGAGCACGCGATGCTGCGCCTGGCGCTGGAGGACTTCGCCGGCGGCTGGCCGCGCTACGAGCGGCGGCTGGATAGCTACGGCCTCAGCCACCTCGGCATCTACCCTTACGAGATCCCGCGCTGGGAAGGCGAGCCGGTCGCGGGCCAGCGGCTGCTGCTGCACCGCGAGCAGGGGCTGGGCGACATGCTGATGTTCGCGCGCTGCTTCGGGGGCCTGCTGGACGAAGGCGCGGCCCTGCACCTGGCCGTGCACCCGGCGCTGGCCCGGCTCTTCGCGCGCAGCTTTCCGAAGGCGCGCGTCTGGGCCAGCTTCACCGCCGCGGGCGCCGCGGCCCAGCCGCCGCAGCGCTGGCTGCAGGCCGCCGGGCCGCTCGACCTGCAGGCCCCGATCTGCAGCCTGGGCGCGCTGCGGCTGACCGGCGGGGTCGCCCCGCTGCCCGGCTACCTGACCCCAGACGCGGCCGACGTCGCGTCCTGGGCCGAGCGGCTGGACGCGATGGCGCCGGCGTCCAAGGGCGTGCGGCGCGTCGGCCTGGCGCTGGGCACCCGCCAGGTGCGCTGGAACGACGACGGCATGACGCTGGCCGTCCGCAAGACGCTCACCGCCGACGCCGCCGCCGGCCTGGCCGACGCCGCCAATGTGCAGTGGGTCGGGCTGCACGACCGCGAGACCGCCGCCTTGCTGACGGATGTGCCGGGTCTCGCCGCCCTCGATCCCAGCCCCTGGATCACCGACCTCGCCGACACGGCCGCCCTGATCGCCAATCTCGACGTGGTGGTCAGCGCCGACACCGCCGTGGCTCACCTCGCCGCCGCGATGGGCAAGCCGGTGGTCCTGATGCTGTGGTGGAACGCCGACTGGCGCTGGGGCGTCGATCGCGCCGACAGCTACTGGTACCGGCATGTCCAGGTGGTGCGGCAGCCAGCGCCAGGGCGCTGGGACGCTGTGGTCGAGGGCGTGCTGCGGGCGCTGGGCTAGCCTATTCGGCGGCCATGCGGCTTGTCCGCATGGCTTCGGCGCGCACGTCGCGGGGGGTGCAGTCGAAACGGCGCCGGAAGGCGCGGTTGAAGTACGAGAGGTCGCCGAACCCGACCTCGAAGGCGACGCCGGCGATGGGCTGGGTGGTCAGGCGGCGGCTGTTCAGCATCGAGAAAGCCTGGGCCAGGCGCTCCTCCAGCACGTAGGCGGTGAAACTCCGCGCTTCAGCCTCGAAGAGCTGGCGCAGGTAGCGCGGCGTGATGCCGATCGCCGAGGCCACCCGCTCGGCCGTCAGGCCCTGTTGGCCCAAGCGCTCGCGGATGTAGGTCTTGGCCGCCGCCAGCCGCGCCGCCGGCAGACCGCGCCGCCCAGCCAGAACCGCCGGCTCGCCGGTCGAGCCGACCAGCAGCGCGGTGAGGTCGGACACATAGTCCACCGCCACCTTGCCGGCGGCCGGCGAGTACTCGATCTCGCCCCGGGCAAGGGTGCGCGCGTAGGTGATCAGCAGGCCGAGGGCCTCGTTCTGCGCCGGGATGACCCGCCCGAAGGCGCCCTCCACGTGCCGGGCGAAGGCGCCGAGCGTCGGCCGCGCCAGCCGCACGCAAAGCTGGGTGCCGGTCTCGGGGGCCACGAAGTCGCCGAGCTCGTGGCACTCCAGCAGGAAGCCGTCGCCCGGTCCCAGCCGCCAGTCGGAACCGCCGCGGCGGACCACGAACTGGCCGCGCAGATTGACCAGCAAGGCCACGTCGTCGTTCTCGTTGGCCGCGATCTCCCGGGTGCGGTGGTGGATCGACGGCCCAATCGACCCGATGCCGACACGCAGCTGCGGCAGCGAGCGCAGCACCGCCTTGGCGCGGAACGGAGTCTCGGACATCGGGTCGATGGCGACCCGCAGCAGCTTGCGGGTCATGGTGTCGCGCCAGATCTCGAAGCGATCCCTGGGCGGCAGGGCGTCGCTCGAGAACCACATCAGGCGGTGTTCCGGCTCCCCCTCGGTGCTCATCGATCCGCCCGCAGACCCCGGCCCTCGGGTCCGGTTCCCTGACCGACTCTATCGGCAGTCTAGTGAAGTTAGTAGTCGCCCAGTCCCATTTCTGGCGCCGCCCTGCCCAAGCCAGCCGCCGATCCGGCCCGCTAGCCTTCCTGACCCCCCGATCTTTGCGTCGGGGACCCAGGGAGCCGATCGCCGGTGTTCGACAAAAAGCTGCGTTCTTCGTCCGCACGGGTCTCGGCGCTGTTGCTGAGCGCGTCCGCCTTCTCGATGAGTTTCGCGGCCCAGCCGGCCGAGGCGGCGCCCAATTACTGTGCGCCGGGCCTGTGCAGCCCGGCCGCCACCAACCAGACCGCCGTGGGTTCCGGCGCCGGCGCCAACGTCACTGGCGATTCGGACACCGGGGTCGGCGTCAACGCGTCCGTCAGCGTGACCGGCGACAACAACACCGGCGCCGGCGCCGGCGCCTCGCAGAGCGTCACGGGCGATAACAACACCGGGGTCGGCCTCAACTCCTCACAGTCGGTCTCCGGCCACGCCAACGTCGGCCTGGGCTCCGGTTCATCGCAATCGGTCACAGGCAGCTTCAACCTCGGTGTCGGAACCGGCTCGTCACAGAACGTCATCGGCGACAACAACACCGGCGCCGGCCCCGGCGCGTCCGATTCCGTCACCGGCAGCGGCAACAGCGGCATGGGCGAGCATGCCTCGACCAGCGTCAGCGGCGCCCTCAACACCGGGTCGGGGGCCTTCTCGTCCAACTCCATCTCGGGCGACTTCAACTCCGGCTCCGGCGCGTTCTCGTCCCGCAACATCACCGGCAGTTACAACAGCGGCTCTGGATACGCCGCGTCGGCGGTCGTCAGTGGCGACTTCAACAGCGGCTCGGGCGGATTCTCGTCCAACAGCGTCACCGGCAGCTACAACGAAGGCTCTGGCTACGGCGCGTCGAACTTCGTCACCGGCGACTTCAACACCGGCTCGGGCGGGTTCTCGTCCAACAGCATAACCGGCAGTTTCAACAGTGGCGCTGGCTACGCTTCGTCGAACTTCATCAGCGGCGTCAGCAACACCGGCGTCGGCGACTTCTCGTCCAACTTCGTCTCCGGTGACGACAACGTCGGCCTGGGCGCCGGCGCCTCGCGGCACGTCACCGGCGACCTCAACATCGGCGGCGGCCTGAACTCTTCCTTCTCGGTCACCGGCTCGGCGAACACCGGCTACGGGGAGATCTCGTCGACCAGCGTGTCCGGCAACTTCAATACCGGCGACGGCGCCAGCGCGTCGTTCGCGGTGACCGGAACCGGCAACACCGGCCTGGGTGAGTTCTCCTCCGAGTTCGTCATCGGCAACACCAACACCGGCGTCGGCGCCGGGGCCTCGATCAGCGTGACCGGCAACGACAACGCCGGCGTGGGCCACAACGCGTCCGAGTTCGTCACCGGCGACGAGAACGTTGGCTTCGGCCCCGGATCGTCGCAATCCGTTTCCGGCCACGCCAACGTCGGCCTGGGCGCCGGCTCATCCCAGCTGGTGACCGGCACCTACAACACCGGCCTCGGCACCGGCGCCTCGCAGAACGTGACCGGCAACTTCAACATCGGCGGCGGCCTCAACGCTTCGGAGTCGGTCACCGGCGCGGGCAACGCCGGCTTCGGCGAAAACTCATCGGCCAACATCACGGGCGACCTCAACACCGGCGACGGCGCCAGCGCCTCGTTCATCGTCACCGGGTCCGGCAACACCGGGCTCGGCGACTTCGCTTCCGAGGCCATCACGGGCAATACCAACACCGGCGTCGGCACGGGCGCCTCGATCAGCGTGACCGGCAACGACAACGCCGGCGTCGGCCACAACGCCTCCCAGTTCATCACCGGCGACGAGAATATCGGCATCGGCACGAACGCCTCGCAGATCGTGCTCGGCCACGCCAACGTCGGCCTGGGCGCCGGCTCCTCGCAGTCGGTCACCGGGACCTACAACGCCGGCCTCGGCGTCGGGGCGGCGCAGCACGTCACCGGCGACGAGAACACCGGCGCCGGCCTCAACGCCGTCGAGTCGGTCACGGGCACGGGCAACAGCGGCTTCGGCGAGCACAGCGCGACCAGCGTCAGCGGCGACCTCAACACTGGCGCCGGCGCCTTCGCCTCGCAGTTCGTGACCGGCAGCTTCAACACCGGCGCGGGCGACGGCTCGTCGAGCTTCATCGACGGCAGCAACAACACCGGCATCGGCGTGAACTCGTCCTTCAGCGTCACCGGCGACAACAACAGCGGCGTCGGCCTCAATTCGTCGCAAAGCGTGCTCGGCCACGCCAATGTCGGCGACGGCGACAGCTCCTCGCAGAGCGTGACCGGCAGCTACAACGCCGGCATTGGCACCGGCGCGTCGGCGCACGTGACTGGCGACAACAACATGGGCGCCGGCCCCGGCGCGTCGCAGTTCGTGGTCGGCAGCGGCAACAGCGGCATGGGCGAGCACGCCTCGACCAGCGTGCTGGGCGACTTCAACACCGGCTCGGGCGCCTTCGCCTCGCAGTCCGTGACCGGCACGTCGAACACTGGGGCCGGCGCCGACTCGTCCAACTTCGTGGTGGGCGACGACAATACCGGCGACGGCGCCCTTTCGTCGTTCCAGGTCACCGGCAGCTTCAACTCCGGCTTCGGCGCGGGCGCGTCCAACAGCGTCGTCGGCGACAACAACACCGGCGCCGGGCTGGACTCCTCGCAGAACATTGTCGGCCACGCCAACGTGGGCGACGGCTCCGGCTCGTCGCAGAGCGTGACCGGCAGCTTCAATCTAGGGGCCGGCACGGGCTCGTCGCAGGAAGTCGTGGGCGACAACAACACTGGCGCGGGACCCGGGGCTTCGGACATGGTGAGCGGGTCGGGCAACAGCGGGCTGGGCGAACACGCCTCGACCAGTGTCACCGGCAGCTTCAACACCGGCCTCGGCGCCTTCGCCTCGACCAGCGTCAGCGGCAGCGCCAACACCGCGGTCGGCGCGAACTCCGGCCAGAACGTCACCGGCGACAACAACGTGGCGCTCGGCAATGGCGCGGGGACCAATGTCGCCGCCAGCAACTCGATCTCGATCGGGACCAACGCCCAGGCGAGCAAGAACGGCGCGATCGCCGAAGGCGACGGCGCGGCCGCCAGCGGCGTCAATGCCATCGCCATCGGCACGGGCGCTACGGCGACCGGCTCGGTCGCGGTCGGCAACGGCGCGTCGGCGGCCAACGGCGGCGCAGCCTTCGGCGACGGATCGACAGCGACCGGGGCCCTTTCGTCGGCGCTCGGCCCGAACGCCTCGGCGACCGTCAGCGGCGCCTCGGCCATCGGCCAGGGCGCATCCGCCACGGCGGCCAACTCGGTCGCGCTGGGCGCCGGGTCGGTGGCCAATGTCGCCAACACGGTCTCCGTCGGCTCGGTCGGCGCCACGCGCACCATCACCAACGTCACCGGGGGATCGCTGAGCGCGGGCAGCACCGATGCGGTCAACGGCGGCCAGCTCTTCACCACCAACCAGAACGTCGCCGCCGCCCAGGCCACCGCCAACACGGCGTTGACCACCGCTAACGCGGCTCAGACCACCGCCAACACAGCGCTGGGCGCCGCTAGCGCCGCGCAAACCACCGCCAACACCGCCCTCGGCGCGGCGGGCGCGGCTCAGACCACCGCCAATACCGCGCTGGGCGCCGCTAGCGCCGCGCAGACGTCGGCGAACTCGGCGCAGACCACCGCCAACACGGCCCTCGGCGCAGCGGGCGCCGCCCAGACCACGGCGAACACGGCCCTCGGGGCCGCCAACTCCGCCCAGACCACGGCCAACGCCGCGGCCGGCGCGGCGGCGACGGCGCAGACCACGGCCACCACCGCCCTCAGCACGGCGAACGGCGCCCAGGCCACGGCCAACAACGCCCAGACCCTCGCCGTCACCGCCCAGACCACCGCCAACGGCGCTCAGGCCGCGGCTACCGCCGCGCAAGGCACAGCCAGCACGGCCCTCACCAACGCCAACGGCGCCCAGGTGACCGCCAACACCGCCCTCGCCAACGCGGCCACGGCCCAGACCACCGCCAGCAACGCCAACACCAACGCCCTCGCCGCCCAGACCAGCGCCAACGTCGCGCAAACCAGCGCCGACAACGCCCAGGCCACGGCGACCACGGCCCTCGGCGCGGCGGGCGCCGCCCAGACCACGGCCAACACGGCGCAGAGCAGCGCCAACGCCGCCCAGACGACAGCGAACGTCGGCGTCGCCAACGCGGCGGCCGCGCAGGGCACGGCCAACACCGCCCTCGCGCTCGGTCAGAACTCGGTCCAGTACGACAGCCCGGACCACAAGAGCGTCACCCTGAACCCGGGCGGCGCGCCAGCTCAGGAGCACAACGTGGCGGCCGGCGCCGCGCCGACCGACGCCGCCAACGTCAGCCAGGTCCAGACCGCCGAGAGCGCCGCCGTCAGCCAGTCGGAGGCCTACACCGACACGAGTTCGGCGAGCACGCTGGGCTCGGCCGAGAGCTACACCGACAACAAGGTCGCCGCCGGCATCGCCCAGTCGGAGGCCTACACCAACGCCAGGGTCGCCCAGGTCACTCAGCAGGCCAACGCCTCGGCCGCCGCGGCCCTGGCCGCCGCCGGCCTTGCCCAGGCGGTGGAGCCCGGCCGGAGCATGGTCACCGCCGGCTTCGGCTACTGGCAGGGCCAGGGCGCCTTTGCCGCCGGCCTCTCGCACCGCATCGACGAGCACTGGACGGTGAAGGGCAGCGTCACCTTCTCGTTCCACGGCGGCGGGGGCGGCTCAGCGTCGGCGGGCTACGAGTTCTGAGCCGCCGTCGCCGCGCTGGTCCTCCTCGGCCCAGGCGCGGATCGCCTCAGCGCGGGCTTCGCGTGGCGTGCGCTCGAAGCGGCGGCGGAACGAGCGGTTGAAGTACGACAGGTCGCCGAAGCCGACCTCGAAGGCGATCTTCGAGATCGACTCGGAGGCGAAGCGGCGGCTGGTGATCATCGCGTGAGCCTGGCCCAGCCGCTGTTCGAGGACATAGCCGGAAAAGTTCTGGTCCTCGGCCTCGAACAGCTGGCGCAGGTAGCGCGGCGAGATGCCCTGGTCCTGGGCGACCGCGTGGGCGGTGAGATCGAAGTGGCCGATCCGCTCGCGGATCACGGTCTTCACCGCGCCCAGCCGCGCTGCCGCCAGGCCGCGCTGGCGCGCCACCGCGGCGGTGTCGCCGCCCGCGCCGACGATCAGCGCCAGCAGGTCGCCGATATGATCGGTCACCACCTGGGTCGCGGCCGGGGACAGCTCCCACTCGCCCTGCGGCAGGGTGCGGGCATAGCCGGCCAGCAGTTTCAGCGCTTCGGTCGGCGCGGGGATGACCCGCCCGAACGCGCGGCCCACGTGCCGTGAGAAAGCGCCAAGCACGCCGGGCGACAGCCGCACCGCGAGGTGGCGGCCAGGTCCGCTCATCACATAGATGCCCGGCTCGCGGCACTCGACGATCAGGCCGTCGCCGGGGCCCAGCACCAGATCCGTGCTGGCGCGGCGCACCAGCAGCGAGCCGCGCAGGTTGACGACCAGCAGCACGTCGTCGTTCTCCGCGAGGGCAATCTCGCGAGTGTGGTGATGGATGGCGGCGCTGACCGAGCCGATGCCGATCTTCAGCGACGGCAGAGCCCGCAGGGCCGCCTTGGCCCGGTAAGGCGCCTCGCCGATCGGGTCGATCGACATCCGGAACAGCTTGCGACCGATCAGGTCGCGCCACACATCGAACCGGTCGCGCGCCGGCAGCGCGTCGGACGAGAACCGCATCAGGCGGAACTCTGGTTCGTCGATCGGTATGGGGTCCCCCGGACTGACCTGCGCCGCGCGCCTGCCGGACACATTGTAGCAATGTTGAAACGATCAGTCCCGCTTCTCGGGGGGCGCCGCCGCTCTCAGGACTGGGTTTTCGGACAGCAGGCCCCGCGAAAGCGAGCGCGAGGGGCGCAGGCTGAGCAGCCAGTCGCCGCCCACGGCGATCTGGCTCGGCCCGATCTCGCGCGACAGGTGCGCCACCAGCTCCGGCGTCAGCGACCCTTCCGGAGCGATCGGGTTGGGGTAGCAGAGTTCGGCCAGCCGGGATTGATCGACTACCGGGTCGCCGGTCAGGTCCCAGACGCGCTCGAGCACGATGCCGGCGGCTACCGGCGTGCGCTCGCGGTCGTCGAGGCACCACATCACCAGGCCGTCGAGGAGGCCGGCCTGGGGCGTGTTGACCCCGTTGAAGATGGCGAAGCAGAAGGCGCCGCTGGCCATCTCGGCGCCGATCGCGAACAGCTGGTTCTGCAGCAACAGGCAGACGCCCTCGACCTTCACGGCGCGGTTCATCATCACGAAGGTCAGGTCGCCGTCCTCGCCAGGGCGGATCAGGAAGGCGTCGTGCATGAACCGCCCGGGCATCTGGGCGTAGGGCCGGGTGCTGCGGAAGATCCCCACGTAGGCCCCGCCGCGCCGCTCGGTGCTGAAGCGGCTCTGGTCCAGCAGCGGCAGCCGGAGCCGATCGCCGGGCGCGGCGCCGGCGCCCGGCGCGACCGCTGGATCGGCGCCGAGCAGCGCAGCGAGACTCTGAGTCGAGCGCTCCCAGTCCAGCACGCCGAAGCCCGGCGCCCTGCCGGCGATCAGCGCGGAAAGGCGCGCCAGGTTGTGGTCCGACGGCTGCACCCGGCCCGTCGCCCAGCGGCTGACCACTGACTTGTCCACGCCCAGCTCAGCGGCCAGCGCGCCGCGGCTGATCGAGAGCGCCTTCAGCACGAAGGTCAGTTTCTGGTGGAAGAGGTCCGACATCGGTCGCCCGAGTCTAGCTTAGCCATGCATTCGCGGGAACCGTTCGCGCGCAACTTCGTGCAACTTCACGTCCGTTGTTGCGCCTTACCGCATCAGGGCCGCGCTCGTAAATCGGCCGGCAACGAAGCCAACAACCGAGACTCTACCCAAGATGAAGACCTCCCTTTCAGCCGCCTTCGCGGTTGCGCCGTCGTGCGCCTCAAGCATCGCCACCGACGCCCGAGCGCGCCAGGCGCGAATGCTTGCGCTTCTACTGGGTGGTTCCGTGCTGGTTCTGGGGCCAGCGCCGGCTCTGGCGCAGAACTACTGCGCGCCGGGGGCCTGCAGTCCGTCGGCGCTGAACCAGACTGCCATCGGGTCGAATGCGGGGTCGAATGTGACCGGCAATTCAAATACCGGTATCGGCGATTTGGCATCGAGGCAGGTCACCGGCAGCGACAATACCGGGTCCGGAGTGGAGTCATCGAACAGCGTCGTCGGTGACAGCAACTCGAGGGGCGGGGAGAACTCTTCCTTTAGCGTCACCGGGAGCCAAAACACCGGCTTCGGAGCCTCCTCATCGGAGGACGTCAGCGGTGACTACAACACCGGCATCGGGTCGAACTCTTCCGAGATCGTTACAGGCACCGGCAATACCGGCATCGGTGCACGGGCTTCTTCGGACGTGGTCGGCAATGCCAATGTCGGCGTCGGCATCGGCGCCTCCAGCTTGCTGATTGGCGACTACAACATCGGGATTGGCGCGGTCGCCTCCGCCTTCGTCACTGGCAGCTTCAACACCGGTCTCGGGCGCAATGCGTCGCAGACCGTGGTCGGCGACGACAACATCGGCATTGGCAACAGCGCGTCGCAGAACGTGGTCGGGTCGGCGAACGCTGCATTCGGCCTGCTTGCCGGCCAGAATGTCACCGGGAACAGCAACATCGCGCTCGGCCAGGGCGCGGGCGTCGGGGTCACGGCCAGCGACACCATCTCGGTCGGCTCCAACGCCCAGGCCAGCAAGAATGGTGCGATCTCGGTCGGGATGAACTCCGCCGCGAGCGGGGTCAATGCGATCGCCATCGGCACGAACGCGACGGCCACCGGCTCAGTGGCGGTTGGCGACACCGCCACCGCCACCAACGGCGGCGCGGCCTTCGGCGACGGCTCGAACGCCCACGCGGCGCTCGCGACAGCGATCGGTCCGAACGCCTCGGCGACGGCTGCCAACTCCGCCGCGCTGGGCGAAGGCGCATCGGCGAGCGCCGCAGGCGCCACCGCCATCGGCGCGGGCTCGGTCGCCGACGTGGCCAACACCGTCTCGGTGGGCGCGGTCGGCGCAACGCGGACGATCGTCAACGTGGCCGCAGGCGCCGTGGTCGCCGGCGGTACGGACGCGGTCAATGGCGGCCAGCTGTTCACCACCGACCAGCACATCCTCGTCGCGCAGAACGCCGCCGCCGCCGCTCAGACGACGGCGACATCGGCGCTGGGTGCGGCGGGCGCAGCCCAGACCACGGCCAACACCGCGCTTGGCGCAGCCGGGGCCGCACAGACAATGGCAAACACCGCGCTCACGACCGCCAACACGGCTATCACCAACGCGGCTAACGCTCAGACCACCGCCGACACCGCGCTCACTGCGGCCGGCGCGGCCCAGACGACGGCGAACACCGCCCTGGCCAACGCCGCGGGGGCCCAGGCCAGCGCCGCCGCCGCACAGACCACGGCAAGCACTGCGCTCACTCATGCCGATGCCGCGCAGACCACGGCCACCACGGCGCTGACCAACGCCGCCGCGGCCCAGACCACGGCCAACTCGGCGATGACCGCCGCCGGCGCGGCTCAGACCACCGCCGATACCAGCCTCGCCAATGCCGCCACGGCTCAGACCACCGCCAACGCGGGCGTGGCGGGCGCCGTGGCGGCGCAAGGCACGGCCAGCACAGCCCTCACCAATGCGGCGGCCGCCCAGACCACCGCGAACACCGGTGTCGCCGATGCCGCCGCCGCGCAGGGCACGGCGAATACCGCCCTCGCCCTTGGCCAGAGCTCGGTGCAGTACGAGAACGCAAGCCACACCAGCGTCACGCTCGACCCTGGCGGGGCGGCGGCGACCCTGCACAACGTCGCGGCCGGTGTCGCCCCGACCGACGCCGCGGATGTCGGCCAGGTGCAGCAGGCTTCAGCCAGCACCCTCGGCGCCGCGGACGCCTATACAGACAACAAGAGCGCCGCGACGCTGGCCTCGGCCAATGCCTACACCGACCTGCGCTTTGGCCAGGTCGACGCCAGCCTCACCGCGCTCGAGCGGCGCGCCAACGCCTCCACCGCCGCGGCCCTGGCCTCCGGCTACATCCCGCAATCGACCGAGGCCGGCAAAGGGCTGGTGGGCGCGGGCATCGGCTACTGGGAGGGCCAAACCGCCTTCTCGGTCGGCGTCTCAACGCGGCTGAACGACAACCGCACCACCTTCCGCGCCGGGCTCAGCTTCACCACCCAGGGCCAGGCTGGCGGCGGCGCCGGCGTCGGCGTGCAGTTCTAGGGCGGTCTTACGCCGCCCAGTCCCACTTCGCTGCGCCGCCCGGTCCAAGTCCGCCCGGCGCGGCGCCGCTACCCTCGTTCTCGATCGGCCCGGCTCGCGACGCCGAGCGCTGCTATCGCTGGAGATTTGACCCCGTGGTTTCCGAACACCTCGCGCTGCGACGGTCCCCGCTGGCGCTCTTCCTGGGCGCCTCGGTTCTCGCCCTCGCCACCCCGGCTCTGGCGCAGAACTACTGCGCGCCCGGCGCCTGCAGCCCCACCGCCACCAACCAGACCGCGGTCG
This sequence comes from Caulobacteraceae bacterium, assembly GCA_036267835.1. Classification (GTDB taxonomy): domain Bacteria; phylum Pseudomonadota; class Alphaproteobacteria; order Caulobacterales; family Caulobacteraceae; genus Acaudatibacter. Next base: position 6,236 of record DATAVF010000293.1, on the reverse strand, counting down.
GGGCCAGCTCGGGCATAGCCGTCACGGGTAACGACAACACCGGTGTCGGGCAGAACGCGTCGGTGAGCGTCAGCGGCAATTTCAACACCGGCGTGGGGGTCGGCGCGTCGAACCTGGTGACCGGCAGTGGCAACACCGGCACGGGGGTCAACTCCTCGAACAGTGTGACCGGCGACAACAATACCGGCGACGGCGAACTCTCGTCGTTCAGCGTCACCGGCAGCTTCAACACCGGCGCGGGCCGCGACTCGTCGTTCTCCGTGCTCGGCAGCATGAACACCGGCGAAGGCTACTTCTCCTCGCTGAGCATCACTGGCGACCAGAACGTCGGCATCGGCGATTTCTCCTCCGACATCATCACCGGCACGTTCAACACCGGCCTCGGCGCCGACGCGTCCAGGAGCATAACCGGCGACGCCAACACCGGCGTCGGCTCCCTTTCCTCGCACAACATCACCGGCAGCGAGAACTCGGGCCTCGGCGCCAACTCGTCGCAGACCATCGTCGGCAACCAGAACGTCGGCGTCGGCCAAAGCGCTTCCCACGTCGTTACAGGCGACTTCAACGTCGGGGTGGGCACAGCCGCCAGCATCCAGGTGAGCGGCGACGATAACATCGGCGTCGGCCGGACCGCCTCCGACACCGTGACGGGCACCGGCAACGCCGGCCTGGGCTACCAATCGTCGTTCCGCGTCAGCGGCCTCGACAACACCGCGACGGGCACCGGCTCGTCCAACTCGGTCACCGGCTCCTACAACACCGGCGCCGGCGCTTTCTCGTCGTACATCGTGGTCGGCAACGACAACACCGGCGCCGGGCACCAGTCGTCGCTGAGCGTGACCGGCGCGTTCAACACCGGGGTCGGTGCGGACTCGTCGAATGTCATCACCGGTGACGCCAACACCGGCGTGGGCTCCCTCTCGTCCGTCTCCATCACCGGTAGCGAGAACTCCGGCCTCGGCGCCAATTCGTCGCAGACCGTCGTCGGCAACCAGAACATCGGGGTCGGCCAGAGCGCGTCGCAGAACGTGACCGGCAACTTCAACGTCGGCGTGGGCGCTGGATCGTCGGAGCAGGTGACCGGCGCCAGCAACAGCGGCTTCGGACCGGACGCCTCGTTCTTCGTCGTTGGATCGGGCAACACCGGGGCCGGCGTCGCCAGCTCGGAACTGGTCACCGGCAGCTTCAACGCCGCTTTCGGCTTCGATGCGGGCCAGAACGTCACCGGCGACGACAACACGGGCCTCGGCGCGAGTTCCGGCGACAGCGTGCTCGGCCACTCGAACACCGGCGTCGGCAACGATTCCTCGATCTCGGTCACGGGCGCGTTCAACATCGGGGCCGGCCCCAGCGCCTCGCAGTTCGTCAGCGGCGACAACAACAGCGGCTTCGGGCCCCAGGCCTCGTTCTCGGTCAGCGGCAGCTGGAACACCGGCGTCGGCGCGCAATCCTCGCAGTTCGTCACCGGCAATTCCAACACCGGCGTCGGCCAGGGCAGCTCGTCCATCGTGAGCGGCCTGGGCAACACCGGCAGCGGCTTCGGCGCCTCGAACTCGGTTACCGGCTCCCTGAACACCGGGGCGGGCTACCAGTCTTCCCTTTCGGTCAGCGGCGCCAACAACACCGGTTCGGGCGTCTTCTCTTCCGACCGCGTCACCGGCAGCTTTAACACCGGCGCGGGTTCCAGCTCCTCGGACTTCGTCATCGGCAGCGACAACACCGGCTCGGGCAATCTGTCGTCGTTCCGGGTGGTTGGCGACAACAACACCGGCGCCGGCAACCAGTCGTCGGTGAGCGTGACCGGCAACGGCAACTCCGGCCTGGGCTGGGACTCGTCGTTCTCGGTGACCGGCAACTCCAACGTCGGCGCTGGCCTTGGGTCATCCCTCAGCGTCAGCGGCAACAACAACGCCGGGCTTGGCTTCGGCTCGTCCGCCCTGGTCACCGGCGACTTCAACACCGGGGTCGGCAACAACGCATCCCAGGCCGTGGTCGGGACCGCCAACACGGGCCTCGGCGCCAGCACGTCGGACCAGGTCACCGGCAGCGGCAACGTCGGCGCGGGCGCCACCTCGTCGGTCTGGATCCTCGGCGACCAGAACACCGGCATCGGCGATCGCGCCTCGATCAGCGTCACCGGCAGCTTCAACACCGGCCTCGGCGCCTCGGCCTCGAACTCGGTGCTGGGCGACCACAACCTCGGCGTCGGCGACAGCGCCTCGCAGGTCGTGACCGGGTCGGGCAATTCCGCCTTTGGCGCCAGCTCCGGTCAGCACGTGCTGGGCTCGGCCAACACGGCGCTGGGCCAGAACTCCGGCCAGAACGTCACCGGCGACGACAACGTGGCGCTGGGCGTCGGCGCCGGCTCGGGCGTCGCGGCCAGCAACTCGATCTCGATCGGCACGAACGCCCAGGCCAGCAAGAACGGCGCGATCGCCGAGGGACAGAACGCGACCGCCAGCGGGCCCAACGCCATCGCCATCGGCACGGGCGCCGCGGCGACCGGCTCTGTCGCGGTAGGCAACGGCGCCTCGGCCGCCAACGGCGGGGCCGCGTTCGGCGATGCCTCGACTGCCACCGGCGCGCTGTCGTCGGCAATCGGGCCGCAAGCGTCGGCCACGGCGGCCGGCTCGACCGCGCTCGGCCAGGGGGCCAGCGCCACGGCGACGAACGCGACCGCTATCGGCGAAGGCTCGGTGGCCGACCAGGCCAACACGGTCTCCGTCGGCGCAGCGGGCGCCGAGCGCCAGATCGTCAACGTGGCGGCGGGCGCCCTCACCGCGGGCGGGACCGACGCGGTCGACGGCGGCCAGCTCTTCACCACCAACCGGAACGTCGCCACCGCCCAGGCCACGGCCAACACCGCGATCACCAACGCAGCGACCGCCCAGACGACCGCCAATACTGCGATCACCAACGCAGCGGCGGCGCAGACCACGGCCAACACCGCGCAGACCACCGCAAACACGGCGATCACCAGCGCCGCCACGGCGCAGACCACCGCCAACACCGCCCTCGGCGTCGCCACCGCGGCCAAGACCACGGCCAATACCGCCCTCACCACCGCCAACACCGCGATCGGCGATGCTGCGGCCGCCCAGACGACGGCCAATACGGCGATCGGCGCCGCAGCCACGGCTCAGACCACGGCCAACACCGCCCTGACCACCGCCAACACCGCGAACACTAACGCCGCCGCCGCCCAGACTACCGCCAACACCGCCCTGGGCGCGGCGGGCGCGGCGCAGACGACGGCCAACACCGCCGTCACCGCGGCTGGCGCGGCTCAGACCACAGCTGACACCGCCCTGACCGGCGCCGCCGCGGCCCAGACCACCGCGAACATCGCCATCGGCGATGCCGGCGCCGCTCAGACCGCGGCCAACACCGCTCTCAGCCACGCCGACAGCGCCCAAGCCAGCGCCGCCGCCGCGCAGACGACCGCCAACGCAGCAAGCACGGCGGCTGGCGCCGCTCAGTCCACGGCGAACACCGGGGTCGCCAATGCGGCGGCCGCGCAAGGGACCGCCAACACGGCGCTCGCCAACGCGGCGACAGCCCAGACGACCGCCAATACGGGCCTCGCCAACGCCGCCGCCGCCCAGGGCTCGGCCAACACGGCCCTCACCAACGCCGCCTTCGCCCAGACCACCGCCAACACCGGCGTCGCCAACGCGGCGGCGGCGCAGGGCACGGCCAACACCGCCCTCGCCCTCGGCCAGAACTCGGTCCAGTACGACAACGCAGCTCACAACAGCGTCACCCTGAACCCCGGCGGCCCCGCCGCGCAGGAGCACAACGTGGCGGCAGGGAGCGCGCCCACCGACGCCGCCGACATCGCCCAGCTGGGTCAGGTCCAGTCCGCGGCGGTCGGCCAGTCCGAGGCCTACACCGACACCAGCTCGGCCAACGCGCTGAGCGCCGCCGACGCCTACGCCGATCACCGCGCCACGGCCGCCCTCGCCCAGGCGGAGGCCTTTACCAACCAGCGAGTCAATCAGGTCTCGACCCAGGCCAACGCCTCGACCGCCGCGGCCCTGGCGGCGGCAGGCCTCACCCAGGCGGTGACGCCCGGCAGGAGCATGGTCACCGCGGCGTTCGGCTACTGGCAGGGCCAGAGCGCGCTGGCGGCCGGCCTCTCGCACCACATGGAAAACGGCTGGACGGTGAAGTTCAGCGCCACCGTCGCCTTCCACGGCGCGGCCGGCGGCTCGGCCGGCGCGGGCTACGAGTTCTGACCGCCCTCCCCGGCTTGCTTTGGCAGGCGCATTCAACTAGAGAGCCCGGCTCCTACGGAGAGCGGTCTTTCCGCGGAACGTCAAAGGGTCTGGGCGAGCGCCCGGGCCGCCGCGCCAGGATCCATCGTTGCCGGGCGTCTTCCGCCGCCAGGCCGCGCCGCCTCCACCAGCCGGAAGAAGGAACGCATGGCGTATTACGAGCACGTGCTCATCACGCGGCAGGATATCTCGCCGCAACAAGCCGAAACCCTCAACGAAGAACTCAAGGCCCTCATCGAGAGCCTGGGCGGTCACATCGCCAAGATCGAGTACTGGGGTCTTCGCAACCTCATGTACCGGATCAAGAAGAACCGTAAGGGCCACTATTCCCTGCTCGCCATCGACGCCCCGGCGCCGGCGGTGAAGGAAATGGAGCGGCAGCTGTCGATCAACGAAGACGTGCTGCGCTACCTGACCCTGCGCGTCGATGAACTCGACCTCGAGCTTTCACCCGTCCTGGCGCGCCGCGACCGCGATCGCGAACGCCGCTTCGACGAAGTGCCCGGCGTCAGAGAGGAAAGATAGCACCATGACCGACCTCTCAGCTCCCGAGGCTCCCGCCGCCTCCAGCGGCCCGCGCCGCACCTTCATGCGCCGCCGCAAGGTGTGCCCGTTCTCCGGCGCCAACGCCCCGAAGATCGACTACAAGGACGTGAAGCTGCTGCAGCGCTACATCTCCGAGCGCGGCAAGATCGTGCCCAGCCGCATCACCGCCGTCTCCGCCCTGAAGCAGCGCGAACTGGCCAAGGCCATCAAGCGCGCCCGCTTCCTGGCCCTCCTCCCCTACGTCGTGAAGTAGGACGCACCGCCATGAAAGTGATCCTGCTCGAACGCGTCGAGCGCCTCGGGGCGCTGGGCGATGTGGTGACGGTGAAGGACGGGTTCGCCCGCAACTTCCTCCTGCCGCGCTCCAAGGCCCTGCGCGCCAACAACGCCAACATGAAGGTGTTCGAAGCCCGCCGCGGCGACATCGAAGCCAGCAATGCCCGGGCCCGTGACTCAGCCAGCCGCTCCGGCGACAAGCTCGACGGCTCTTCCTACATCATGATCCGCCAGGCGGGCGAAAGCGGCCACCTCTACGGCTCGGTCTCCGGTCGTGACGTGGCGGATGCGGTCAACGCCGAAGGCGGCAAGGTCGAGCGCTCGATGGTGGTGCTCGACAAGCCGATCAAGGCGCTGGGCGTGCACCCGGTGAAGGTGCGCCTGCACCCGGAAGTGACCATCACGGTCAACATCAACATCGCCCGCAGCCAGGACGAGGCCGAGCGCCAAGCCCGCGGCGAAAACGTGATCACCTCGCAGTTCGAGGAAGATCGCGCGGCGGACGCGGCTGGCGCGGCCGACCTGCTGGATGGCGGCGCGGGCTCGCAAGGCTCGGATCGCGACGACGGCTGACATCGATCGCTCCTCCCCCGTGTAGCGCAGCGAAACGGGGGAGGTGGCGCGCGGAGCGTGACGGAGGGGGCGTCACAGCGGCGGGGTGATACCGGCGGACGACAAGACGCCGCCTTTGCGCCCCCTCCACCATGCTTCGCATGGTCCCCCTCCCCCGCTGCGCGGGTGAGGAATGCGGCGGCGTATCAAGCGGTTCACGGAGCTTTCCACAGATAACTTTTTGCTGTGGAGCGGCGTATTGCCCACCCCCATCGGGGCCCGCGTTAAGCTATCAGTCACCGCATGGCCCTCGCCCCTGCACTGGACCTGCGCGCCCTTCCACCGGACGCCGGACCCGCCCACGCCCCCGCCAATGTCGAAGCCGAGCAGGCGCTGCTGGGCGCGCTGCTCTATGACAACGGCGCCTACGAACGTTTGAGTGACGCGCTGCAGGCGCAGCACTTCTTCGAGCCGTTCCATGGGCGGCTGTTCACCGCCATCGAGGCGCACATCCGCCGCGGCCAGCTGGCCGACCCGACCCTGCTGGCCGAGCAGTTCCAGCGCGACGAGGCGTTCCAGGAGCTG
>DATAVF010000292.1:0-17802 GCA_036267835.1 Caulobacteraceae bacterium | reverse complement strand
CTCGACCTCCGAGATCAAGATCAGCGTGCTGATCGATGCGGCCTACACCGAACTGGCGGTGCGCGCCCTGCACGCGGCCTACGGGCTCGACAAGGCTTAAGGCATTGCTCGAGATCGTCCCCTTCGCGGCGATCTCTGCAGTTCAGCGCGATCAGGCGGCCAACGGGCGCGGCAAACCAGACATCCTGATGGCCAAGCGCCTCGCCTGAGGTAGGCTAAGCCTTGCCGCGCATTCGGAGGCCAGCCCTTGAACACACCATCCGTCGGCAACATGCGCCAGCGCGCCCTCGTCGTGGCGCAGCGGCTGCTCGAAGCGCAGGGCGAGGCGGGCGCCAGCCTTCGGCCGATCGCCGCCGAACTCGGCACCGGCGTGGGCAGCCTCTACTACCACTTCGCCAACAAGGACGCCCTCCTGGCCGAGCTGGCCGTCGACGGCTTCCGCGAGCTTGGCCGCTGGATGGCCATGGCCGCCGCGGCGCCGCAGGGCCGCACCACCTTCAACGCCTGCGGCCACGCCTACCTTGGCTTTACCCGCCATCGCCCGGCGCTCTACGCCCTGATGTACAACGAGCGCATCCTGGCGGCGCATGAGAGCGTGCGCCGCGCCGAAGCACAGGCCTTCGAGATCTTCCGCGGTGCGCTGGAGGCCTCGGGCGTGCCGGCATGCGACGCCAATGACGTCGCCCTCGCCTTCTGGGCGCTGAGCCGCGGCGTCGCCTCGATCTCCTGCCGCTTCGGCGGGGCGTCGAGCGGCGGCGCCCGGGAGATGGTGCTCCGCGTGATGCACGGCCTGGAGACCCTCGCCGGGGCCCCGATCGCCGCGATTGGGGCCGTGCCGGTTCCCCACGCGGCCGAGTAGAACTCGCTCCTCACCCGCAAGCGGGGGAGGTGGCGCTGGGCCGCAGGACGCCAGCCTCGCAGCTTGATTTGCGCCGCAGAGCGCCCCCTCCGCCGGCCTCCGGCCGACACCTCCCCCGTTTCACGGGTGAGGAGCGAGGAGACGCTTGCGGAACGCCGTTCCGAGCCGGAGTGGTGCGGTGAACCTGCCAGGGAGGACCTGATGCCGAGACTGACCGCGATCCTTGCCTTGCTGGCGGCGCTCGCCGCCGGCCCGGCCCTGGCCGAGCCCGCCCGTGTCGGCGGCGACTATGTCTTTACCGGCAGCATCGAGGTCGGCGCGCCGGGCGGGTGGGACTACGCCAGCTTCGGCGGCGGGCGCATCTACCTCGGCCATGCCGACACCATCGCGGTGATCGATCCGGCGGCCGGCAAGCTGGTCGGCACGGTGGGGCCGCTGAGCGGCTCGCACGGCGCGGTGGCCGATACCGCCATCGGCCGTGGCTTCGCCACCAGCGGCCAGGACGGCATGGTGGTCGAGTTCGACCTGGCCACCCTGGCGATCGTGGGCAAGATCCCGGCCGGAAAGGACGCTGACGGCATTGTCTTCGACCCGGGCACGGGCAAGGTGCTGGTCACCGTCGGCGACGGCAAGCAACTGGTGATCATCGACGCCAAGAGCGCCACCGTCACCCACACGGTGGACCTGCCCGGGGAGCCGGAGTTCCCCGCCGCCGACGGCCGCGGCAAGGCTTTCGTCAACATTGCCTCGACCAGCCAGCTGTCGCGCGTCGACATCGCCACCGGCAAGGTGGACGCGACCTGGGACCTCGCCGGCTGCAAGAGCCCGCATGGCCTCGGCTACGACCACCGCACCCACCGGCTCTTCACCGGCTGCGCCAACGGCGTCGTGCTGGCCGTCGATCCGGTGAGCGGCAAGGTGCTGGCGACCCTGCAGGCCGGGCCGGCCAACGACGCTATCATCATCGACGAGCAGCGTGGCCGCGTCTTCTGCCCCAACGGCGGCGGCACCCTGACTGAGATCGTCGAGCGGCCGCACGACAGCTACGCGGTCGAGCGCACCATCCCGACCTTCCTGGGCGTGCGCTCCGGCGCCATCGATCCGGCGACCGGCAAGCTCTACCTGACCTACGGCGACATCCAGATCGTCAGCGGCCGGCAGAACCCGGGCGGCATCCGCTTCGGCTGGTCGGGCGCCAGCATCGCGGTGTTCACGCCGAACGATTAGGCGGATTGCGGTCGGACGGGGTCGACGTGCTGCCCACCGCCACGGTCCTCCTGCATCCTTCTCCCGGAGGGAGAAGGGTCCCCCTGGACCAGCTAAGCCAAACCAGGTGCGGGCGGCGCCGGCGTGCGCACCGCCATCCGGGACAGGCTGACGCACGCGGCAAGCGCCGCGAGGCTGGCCGAGACCCAGAAGCCGATCACTTCGCCCGCATCGTGGAACAGGTGCAGGAAGATGGCGATCAGCACCGCGCCGATGGTCTGGCCGGTCAGCCGCGCGGTGCCCAGCATGCCGCCGGCCGCGCCGGCCCGTTCGCGCGGCGCCGAGGTCAGCATCATCCGGTTGTTGGGCGACTGGAAAAGGCCGAAGCCGATCCCGCAGAGCGCCATGCGCCAGCAGATGTCGAGCACGCTGGGCGCCGCCGGCATCAGCGCCAGCGCCGACAGCCCGGCGCAGAACACCGCCAGACCGATGGCGCAGAGCACCGCGGTCGACAGCCGGTCCGCCAGCCAGCCGGCGATCGGCGCGAACACGCCGACCATCGCCGGCCAGGGCGTCAGCAAAAGGCCGGTCTCGACCTGGCCGAAGTGCAGGTGGTTCTCGAAGTGGAAGGGCAGGGCGACGAAGGCCAGCATCTGGGCCGAGAAGGTGGTGATCGAGGTCGCCACCGAAAGCGCGAACATCGGATTGCGCAGCAGGTCGACGGGCACCAGCGGCCGCGGCCGGGCCAGTTCGCGCAGCACCAGCAGGCCCCCGACCGCGAGGCCGGACAGGGTCTCGACCGCGCCCAGCACCTGGGCCTTGGTGCGGGTCAGGACGTCGATGCCGCTGATCACCAGGCCGAAGGTCATGGCGTTCATCGCCGCCGACAGCCAGTCGAAGCGCCGCTCGGCCAACACGTTCTCCGGCAGCGCCCGCCAACCCAGCACCAGCGCCGCCACGCCGACCGGAATGTTGACCCCGAACAGCCACTGCCACGGCCCCAGCGCCAGAATCCCCGACGCCACCGTCGGCCCGATGGCCGACGAGGCCGAGACCACCATGGCGTTGAAGCCGATGCCCTGCCCCAGGCGGGCGTTCGGGTAGATGTGCCGGATCAGCGCCCCGTTGACGCTCATCACCCCCGCCGCGCCCAGGCCCTGCAGGGTGCGCGCCGCGGTCAGCATGCCCATCGAGTGCGAGAAGGCGCAGGCCAACGACGCGACGGTGAAGAGCGCCAGCCCGGCGCGGCAGACCAGCCGGTAGCCGACGATCTCGCCCAGCGAGGCCAGCGGCAGCAGGGTGGTGACGGTGGCCAGCTGGTAGGCGTTGACGATCCAGATCGATTCCGAGGGCGCCGCGCCGAAGTCGTGGGCGATGGTCGGCAGGGCGACGTTGGCGATGGCCGTATCCAGCACCGTCATCGCCATCGCCAGCCAGACCGCGATCGCCGCCCACCAGAGCCTGGGCGACGGCAGGCCGTCCGGATGGATTTCGGCCGTGCTCATGGCCTTCGGGGCTGGCGCGGCGGGAGCGGAGGACGTCATGGCGTCTTAGGACCCGCGCCAGCGCCCGGCGTCAACGCGCCGGCTACGACTTCCTGGCCGAGACCGCCGCCTGCAGCGCCGCGCCGGCCAGTCCCTTGCGCCAGTCGCCGGCCAGCAGGCCGACCAGCTCGTTCGCCGCCTCGGCCACCACCGGCAGGCGGCGATCTTCGAGGTTGTTGAAGGCGACGAAGACGCCGACGCGCGTCTTCGGGTCGATGACTATGTAGGTCAGGAAGCCGTCGCCGCCGCCGGTCTTCTCCAGCACTCGCGGGTGGTCCGGCGTGGGCGCCAGCTCGATCCAGGCGAGGCCGACGGCGTTGGCGGGGCCGGCGTGGTCGAGGCCGATCACCGGGTGCAGCGCGGCGCGCTGGAAGTAGAGCGCCTGGCTGATGCGGCGTCGGTCAGCCTGCCCGCCAGGCGGCGCCAGCTGGGCCTTCATCCAGAGGGCGATGTCGTCGCCGGTCGAGTAGATCCCGCCGCTGCCCGCCTCCCAGATCTGGTCGACGCACGGAAAGGGCCGTTTCAGCGGGTCCGGCGACAGCATCCGCGCGCACTGCTCGGGCGTCGGCGTCGGCGTGGTGTCGGTCATGCCGAGCGGCATGGTCACCGTGGCGGCCAGCAGGGTGGGGTAGGGCGTCCTGGCGGCGGCCGAGAGGGCATCGCCCAAGAGGTCGAAGCCGATGTTGGAGTACTGGGCGCCGTGGCCGGGCGTCGGCAGGTCGGCCTCGGTCGCCAGCCAGGCCCAGCGCTCGGCGTGCGCGACATCGCCCTTGTCGCCGACCCGCACCTTGCCTTCGCGCGGCAGGCCGCTGGTGTGGCTGGCCAGGTTGACCAGGGTGATCGGCGGGTCGCCCGGCTTGGCCGGCGGCGAAACCTGCCAGCCTGGCGGCGCGTAGCGCGACAGCGGGTCGGTCAGCTTCACCTGGCCCGCCGCCACCATGGCCGACAAGAGGTCGCTGTTGAGCAGCTTGGAGAGCGATTGCAGCCGCACCAGCGTGCGCCCGTTCGGGACTTGCGGGTTCTTCGGCGAGATCTGGCCATAGCCGCGCACGCTCGCCGTATCGGCGTCGACGACGGTCACCACCGCGCCGCTGGCCAGGGTGGTGAGGTAAAGGCGCTGCATCTCGACCGGGATCCAGGCGGCCCGGCCCAGCGGCGCGCCGGCGCGCTCGGCCGGGGTGTAGTCGGGCTTCGGCTGGCAGCCGGCGACCGCCAGGGCGGCGGCGATCAGCGCCAGCCCGCCGCGCCACTTGCCCCGCCCGATTCGCCCCGCCCTGACCATGCCGGCACTCGATAGGCGCCTAGATGTGGCTGTAAAGCGGCGCCGAAAATTCGGGCGCCCGACGCTGGGGAAGCGCGCGGCGTCCGGCCATTGCCGCGCGGGTTTCAAAACCTGCTATAGCGCCGGCCAACCACCCGGGAGAGAGCGCCACGGCCCTGCCGCCCACCATACGCGGACCTCGCAGCCTGCTTCGGCAGATCCGCGAGGCCATGGCCGGCGCTGGCCCCGCGCAGGCCAAGCTGGACATGGTGGTGCGCATCATCGCCGTCTCCATGGTGGCGGAGGTGTGCTCGCTCTACCTGGCCCGGAAGTCGGGCGAGATGGAGCTGTTCGCCACCGAGGGCCTCGACCCCGGGGCCGTGCACGTCACCCGGCTGAAGCCGGGCGAAGGCCTGGTCGGCGAGATCATGCGCCACGGCCGGCCGCTGAACCTGTCCGACGCGCCGGCCCACCCGACCTTCTCCTATCGCCCGGAAACCGGCGAAGACCCGTTCCACGCCTTCATGGGCGTGCCCCTGCTGCGCGGCGGCCGCTCGATCGGCGTGCTGGTAGTGCAGAACCGCACCAGCCGCGTCTACGCCGAGGACGAGGTCGAGGACCTGCAGATCATCGCCATGGTGCTGGCCGAGATGGTCGCGGCCGGCGGCGTGCTCGACGCGACCCAGCTGAAGGACGTTGAGCTCGCGCCGCAGCGGCCGGAGCGGATCAAGGGCCAGCGGCTGGCCGACGGCCTGGCGCTGGGCATGGCCGTGCTGCACGAGGCGCCGGTGGCCGCCGGCAAGCTGCTCAGCGACGACCCGGTGGCCGAGGAAGCGCGCCTGACCCTGGCCATCACCGGCCTGCAAGAGCAGATCGACCAGATGCTGGAGGGCCACCAGGCGGTGCTGGGCCCCTCCTATGACCTGCTCGAAACCTACAAGATGATGGCCTACAGCCGCAGCTGGAACCACTCGCTGGTCGAGGCCGTGCGCTCCGGCGTCACCGCCGAGGTGGCGGTCGAGCGGGTGCGCAACGAGCACCGCGCCCGGCTCGGCGCGGCCCGCGACGCCATCCAGCGCGAACGCATCCACGACCTGGAGGACCTCAACGACCGGCTGCTGCGCCACCTCGCCGGCGACGGCGGCAAGGCCCGCATCCTGCCCGACAACGCCATCCTGATCGCCCGCAACCTCGGCCCCGCCGAGCTGCTGGAATACGACCGCACCCGGCTGAAGGGGCTTCTGCTCGAGGAAGGCTCCTCGGCAAGCCACGCCGCCATCGTGGCCCGGGCCCTCGACATCCCGTGCGTCGGGCGCCTGGCCGGCCTGCGCGACAAGGTCAGCGAAGGCGATCCGGTGATCGTCGACGCCGAGAGCGGCGAGGCCTACCTGCGCCCGCGCCCCGACGTGGTCACCGCCCTGCAGGCCCGGATGGCGGTGCGCAACCAGCGCCGCGCCGAGTTCGCCCGGCTGCGCGACACCAAGGCCTTCACTCGCGACGGCGCCAAGATCACCCTCTTGATGAACGCGGGCCTGGCGGTCGACCTGGAGACCCTCGGCGAGACCGGCGCGGAGGGCATCGGCCTCTTCCGCACCGAGTTCCAGTTCATGGTCTCCGAGGACCTGCCGCGCTTCAACGCCCAGGCCATGCTCTATGCCCGGGTGCTGGAAGCGGCGGGCGATCTGCCGGTGACCTTCCGCACCCTCGACCTCGGCGGCGACAAGGTGCTGCCCTACCTGGAGGCCGAGCGCGAGGACAACCCGGCGCTCGGCTGGCGCGCCATCCGCATGGGCCTCGACCGGCCGGCCCTGCTGCGCCTGCAGCTGCGGGCGCTGATCGCGGCGGCGCGCGGCCGGCCGCTGCGCGTCATGTTCCCGCTGGTGGCCAGCGTGGAGGAATTCCGCGCCGCACGGGCCCTGGTCGATCACGAGGTGGCCTGGGCGCTGCGCCGCGGTCGCGCCGAGCCGGCCAGGCTGGACGTGGGCGCGATGATCGAGGCGCCGGCCCTGCTCTGGCACCTCGACGCCCTCTTGCCGATGACCGACTTCGTCTCGGTCGGCACCAACGACCTGATGCAGTACCTGTTCGCCGCCGACCGGGGCAATCCGCGCGTCGCCGACCGCTATGACTCGCTGTCGCCGCCGGCCCTGCGCGCCCTGAAGCGCATCCAGGAAGCCTGCGCGGAGAGTGGCACGCCGGTCTCGGTGTGCGGCGAAATGGCCGGCCGGCCGCTCGAAGCCTTCGCCCTGGTGGCGCTCGGATTTGAGGGCCTGTCGATGCCGCCGGCGGGCATCGGGCCGGTCAAGCAGATGGTGCTGAGCTGCGACCGCGAAGCGGCCCGGCGCGGCGTTGAAACCTTGCTGAAGGCAACCCAGGGCTCGGTGCGCGGCGAATTGGAGACCCTGGCCCGCAAGCTATATGTCGCAGTGTGAACTTTCGGCTACGCCATTGGATTCACGCGGGTTAATTGATATCCACAATGATCCGTTAACCTGCGCCGTCATAGCGTGCCCAAGTTCGGCCACGCATTGCGTGGAACGGGGCGTAAGTCGGGGACTTTAGAGCGTAATGCCTCTCGATACGGGCAGCTATGCAGATGGATTCCGCGCCGGCGGACCTGAGCCGCAGGCCAGGCGCCCGCGCGTCACGCTCGACGCCAGTCTGGACATCGGCGCGGCGCTGAAGACGGCCCGCGAGAGCCTCGGCCTCTCGATCGAAGAGATCGCCATCGAGACCCGGGTCCGCGCCCGCCACCTCGCCGCGATCGAGACCGGCGACCTCGACAAGCTGCCCTCGCGCCCCTTCACCATCGGCTACGTCCGCGCCTACGCCAAGGCGCTCGGCGTCGACGCCGATTCGACCGCGTCGCGCTACCGCACCGATTTCCCCAGCCCGGACGACGAACTGCACACGCCGCTGGGCGTGCGGTCGAGCCGCCGCCCCACGGGCCGCGGCGGCCTGCTGATGAGCCTGGCGGGCGTCGCCGTGCTGGCGGTGATCGGCTGGAACGTCGCCCTGCACGCCATGTCGCTGGCGCCGAAGAGGGCCCCGGCGGTCGCCGCGCCGCACGCCATCGCCGTGGCTCATACCAACGCGGTCTCCGGCGCGCCGTTCACGGCCCTCGCGCCGCTGCCGGCCCCGCCGGAAGCCACCGCGCCCGCGCCCTACATCACTCCCGTCGTCGGCCCCGACGGCGCGGCGGCGACCAACACGGTGGCCAAGCCGGTGGACACGTCGTCGCAGCCCTTCGTGGCGCAAGGCACGATCTACGGCCCGACCACCGGCGCCTCGAGCCTGATCATCCAGGCCAGGAAGTCGATCTCGCTGGAAGTGCGCGGCCCGGGCGGAACCGTCTACTTCGCTCACCAGCTCGCCGCCGGCGAAGCCTACCGGGTGCCGGCCCTGCCCGACCTGACGGCGGAAGTCTCAAACCCGGCCAGCGCCGAACTTTTCGAGGGCGGCGTCTCCAAGGGCCTCTTCACCCAGCCGCAAACGCCGCTGAAGACTGACGGCTAAACCGCCGGCCAGGGTAGCGACGGGGCGCGTTTGCCCCTATCCTAAGGGCGTCATGACCACTGAAGACCACACCCGCATTCGTCCCTGGCGGGCGATCGACCGGCGCAAGAGCCGCCAGATCCATGTCGGCAACGTGCCGGTAGGCGGCGATGCGCCGATCACCGTCCAGTCGATGACCAACACCCTGACCTCGGACGCTAACGCGACGATCGGCCAGATCCGCCAGCTCGAAGAGGCCGGCGCCGACATCGTGCGAGTCTCGTGCCCGGATGTGGAATCGACCGCGGCGCTGTCGACCATCGTCAAGGCCGCCAAGGTCCCGATCGTGGCCGACATCCACTTCCACTACAAACGCGGCATCGAGGCGGCCAAGGCCGGGGCCGCCTGCCTGCGCATCAACCCGGGCAACATCGGCAAGGCCGACCGCGTCCGCGAAGTCATCCAGGCCGCCCGCGACCACGGCTGCTCGATGCGCATCGGCGTCAACGCCGGCTCGCTGGAGCCCCACCTGCTGGAAAAGTACGGCGAGCCCTGCCCCGACGCGATGGTCGAGAGCGCCCTCAGCCACGCCCGCATTCTGCAGGACCACGACTTCCACGAGTTCAAGATCAGCGTGAAGGCCTCGGACGTGTTCATGGCCGTCGCCGCCTACCAGCAGCTGGCCGAGGCCATCGACTGCCCGCTGCATGTCGGCATCACCGAGGCCGGCCCCACGCGCTCGGGCACGATCAAGTCGGCCATCGGCATGGGCAGCCTGCTCTGGGCCGGCATCGGCGACACCATCCGCGTGTCGCTGGCCGCCGACCCGGTCGAGGAGATCAAGGCCGGCTTCGACATCCTGAAGTCGCTCGGCCTGCGCCACCGCGGCGTCAACATCATCGCCTGCCCGTCGTGCGCCCGTCAGGGCTACAACGTCATCGAGACGGTGGAAAAGCTCGAGGAGCGGCTGAAGCACATCTCCACCTCGATGAGCCTCTCGATCATCGGCTGCGTGGTCAACGGCCCGGGCGAGGCCCTGCTCACCGACGTCGGCTTCACCGGCGGCGGCAAGGGCTCGGGCATGGTCTACCTGGCCGGCAAGCCCGACCACAAAATGGACAACGACCACATGGTCGACCACATCGTCGAACTGGTCGAAGCCCGCGCCGCCGAGATCGAAGCCGCCAAGCCGAAAGTGCTGGAAGCGGCGGAGTAGCGCCTCACCGCCCCAAGTCGTCATGGCCGGGGTAAGTCCCGGCCACCCATGAACACCGAGCATGCCGTTGCAGCGCCAGAGCGCGGCCACGCGCGATGCCGCACCATCCGTGAGCGGCCATGCTCTGGCATGGCCACATCCGCCATCGTGATCTTCGGTAGCCGGGACTTACGCCCGGCTATGACGAATATTGGGGTGATGTCAGGGGGATCGGGCGCGCGGCGGCCGCGACCCTTCAAAAACTTCACAAAGCTGACGCCTGCGTCACTCTTGCGCGGCGGCCGCTTGCCTGCTTAGGGTTTGCGCGCAACCAAAGGGAGCGAAGAACCATGTCCGCCGATGGCGCCTGGAAAGTCACGATCAATTCGCCGATGGGCGTTCAAGAAGGCACGCTGAACCTCAAGGTCAGCGGCGACACCTTCTCCGGCACGATGGAAATGCGCCAGGGCTCGCAGGACATCTCCGGCAAGGCCGACGGCGACACGCTGTCGTGGACCAGCCAGCTGACCCAGCCCTTCCCGATCACCCTCGAAACCACCGTCACCGTTTCCGGCGACGAGATGAACGGCTCGGTCAAGGCCGGCGCCTTCGGCTCCTCGCCGCTCAAGGGCGTGCGGGCGTAAGCGCCACGCCGCCAACCCTGCTCTCCGCCTGGAAAGCCGCCGGCGCGCGGCTTGCCCAGGCGGGGGTAGACAGCCCGACGATCGACGCGCGGCTGCTGCTCGAAGCGGCCGCGCCGGTCACCCGCACCGACATCCTCAACGAACCGCACCGCCCGCTGGACGCTGACGCGTTCCAGCGCTTCGATGCGTTCGTGGCCCGCCGCGAAGCCCGCGAGCCGGTCAGCCAGATCCTGGGCCGCAAGGGCTTCTGGAAGCTGATGCTGAACGTCAATGCCGGCGTGCTGACGCCGCGGCCCGACACCGAGACCGTGCTGGACGTGGTGCTGCCGCAGTTCCCGGAAGGCCGCGCCTTCAGCGTGCTCGACCTGGGCGTGGGTTCGGGCGCCATCCTGCTGGCCATCCTGGCCGAGCGGCCCGCCGCCAAGGGCCTCGGCGTCGACGTCTCCGAGGAAGCGCTGGCGGTGGCGCGCGACAACGCCGCCCAGCTCGGCCTGGCCGGCCGCGCGGCGCTGTTGCGCGGCGACTGGACCTTCGGCCTCGGCGATGCGTCGTTCGACCTGGTGGTCTGCAACCCGCCCTACATTCCCACCGCCGACATCCAGACCCTGGAGCCGGAGGTGCGCGACCACGAGCCACGCCTGGCGCTCGATGGCGGGCCGGACGGCCTGGACGCCTACCGCCTCCTGGCGCCGGAGATCCTCCGCGTGCTGCGTCCCGGCGGCATGTTCGCGGTGGAAATCGGACCGGGTCAGAGCGGCGCGGTCGAGGCGCTCTTCGCCGGCGCCGAGCGTCTCAGCGTTCACCCGGACCTCGGCGGGCGCGACCGGGTCGTCGCCGGTTTCAAGAAACTCCTTGGAATATAACGGCGCAATCGCTACATCTGGCTCTCGTCTCCTCCTAGAACCGTCGGAGTTGAGGTCGAGCGCCCGCCGCAAGCGCAGGCGCGAAGGCAATCCGACAGGCGCCGCAAGGCGCGCGCAGGCGCTCGCTGGGGACAGGGAACCTTAAGCGTTTTCGGATACTACACATCGGGCAGGATCGCCCGCTTCTCCAGGAAACCGCAGGTCAGCCCAGAGCCCCTTGGCTCTGAGGCGCCAGGCGATCCGCAGCAGGTCGGAATATGAGAGATTTCAAGGGCATGAAGCGTCAGCGCAACCGCGGTCGCGGCGGCGGTGGCGGCAACACTGGCGGTAAGCCCCAGCAACACAACGCCAACCGCGCGTTCGACTCCAATGGGCCGGACAATGTGAAGGTGCGGGGCGCCGCCCAGCACATTTACGAGAAATACCAGCAGCTGGCGCGCGACGCCGGCTCAGCGGGCGACCGGGTGCTGGCGGAGAACTACCTCCAGCACGCCGAGCACTACTTCCGGGTCCTGCGCGCCATGCAGCCGCAGCGCCCGATCAGCGAAATCATCGGCCGCGACCAGTTCGTTTCCGGCTACGACATCGACTTCGAGGACGAGAGCCAGAACGTCGAGGAGCCTGCCGAGAGCGAGCCGGAAGCCGCCGCGGGCGAGGGCCGCCAGGACCGTCAGTGGCAGCCGCGTGAAGATCGCCAGCAGAACGATCGCCCCCGCGAAGACCGCCAGCAGCAGGGCGAATACCGCGCCCGCGACGATCGTCCGCGTGAGGATCGCCAGCAGGGCGAATACCGCCAGCCGCGGGACGACCGGCCGCAGGGCGAGTATCGGCAGCAGCGCGATGAGCGGCCGCAAGGCGAGTATCGCCAGCGCGACGACCGCGAGTTCCGCCCGCGGGAAGACCGTCAGCAAGGCGAGTTCCGGCCGCGCGAAGACCGCTTCCGCGACCAACCCAGAGATCAACAAAGAGACCAGCCGCGCGAGCGCTTCCAGCGCGACCGTCCGCAAGGCGAACGGCAGAATGGCGAGCGCCCCAACGGTGAGCGTCCTAACGGAGAACGCGCGAACGAGCGGGGCGATCGTCCGCCGCGTCAGGACCGCGAATACCGCCAGGATCGCGCCGAGCGCGATCCGCTGGGCGTGATCGAGCCGCAGGCGACGCCGCTGGTCGCTCCGGCCGCGGCTCCCGCGCCGGCCTACGAGCCGCCCGCCGTGGTGTTGCGCGGCGAAGACGGCGCCATGAGCCACGCCCCCGCCTTCCTGCAGCCGCGGGCGGCCGCGCCGGCGCCGGAGGCCGAAGAGGCCGCCGCCGAGACCCGCCGCCCCCGCCGTCGCCGCGCTCCGCGCAGCTTCGAAGCGGGCGACGCCCCGGCCCCGGCCGAGGCCGAGGAAGGCTGAAGCGCCGCCTGCCGCTTGACGAAATGTAACCCCTAGGTTACTAGGAGCCGCGAAGACGGAGCGCGGCCCCATGTCATCCAGCCATCCCCTGTCCCGGTTCACCGGCCCCAGGCGCGTGCGCACCCTGCTCATGTGCGTGGCGATCGGCGGCATCGTCGGCGGCGTCGCCTTCACCGCGCTGGGCTCCGACGGCGCCTCCGGCATCAGCGACCGGGCCTACCTGGTCGTGCTGATGCTCTGGGTCGGGCTGGGCCTGGGATTCGCCTGGATGCGCTTCCGGCCGCGCAAGCCCTACGACGAGGCGGCCACGCGGCCCAAGGCCGAGGCCTTCCAGGCCAAGCGCGCCGCCCTGCTGCTGGTCTGCGCGGCCTACATCGCCGCGGTCGTCACGCCGATGACCATCTACGAGGCCCTCTACCGCCTCGGCCAGGCGACGCTGGTCGGCCGGCTGTTCGACGCCGGGCTTTTCCTGGCGCCCTGCGGCCTGGCCATCGGCCTGATCACCACCGGCGTCTATTCACGCGAATGGGGCAGGCTGGTGGACGACGAGCTGACCCTCGCTTACCGGGCCGCTGCCTTCAAAGCCGGCTTCGCGGTCTTCGCCGCCCTGGGCGCGGCGGCTTTCGCCCTCGTGCTCTTCCGGCCCGAGTGGGCCGTCGCCGCGCTGGCGGCCGTGCTCGGCCTCTCCGTCACCGCCGCGAGCGTCAGGTTCGCGCTGCTGGAGCGCGCGGCCGCCGCCGCGGCATGATCGAGCGAAGGCTGGGCAACCACCTGAAGGAGGCCCGCGCCGCGCGCGGCCTCACCCAGGCCGACCTGGCGCTGGCGGTCAGCGTCTCGCGCAAGACCATCAACACCATCGAGAACCAGGTCTTCGTCCCCTCCACCGTGCTGGCCCTGGCCCTGGCGCGGACGCTGGAGACCACCGTGGAAGCGCTGTTCTTCCTGATCGAGTGAGCGTTACGCCGCGACCTGGTGATGCTTGGGCTGGAACCAGCTCAGCTTCGGCAGCTTCGGCAGAGCCGGCAGCCTGAACGCCGGCGCCGGCGGGGCCGGGACGGGGATGCAGCTTTCCAGCGCCGAGAGCAGCACCTCGACCGGGCCGTCGTTGAGGAAGTGGTTGGCGCCCGGCACACGGATGAAGCTCATCGGGGTGCGCGAGTGGGTCTCGGCCACCAGTTGCTCGGAGAGTTCGATCGGGGCGAAGTCGTCGGCATCGCCGTGGATCACGTGCACCGGCACGTTCAGCCGCCTGAGCGCCTGGCGCATGTGCGCCAGCTGGGCCGACTGGCCGCTGACTTCCAGGATGGCGTGGCGCAGGTCGCGCGGGATCAGCGTCAGCACCCGCGTGCCGAGGTTCACCAGGAAGCGGGCAGTCGGGCCGGTCTCGCCCAGAAAGGGCGACAGCAGCACCACGCCGCTGAGCGCCTTCGGGTTGCGCGCCGCCATCAGCGTCGCGATCGCCGCGCCGTAGGACTGGCCGACCAGCAGCACCTTCTGCCCGGGCGCGGTCTGCAGCAGCGGCGAGAGCGCCAGCGCCTGCAGGCGGATGTCGGGCACGCAAGTCGCCGGCTCGCTGGCGGCGAACCCGGGGCGGTCGACAACCACCATCTCGCGGTCGGCCGGCATGGCGGCCAGCAGGGGGGCCCAGTATTCGGCCCACGAGGGCGCGCCAGGCACCACCACGATCTTCAGCGGCGCGGGCGTCTCGCGCGGCGTCGCCAGCGCGGAAATCTTCCAGCCGAGCCCGCCGCCGGCGGTGAAGGTGATGCGATGCATCACCGTCTCGGGATAGTCCTCAGCCGTCGGCACGTGTTCGGTGCGGCCCACGGCGGCGCTTTCCAGGCAGGCCCAGCCCAACCCCAGAACCCCTCTCGGTCTCTTCCTCGCCATGGCGCAATCTCCTCTCTGCCTGGCGTATCTCGAACGCGGCCAGGGCCGCGTCGGTTCACCCCTTATGCGGGGTGAGCGTGAGCATGTTGCGCCGGCACCACTGAAGGGGCGGTGAACCGGCTGGTTGCCGCAGGTTCACCCCGCGGCGGCGTCTCGCCGCAGGGCCGCGCTCCGGTGCGGGCGGCGCTGCCCCAAAGCGGGGAGTGGCGCATTGCCGCGCGGAAGTGATTCGCACGATCAAAGAGTTAAGGTTCGTCAACTGAAACCGATTCCGGGAGAGAATCAGGTGGCGGATGGAAGTCAGATGGCGGGTCTCGAGCGGGCCGCCGCCTCGAGCGCGCTCAGCGGGGCCGAAGCCCGCTATCGCGCCATCGTGGATACCGCGGTGGATGCGATCCTGGTCGTCGACGCGGGTGGGGTGGTGATGTCGTTCAACCCGGCCGCCGAGCGGCTGTTCGGCTATGCGGCGCAGGACGCGATCGGGGCCAGCGTGCGGACGCTGATTCCCGAGACCGACCTGCATGCGGACCACGACTGCCTCGCCCGCTTCGTGCAGACCGGCGCGCGCGCCGGCGCCGGCCGCGAGATCTCCGGCCTGCGCCGCGACGGCTCGGCCGTGCCGCTGGAGCTGACCGTCGCCGAGTGGTGGTCGGACGGCCAGCGCTTCTACACCGCGATCATGCGCGACATCTCCGAGCGGGTGCGGGCCCTCGACCTGCAGCGCCTGCTGCTGGGCGAGCTGAACCATCGCGTCAAGAACAGCCTGGCCGCCGTGCAGGCCGTGGCCGGCCAGACCCTGCGCAACGCCACCGATCTGAAGGGCGCCCGCATCGCCCTCGACGACCGGCTGCTGGCGCTGTCGCGGGCCCACGACGTCCTGACCCGCGAGAAGTGGGAAGGCGCCGACCTCGCCGACATCATCAGCGCGGCCCTCGAGACCAGCGGCATGCCCGGGCGCTTCACCGTCGAGGCGCTGGACGAGCGGCTGACGCCGAAGACCGCGCTCGCCACCGCCATGGCCCTGCATGAGCTCTGCACCAACGCCGCCAAGCACGGCGCGCTCTCCAACGCGGACGGCAAGGTCGCCATTCGCATCACCAGGGAGGCAGATGCGATCCGCTTCGTCTGGCGCGAGAGCGGCGGCCCGCAGGTGAGCGTGCCGACGCGGCGCGGGTTCGGCACCCGCATGATCGACAGCCTGGCGCGCGATCTGCAGGGCGCGGCGACGCTGGCGTTCGAGCCGGCCGGCCTTGTCTGCACCATCACCGCGCCGCTCGCGCCCGACGCCGCCGACTGAGGCACTGCGCTAAGGCGCGGCCGCGGGCCCGTCGAACGCCACGCCCTTCTTCTCCGGCCCCAGCCAGGTGACGACGGCGAGGCCCACCGCGACGACGCCGCAGACGATGGCCAGGGCCAGGCCGTAGTTGTTGTGCTGGCTCTCGGCGATACGGGCCTGAACGTAGGCGTTGGACGCCGCGAAGAGGTTGCCGAGCTGGTAGGCGAAGCCCGGAAAGGCGCCGCGCGCGCCGGGCGGCGACAGCTCGTTGAGGTGCGCCGGCACCACCCCGAAGGCGCCCTGCACGGCAATCTGGATCAGGAACACCCCCGCGCCCAGCATCAGCGGCGTCGCCGAGAAGGCCCAGAGCGGGATCACCGGCAGGGCGAGCAGCGCCGCCAGCACGATGGCCCGGCGCCGGCCAATGCGCTCGGACAGCGGCCCGAAGACCAGTCCCCCGACGATGGCGCCCAGGTTCAGCACCACGGTCAGCAGGGTCACCAGGGCCGGGGCGAACTTGTGCTGGACCTTCAGAAACACCGGGTAGAGGTCCTGGGTGCCGTGGCTGAAGAAGTTGAAGAAGGTCATCAGCACGACCGCGTAGGCGAGGCGGGGCCAGTGCCCGCGCATCACCGCGACGAAGCTCTGGCGCGGCGCGGTCGCCGCCTGGGCGCGCTCGGCCTCCCAGGCGGGGCTCTCGGCGACGCGGGAGCGGACGTAGAGGATCAGCAACGCCGGCGCGATGCCCAGCGCCAGCATGCCGCGCCAGCCGATCCACGGCGAAGCGAGGAAGGCGATGGCGGCCAGGAAGTAGCCGAGCGGGTAGCCCTCCTGCAGGATGCCGGAGACGACGCCGCGGCTCTTGGCCGGGATGCTCTCCAGCGCCAGCGACGCGCCGATGCCCCAGATCCCGCCCATGGCGACGCCGAAGAGGGTGCGCAGCGCCAGGAGGGTGATCAGGTTCGGCGACAGCGCCGAGGCCGCCGCCAGCACCGAATAGAGGCCGACGTTGATCATCATGATCGGCCGGCGCCCGAAGCGGTCGGCCAGGCGCCCGAAGATCAGCGCCCCCACCGGCCGCGCGGCCAGGGTCAGCACCACCGCCAGGGCGACGTCCGAGACCTTCACCCCGAAGGCCTTGGCGATGTCGTCCTGCACCAGGATCAGCAGGAAGAAGTCGAAGGCGTCGAGCGCCCAGCCCATCAGGGCGGCGATGAAGGCGGCGCGCTGCGGGCCGTTCAGCGCCCGGAGGTCGTCGACGATCACCATGCGAAACCCGCCCCCCACGACTGAAGGGGCCTGTTTGACGCTAGTTCGAGCCCCGGATCAACGCGGGCCAGGCTTAGGAGGGCGGCCGGCGGGCCAACAGGCGACGGATGCGGTCGTGCACCACCTGCGGATCGTAGGGGCGGGCCAGCATTGGTCCCTGCTCGCAGATGTTGCCGGCGGCCTCGGCGGCGCGAGCCGGCGTGCCGGCCAGGATCACCTCGACGCCGGGCCGCCGCTCGCGGATCCAGCGCGCCAGGGCGAAGCCTTCGCCCGGCCCGGCGGCATCGAGGCTGGCCAGCACCACGCTGATCCGCGCCTCATCCGATTCGATCACCGCCCGCGCCTCGTCGTGCCCGGCGGCCTCGATAACCCGATAGCCGCACTCGCGCAGGTAGGCGGCGATCACCATGCGCACCAGCACCTCGTGGTCGACCACGAGCACGGTCTGCGGTTCGGCCGCCTGGGCTTGCGTCCCGGTCGAGGTCACGCGTCGCGGCCGGCCAGGCGGCGGACGCGCTCGACGATGTCGGCGAGGCCATAGGGCTTCGGCAGGAAGCCGTCGACGAGGCTGGCGTCGCAGCAGGCGTGGCCCGAGGTGACGATGATCTTCATCTCCGGCTGGCGGCTGCGCATCTGCGAGGCGAGCGCGAGCCCGTCGGTGCGGCCCGGCATGCGCACGTCGGTGATCATCACGTCCATGGCGGCGGCGGCGTGCAGCACGCTGAGCGCCTCGTCGCCGCTGGCGGCCTCGACCACCTCGCAGCCGGCCTCGCGCAGCGAATCGGCCAGCATCAGGCGGATCAGCACCTCGTCCTCGACCACCAGCACCCGGGTGGGCGCGACCGGCGCGGGCCTGTCGTCAACTCTCAGCGCGGCCATACGGGTACTCTCCGGTCAAGCCAG
>DATAVF010000291.1:0-8112 GCA_036267835.1 Caulobacteraceae bacterium | reverse complement strand
GCCCCGATCCCCGAAGCCGGCCTTGGCGAAGCCATCAACGACCGCCTCCGCCGCGCCGCCGGCTACGTGGGCTGACGCGCCGGGCCGCCGCGCGTAGTCTGGCCCCATGACCCTCGCCGTGCCCGCCGATGTGATCTCGCGCCTTAAGGCGGTGCTGGGGGAGGGTGGCTGGAGCCAGGATGCGGCGCGGCTGGCGCCGAAGCTGGTGGAGTGGCGGGACCGCTGGAGCGGGTCGACGCC
Organism: Caulobacteraceae bacterium; assembly: GCA_036267835.1. Classification (GTDB taxonomy): domain Bacteria; phylum Pseudomonadota; class Alphaproteobacteria; order Caulobacterales; family Caulobacteraceae; genus Acaudatibacter. Next base: position 7,872 of record DATAVF010000291.1, on the reverse strand, counting down.
GCTGCTCGCGCTGCCGCGCAGCACGGCCGAGGTCGCGGCGGTGGTCGGGATCTGTGCGGAGTCGGGGACGGCGATCACGCCGCAGGGCGGCAATACCGGCCTGGTTGGCGGGCAGATCCCCGATGGGGAGATCCTGCTGTCGCTGGAGCGGATGCGGGCGGTGCGGGACGCCAGCGTGGAGGACGAGGTGCTGGTCGTCGAGGCCGGGCTGACGCTCGCCGAGACCCACGATGAGGCGGCCAAGCTCGGCCGACGGTTTCCGCTCAGCCTGGCGTCGGAGGGCTCGGCCACCATCGGCGGGCTGGTCTCGACCAATGCGGGCGGCGTGGCGGTGCTGCGCTACGGGACCATGCGGCCACTGGTGCTCGGGCTGGAGGCGGTGCTGCCGAACGGCGAGGTGTGGAATGGTCTCAAGCGGCTGCGCAAGGACAATACCGGCTATGACCTCAAGCAGCTGTTGATCGGGGCCGAGGGCACGCTGGGGGTCGTCACGGCAGCGGCGCTGAAGCTATTCCCGATGCTGGCTTCGCGCGCCGTGGCCTTCGCCGGCCTCGCCAGCCCTGCCGATGCGGTCAGCCTGCTCGGCCGCGCCAAGGAGGCGACCGGCGGCGGGGTCGAGAGCTTCGAGCTGATCGGGCGGCTCGGCATCGAGCTGGCGCTGCGTCATATCCCCGGCGCCCGCGAGCCGCTGGAGAGCCAGCCGCCCTGGTACGTGCTGATCGAGATCGCCAGCGGCGAGCCCGGCGCGGCCGAGGCCGGCATGGAGCGGCTGCTGGAAGCCGGCTTCGAGGCCGGTCTGGTGCTCGACGCTTCGATCGCCCAGACGGAGACGCAAGCCAAGGCGTTCTGGGCGCTGCGCGAGAACCAGTCGGCGGCGCAGAAGAGCGAAGGCGCAGCCTGGAAGCACGACGTCGCCGTGCCCGTCTCGCGCATCCCCGAGTTCCTTCAGACCGCCGGCGCGGCGCTGACCCAGCGCTGGCCGGGCGTGCGCATCGACGCCTTCGGCCACGTCGGTGACGGCAACATCCACTACGACATCCTGAGCGCGCCTGGCGGCGACGGCGCCGAGCACAACGGCCGCCGCGACGCCGCTGCCCACATGGTGCACGACATCGTCATGAGCCTGGGCGGCTCGATCTCGGCCGAGCACGGGCTCGGCACGATGAAGACCGCCGAAGCGGCGACTTACAAGAGCCCGATCGAACTCGCCGCCCAGCGCGCCATCCGCGCCACGCTCGATCCGAAGCGGATCATGAACCCGCGGGTGCTATTCTAGGTCGGAAGGCCGCCGGTGGCGGTGACGCCCACCAGCACGGCGACCAGCAGGCCGGCGGCGAAGATCAGGATTTCGGTGGGAGAAAAGACGTGCGCCGGGCGCTCGGGGCGCGGCTTGGCGTGGGAGACTGACATCGGGGTACTCGCGGACAGGTCTACTGTGTGACCGAAACGCGGCGCCCGCCGGGCAGGCTCCAACCTTCACTTAAGCCGTCTTTAACGGCCGGTGACGAATGATTCACCGTCACCCCGTGAAGAGCGAAGCTTATGGCGCCCAGGCGCAAGGATGAGGCCGGCCGGATCGTCCTCGGCGAATGCGTCGCCGAGATGGCGCGCCTGCCTGACCGGTCGGTGGACCTGGTCTTCGCCGACCCCCCGTACAATCTCCAGCTCGGCGGCGAGCTGCTGCGGCCGGACAACAGCCGCGTCGATGCGGTCGACGACGATTGGGACCAGTTCGCCTCGTTCGAGGCCTACGATCGCTTCACCCGCGCCTGGCTGACCGAGGCGCGGCGGGTGCTGAAGGACGATGGCGCCCTCTGGGTGATCGGCAGTTATCACAACATCTTCCGCGTCGGCGCGGCGCTGCAGGACCTGGGCTTCTGGATCCTCAACGACGTGGTCTGGCGCAAGTCGAACCCGATGCCGAACTTCAAGGGCACCCGCTTCACCAACGCCCACGAGACCCTGATCTGGGCCGCCAAGGGCCGGGGCGGGCGGCGCTACACCTTCAACTACGACGCCATGAAGCTCGCCAACGACGAGGTTCAGATGCGTTCGGACTGGACCCTGCCGCTGGCCACCGGCGCTGAGCGTCTGAAGGACGCGGACGGCGCCAAGGCCCACCCCACTCAGAAGCCAGAGGCGCTGCTGCATCGGGTGATCCTGGCCACCACCCGGCCCGGCGACTTGATCCTCGACCCGTTCTTTGGCGCCGGCACTACCGGCTCGGTAGCCAAGCGCCTCGGCCGCCGCTTCATCGGCATCGAGCAGAACCCCGGCTACGTCTCCCTGGCCCGCGCCCGCATCGACCAGGTGATCCCGACGGCGCTGGCCGACCTGGAAGTCACCGGCTCGAAGCGCGACGAGCCGCGCGTACCCTTCGGCCAGATCGTCGAGGCGGGCTATCTGCAGCCGGGCGACATCGTCTGGTGTCCGCGCGGCAAGCACCAGGCCAAGGTGCGCGCCGACGGCAGCCTCGCCATGGGCGACATCACCGGCTCGATCCACAAGCTGGGCGCGGTGGCGCAGGCCGCCCCGGCCTGCAACGGTTGGACCTACTGGCACTTCCGCACCGACGCGGGCCTGAAGCCGATCGACATGCTAAGGGCGAAGATGCGGGCGGAGATGACGACCGCTTAAAGGCGGGGGCTGCGCATGACCGGGTTTCGGGGTTTGCTGAGCGGCGTGGCGCTGGCCTCGCTCGCGCTTCCGTCCTTCGCCGCGCCGCCCTCGCTCGCGGCGATGCTGGGGACGCCCGGCAAGGCGCAGTGCTTCAATCCGGACTTGGCCCACAAGACCTGCACCTCGCTGGTCAGCTACGCGGCCGACGCCAAGGGTGCTCTTCACGCGACCACCCTCTCGATCCAGGACGGCCCGACCAACATGCAGTCTGTCCTGCCGGTGACGATCCGGGGCGAGGCGGCCTGCACCACGCTGACCGCTGCCAGTATCGAGGCGGCGACCTTTTTCGTCGCCGGCGTCCCGGCCGATGCGGCCCGGACCTCGCAGCTGCGCGCCGAGGCCGAATCCGGCGCGGAGGACGCGATCGGCCACCAGACCTGCAACGCCTTCGTCGCCAAGGGCGCGAGCTTCGCGGTCCAGGCCAGCGTCGACGGCAAGCGCACGCCGGACGGCGACCAGACGATGATCTGGGTGGCGCCCGGCGACGGCTATCGGGTCGCGCCGTAGGGGTCAGAGCGCCTCGCGGGCGGCCTTCAGGAAAACGCTCGGCATTGCGGCAAGATCGGCGCGGGGCGTCCAGATGGCGTCCGCCCAGGCGCCCTCGGCGCGGAAGATGCTTAAGGTCAGGGCGAAGTGGGTGAAGACGTGGCGGATCTCGCCGGCCGGCCGCCAGTCGGCGCGCACCGGTGCGGCGGCAACGGCCTCGGCGTCGGTCCAGGCGTGGCCGCGCCAGTCGCTGGTCGGCAGGCCCAGCATGCCGCCCAGAAGGCCGCGCGCCGGGCGGCGGACCAGGGCGACGCGAGGGCCTGAGGTCAGCAGGTAAGCTGCGCCATAACGCCGCGGGCGCTCCGCCTTCGCGGTCTTCAACGGATAGCGCGCCGGGATCCCGGTGGCGCGGCCAAGGCAGACGGGCGCGGCAGGGCAGCGCTCGCAGGCCGGCGAGGTCGGCGTGCAGGTCGCGGCGCCGAGGTCCATCAGCGCCTGGGCCCAGTCGCCGGGACGATCGGCCGTGACCAGCGTCCCCGCGAGCCGCTTCAGCTCCGGCTTGGCGTCCGGCAGCGGGGTCTCCACGGCGAAGAGCCGCGCCATCACCCGCTCGACATTGCCGTCGACCACATTGGCCGCCCGGTCGAAGGCGATCGCGGCGATCGCGGCGGCGGTATAGGGGCCGACGCCTGGTAGCGCGCGCAAACCCTCCTCGGTATCGGGGAAGACCCCGCCGAGCCGCGTCGCGACTTGGCGGGCGCAGGCGACCAGGTTGCGGGCCCGGGCGTAGTAGCCGAGGCCCGCCCAGGCGGCCATCACGTCGGCTTCCGGCGCGGCGGCGAGGTCGCTCACGTTCGGCCAGCGGCGGGTGAATTCGAGGAAGTAGGGCGTCGCGTGCGGCACCGTGGTCTGCTGCAGCATGATCTCCGAGAGCCAGACCCGGTAAGGGTCGGCCCGCCGCCCACCCGCCCGCTCGGCCGGGCCGATGCGCCACGGCAACGCCCTGGCGTTCTCGTCGTACCAGGCCCGGATCGGAGGACGTAACATCGCAGGTGTCGGGACGCGCGCCATGCGGTGGTCTATAAGGCCTCGATGCCGCGTCCGCTGCCGTCGCTTCAGGAAGCCGCCGCCATTCTGGCCAAGCGCAAGCCGCGTCCACCGCCCCGGCCGCCGCGCCATGCCGCGCGCGGCCTGACCAAGCTGATCAAGGGCTTCGACGAGCGCTTCGGCGGCGGGCCGGACGACCTGAAGGCGCGCTGGCGCGAGATCGTCGGCGAGTCGCTGGCCGGGCGCTCCGAACCGGTGAAGCTGGTGAAGCCCCGCACCGGCGGCGGCGCCACGCTGGAGCTGCGCGTCGCCGGCCCGGTGGCCGCGCTGGTGCAGCACCAGGCGCCGCTGATCCTCGACCGGCTCAACATCTACCTCGGCCCGGGCGCGGTGGCGCGGTTGCGCATCGTACAGGGTCCGCTGACCCGGCCAGCAGTGGCCGCCAAGCCCGCGACCCGTCGCCGCAACCGCCCGCCCCTCGACGCCGCCGCCGAGCGCGACCTGGCCGACAGCCTGGCGGACACCCGTGACGGGCCGCTGAAAGAGGCGCTGCTGCGCCTGGGCCGCGAAGTGCTGCGCACGGAAGGTCGGGGTCCGCACTCCCCATGACTGGTAAGCCGGGCTATGGCCTTCATGCGCGGGCCGGAATCACGTCCGACCGAATCGCGCTCTACTAGATCCTTCGGACCAGGAGCCCCCTCAATGCGCGCCATCGCGGCCATCTTGATCTGCCTCGGCCTCGCGGCCAGCCTCGGCGCCTGCCAGGGCGGCGGCGGCAACAGCACGGCCGGCGGCGGTTCGGCCACCGCAGCGAAGCTGCCGGACACGATGGACCTCGGCAATCCGGCTGCGAAGATTACGGTCAACGAGTTCGCCTCGCTGGGCTGCCCGATCTGCGCCAAATGGAACAACGAGGTCTTCCAGAGCTTCAAGACCAAGTACATCGACACCGGCAAGGTGCACTACGTGCTGCACGAGTTCCTGACCGGCGACCAGCCGGTCGCCGCCGCCGGCTTCCTGCTCGCCCGCTGCGCCGGCAAGGACAAGTACTTCACCGTCGCCGACGCGGTCTTCCGCCAGGAAGCGCCGCTGCTGGAGAGCGACCAGAACGCCGCCAAGCGCGACGCCCTGCTGAAGATCGCCCAGTCGCTCGGCATGACCGACGCCCAGTTCGAGGCCTGCGTCGGCGACAGCGATGCGCTGACCGCCCTCAACAAGCGCTCCGAGGACGCGGCGGCCCAGTACAAGATCGACTCGACGCCGACCTTCATCATCGGGGGGGCGGATGCGTCGAAGAACCAGACCCTGACCGGCTACCAGGATCTGCCGGCGATCGACAAGGCGATCGCTGCGGCCGGGGGCTGACGACGATGGCGAGCCGCCGCGCCGCGCTGGCCCTCGGCCTCAGCCTCGCGCTGGCCGGGGCCGCCGCCACGGCGGCGCCGGCGCCCGGGCCGGCGGGCATCATGGCGCCCGAGCCCGGCGACATGGCGATGGGCAAGCCACATGCCCGGGTCACGGTGATCGAGTATGGCTCGGTCGGCTGCCCGCACTGCGCGGTCTGGGCCAACACGGTCTTCCCGGCCTTCAAGGCCAAGTTCGTCGACACTGGCCGCGTGCGCTTCGTGGTGCGCGAGATGACCACGGGCGAATCCGATCTGGCGGCCGCGGGCTTCATCCTGGCCCGCTGCGCTGGCCCCACGAAGTACTTCCAGGTGGTCGACGAGATCTATCAGCGTCAGGCCAGCATGTTCCAGCCGGGCGCGACGCCGATCGACATCCTGAAGGACATCGGCGCCCACGCCGGCATCGTCGGCCCGGCCTTCGACGCCTGCATGAGAAACGACCAGGCGCTCGCGGCGCTGAACGCGCGGGTGCAACATCACGCTGAGGTCGACAAGATCGACTCGACCCCGACCTTCGTCATCAACGGTAAGGTCATCCTGGGCGAGCAGAGCCTCGACCAGATGACCGCCGACATCGCCGCCGCGCGGAGGCATTAGAGAACCGGCGGTGCACTTCCAGCGGCTGCGTCTTTCGGGCTTCAAGTCCTTCGTCGACCCCACCGACTTCCGCATCGAGCCGGGCCTCACCGGCATCGTGGGGCCGAACGGCTGCGGCAAGTCGAACCTGCTCGAGGGCTTGCGTTGGGTGATGGGCGCCAACTCGGCCAAGGCGATGCGCGGCGCCGGCATGGACGACGTGATCTTCGCCGGCTCGGGCGGCCGGCCGGGCCGCAACCACGCCGAGGTGACCCTCACCATCGACAACGCCGACGGCGCGGCGCCGCCGTCGCTGGGCCGCCATCCGGTGCTCGAGGTGGTGCGCCGCATCGACCGCGGCGCCGGCTCGACCTACCGGGTCAACGGCAAGGAAGTGCGGGCGCGCGATATCCAGCTGCTGTTCGCCGATGCCTCGACCGGCGCCAATTCGCCGGCGCTGGTGCGCCAGGGCCAGATCTCGGAGCTGATCTCGGCCAAGCCGCAGAACCGGCGGATGATCCTCGAGGAGGCCGCCGGCGTCTCCGGCCTGCACACCCGCCGCCACGAGGCCGAGCTGAAGGTGCGCGCCGCCGAGGTGAACCTCGACCGGCTCGACGACCTGACCCGCGAACTCGACGCCTCGCTGAGCCGGCTGAAGCGTGAGGCGCGGCAGGCTGAGCGCTACAAGCGCATCTCAGGCCAGATCCGGGCTCTGCAAGGCGCCCTGCTGTTCGCCCGCTGGACCGAGGCGCGCGATGCGCTGAACCGCATCGACGCCGAGGCGCTGGGCATCGGCGCCGAGGCCGAGCGCGCCACCCGCGCGGCGGCGGCGGCCAGCGGCAAGGCGGCGGAGGCCGAGGCCGCGATCCGTCCGCTGCGCGACGAGGAGACGGCCGCCGCCGCCATCCTGCACCGGCTGGAGATCGAGAAGGAGCGGCTCGATCTGGAGCTGGCGGGCGTCTCGGCCGAACTGGCCCGGTTGCAGGCCGAGATCGGCCGCATCGCCGCCGACGCGGCGCGCGAGGGCCAGATCATTGAGGATTCGGGTCGGGCACTGGCGCGGCTGGACGCCGAGACCGCCGAGATCGAGACCGAGATCGCCGCCGCGCCGGAGCGGATGCCGGAATTGGCGCACGCGTCCGAGCAGGCGCAGGGCGCGCGGCGGCTGGCCGACGCCGAAGTCGAGCGCCTGGCCGCCGAGCTCGCCGCTGCCGAAGCCGAGCGGCGCGGCGCCGAGACCCGGGTCGAGGAGGCGCGCAGCCGGCTCTCGCGCACCAACCGAGCGCTCGACCAGACGAAAGCCGACCGCGCCGCCCTCGGCCCCGCCGAGGATCCGCGCCGCGCCCAGGCACAGGCGGCGCTGGACGCGGCGGAGGCGACGCTGGCCCAGGCTCGGGAGGCGCTGGAAGCCGCCGAGACCGAGCGCGCCGCGGCGCTGTCGGCCGAGAGCGAGGCGCGCGCCGCGGCCCGCGCGGTCGCCGACAAGCTGGCGGTGCTGAAGTCCGAGGCGCAGGGCCTGCGGGCCCTGACCGCCCGCGCCGAGAAGGGCCGCTTCGCCCCGGCGCTCGACGCGGTGACGCCCGACAGCGGCCTGGAGGCGGCGCTGGCCGCGGCGCTGGGTGACGATTTGGACGCCGCGCTCGATCCTAATGCGCCCTCGCACTGGGCCGGGGCTGGC
>DATAVF010000290.1:0-2319 GCA_036267835.1 Caulobacteraceae bacterium | reverse complement strand
GAGGCGCTCGTTCAGGCGGTTGCGCTGCCAGCCGTTGTGGCCGCCGCCCTGCGACAGGTAACCCTGCTCCTGGGAGCGCACCTGGTCCAGCACGCCGCGCAGCCGGCGCGCTTCCTGCCAGTTGATCGACCCGTTCTGGCGCGCCTGGTCGAGGCGATTGGTCAGATAGTCGAGACGCTTGGAGATGCCGCCGTAGGGACGGTTCTGGTCATTCTGGTACTGGTTGTTGTACTGCCCCTGGTAATAAGGCTGGGCCAGCGCCGGCACGGCGGTCACCAAGCTTGCCGCTGCAGCAATCGAGCGCAACCCTCCGCCCCGGGTCCGGGTTGCGCCAGGAATCCCCGGAGGTGTGCGATGCCTGAACGTCCCCTGATCGTCTTCGACGTGAACGAGACCCTGCTGGATCTTGAGACCATGACACCGATCTTCGAGCGGATCTTCCGGGACCGCGGGGCGATGCGGCTGTGGTTCGCCAACCTGATCCTTTACTCCTGCGCCCTGACGGTGGCTAAGAGCTATGTCGCCTTCACCGAGATCGGCGGCGCGGTCATGCAGATGCTGGCCAAGGCCAACGGCATCGAGATCACCGAGGCCGACAAGCAGGAGCTGACCGACAAGTTCGCCGCCATGCCGCCGCACCCGGACGTGCCGGGCGCGCTGCGCCGATTGCGGGATCACGGCTTCCGGCTGTTTACCCTCACCGACAACCTGCTGGAGATCCAGGGGCGGCAGCTGGAGCACGGCGGCATCATCGACGTCTTCGAGCGCCGGTTCAGCGTCGACCAGACCGTCAAGCGTCACAAGCCAGCCCCGGAAGCCTATGCCTATGTGGCCCGGGAGCTGGGCGCCAAGCCGGCCCAGATGTGCCTGATCGCCAGCCACACCTGGGACACGCTGGGCGCGGTGGCGGCCGGCTGGCAGGCGGCCTTGATCCGGCGACCCGGCAACGAGGTGCTGAGCGTCGGCCCGCAACCGACCTACACGGGCGCCGATCTCAGTGACGTCGCCGACCAGCTCATCGCGCGCTACGCCGGCTGAACGGCCGTCGCACCGACTTACTGCGGCCCGGCCAGGTCCGGTCCCAGCACCTGGCGGGCGCGTTCGAGGGCGTGGAAGGCGTCCTCAGCGTCGAGGGCGGTGCGAATCAGGGCGCCGATCTGCAGCGGGTGGTCGCGCAGCGAGGCCAGCACCTTGCCGATCGCCGGGCGGCCGTCGGGGCCGAGGCCGACCTGGGCGGCGTGGGGCAGGGCCTGGCCGGCGGCGTCGGAGACGGCGCGCACCACCGCGAAGGGGACGCCGAACCAGCGCGCCAGCTTGGCGATCGGAAACGACTCGAGATCGGTGGCGACGGCGCCGGTGGCGCGGCGCAGCTCGGTCTTCTCGGCGACGCTGGCCACCGGGCGCTCGGCCTTGGCGAAGCGGCCGAGGGCGGCGCCGGGCAGGGCGGCCATGATCCGGTCGGTCCAGGCGAGATCGGCGTCGTAGAGCGCGTCGGCGTCGGTCACGGCCTCGCCCACCACCAGGTCGCCGACCTTCAGCGCCGGGTCGAGGCCGCCGCAGAGGCCGAAACTGACCACGCCGGCCAGGCCCTGCCGCAGCTCGGCCTCCAGCTTGGCCGCCAGCGCCTCCGCATCGCCGCCACCGATCAGCACGGCGCTCCCGGCCAGGATCTTGGCCTCGCGCGTCATGCCGACGACGGCGAGCACCGGACGGTCGTCGCTCATGCGAGGGCCAGCTGCGCGGCGAGGTCTTCGGCGGCGAGCGTGGCGAGATGGGCGCCGCTGAAGCGCGGGTCGGTGGTGACCTCGCGCGCCGCCCAGGGCGGGAAGGCGCGAGCGCGGATCGCTTCAGGCGATTCGGCCTCAGCCTCGCAGGTGACGAGACCGGTTAGCGGGCCCTCGAACACATCGACGCTGAAGCCGCGTTCGCCCCAGCGCACGGTATGACGGCGCTTGCGCAGCGGGTGGGCGGCGAGGGCGCTCAGCGCGGCGTGCTCGGCCTCGCTGAGGTAGATATTGGTGATCGGCTCGGAAAAGGGGTCATCCGAGCCGTACTTCTTGCAGAGCTTGAACTCAGGGAGGTGGCCATCGAAATGGGTGATGCGGCGCAGGCGCAGCCGCCCGCAGCTCAGGTAGCGGTCCTCGATCAACCGCACCCGCGCTCCGGTGAGGTCCGGCGGCGCGATAACGAGGAAGCGGCGCTCGTTCTCGAGCAGTGAGTACTTGGGGCTCGGCATCACATGCCGAAGGCCACGCGCCGCTCGTTGCTGCGCTGCAGGTTGCGGTAGCGGGCCAGGGCCCAGAGCGGGAAGAACTTCGA
>DATAVF010000289.1:0-4000 GCA_036267835.1 Caulobacteraceae bacterium | reverse complement strand
CCTGGTTCTGGATCATCGGCGGCGCGGTGCTGGTCATCGCCCTGATCGCCGCGGCAGCCTGGTTCCTCACCGTCCGCCCCGACCTCGCCGAGATTGAGACCGCCGCCGCCAAGCCCGCCTGGACCGGCGCGGCGGCGCAGGGCGGCACCCTGCTCGACGCCTCCGGCTTCGTGGTCGCCCGGCGCGAGGCGACGGTGTCGGCCAAGATTGCCGGCAAGGTCTCCGAAGTGCTGATCCAGGAGGGCCAGCACGTCACCGAGGGCGAGGTGCTGGCGCGGCTGGATGACTCCAACGCCCTGGCCTCGCTCGGCCAGGCGCAGGCGCAGGCCGCGAGCATCCAGGCCAGCATCGCCGTCGCCCAGGCCGCGGTCGCCGACGACGGGCCGAAGTACACACGCAGCCTCGCCCTGCACCAGCGCGGCTATCTCAGCGACCAGGACGTCGAGGACGCCAAGGCCGCCTACGACACCGCCCGCAGTAACCTGCTGCTGGCCCAGCGCCAGTACGCGGCCGCCCAGGCCACGGTCGAAGTGTTCCGCCGCGCCGAGGACGACACCATCGTCCGCGCGCCTTTCTCGGGCGTGGTCACGGCCACCGCCGCGCAGCCGGGCGAGATCGTGGCGCCGGTGGCCGGCGGCGGCTTCACCCGCACCGGCATCTGCACCATCGTCGACATGGACAGCCTCGAGATCGATGTCGACGTCGCCGAGAGCTTCATCAGCCGCGTCACGCCCGGCATGCCGGCGGTCGTCAAGCTCGACGCCTACCCGGACCTGGAGATCCCCGCCCAGGTGATAACCGTGATCCCGACCGCCGATCGCTCCAAGGCCACCGTCACCGTGCGGGTGGGCCTGAAGATCAAGGACCCGCGCATCGTGCCCGACATGGGCGCCCACGTTGCCTTCCTGAGCCCGGCCCCGGCCGCGCCGGCCGGCGGCGCGGCGGCCGCCGGGCGGATCGTGGTGGTGCCGCCGGACGCGGTGCAGACCGAGGACGGCGGCCAGACCATCGTCTACGTGATCAGTGACGGCCACGCCCAGCGCCGCGCCGTTCGCGTCGGCGACCGCACCGCGGCCGGCCAGCAGATCGTCGCCGGCCTGCAGCCGGACGAACTTGTGGCGGTCGAGGGCGCTGACCACCTGAAGGACGGCGCCGGCGTGAAGATCGTCAAAGGCAGTTAGGGAGAGATCCATGGATGCCCTGGTCAGCCTCAAAGGCGTGGTCAAACGCTACAAGCGCGGTCGCCAGAGCGTCGAGGTGCTGCACAACCTCGACCTGGAAATCCAGCAGGGGGAGTTCCTGGCGCTGATGGGGCCGTCCGGCTCCGGCAAGACCACCCTCTTAAACCTGATCGGCGGCCTCGACCGGCCGACCGACGGCGAGGTGGTCGTGGCCGGCGAGCACATCGACGACCTCTCCAGCAGCGGCCTCGCCAAGTGGCGGGCCCAGCACGTCGGCTTCGTCTTCCAGTTCTACAACCTGATGCCGACCCTCTCGGCGGAGAAGAACGTCGAGCTGCCGTTGCTGCTCACCCGTCTGGGCGGCGAAGAGCGCCGCAAGCACGCCGCCGCCGCGATGGCGCTGGTCGGCCTGACCGACCGGGCGCGGCACAAGCCAGGCGAGCTTTCCGGCGGCCAGCAGCAGCGCGTCGCCATCGCCCGCGCCCTGGTGGCGGATCCCACCCTGCTGGTCTGCGACGAGCCCACTGGCGACCTCGACCGCGAGACCGCCGAGGAAATCCTCGGCCTCTTGCAGCTGCTCAACCGCTCGCACGGCAAGACCATCATCATGGTCACCCACGACCCCAAGGCCGCCACCTTCGCCAGCCGCGTCGTCCACCTCGACAAGGGCGCGCTGGTCACGGCCGAAGAAGCCGGCGTGCTGGTATGAAGTACCTGCACCTGGTCTGGGCGGGGGTCTGGCGGCGGCCGGGCCGCGCGGTGCTGACCATGCTCTCGATCGTCACCGCCTTCCTGCTCTTCGGCCTGCTGCAGGGCCTGGTCTCCGGCATCGACAACGCCGTGCAGGCGACCCACGCCGACGTGCTGATCACCCAGTCGAAGATCAGTCAGATCGACCCGCTGCCGATCTCGATGCTGGCGCAGATCCGCCAGGTCCCCGGCGTGAAGGCGGCGACGCCGCTGGTCGCCTTCCCCGGCACGTACCAAAACGCCAGGACGCCGGTGCCCGCCTATGCGATCGACCCCGACACCGTCGCCGCCACCGATAACGACACCGGCCTTCCCCCGAAGGCCCTCGCCGCCCTGAAGGCGACGCGCAACGGCGCCATCCTGCCGTCGATCATCGCGGGAATCTACCGGCTGAAGGTCGGCGATCCTATGCCCTACAAGGCGCTGCTCTTCACCAACAAGGACGACAACGGCGCCTGGCCGCTGCAGGTGGTGGCGATCTACCAGGCCAACCCGAAGGACATCCTCTTCAGCCGCTCCATCCTGGTGAACTACGACTACGTCGACCAGGCGCGGACGGCGAGCACCGGCACCAGCTCGGTCTATCTCGTCCGGGTGGCCGATCCGACGCAGGCGGGCGAGGTCGGCTCGCGCATCGACGCGGTCTTCGCCAACTCGCCCAACGAGACCAAGACCCAGAGCGTGCAGCAACTGGTCGCCGACCAGATCAAGCAGATCGGCGACATCGGCTTCGTGGTGCGCGCCGTAGTCAGCGCGGCCTTCTTCAGCCTGCTGTTCTCGGTCGGCGCGGTGATGATGCAGTCGGTGCGCGAGCGCACGCCGGAGCTGGCGGTGCTGAAGACGCTCGGCTTCACCGACCTCACGGTGCTCGCGCTGATCCTGGCCGAGTCGCTGATGCTGTGCCTGTTCGCCGCGGCGATCGGGCTGGGCCTGGCCAACCTGGCGTTCCCGATCGTCAAGACGGCCGTCGGGCTCGACGTGTCGGCCGGTCCTCTGCTGCTGGTGGGCTTCGTCATCGCCGCGGTGCTCGCCATCATCGCCGGACTGCCGCCGGCCTGGCGCGGCATGCGCATTTCCATCGTCGACGCCCTGGCGGGCCGGTAGGAGGCGGGCGCGATGAGCTTCTTCCGCGAAATCTGGGCGGTGACGGCGATGAACCTCGCCGCCCTCCCCTCGCGCGCCCTGGCCTCGCTGGTGACGGTGATCGGCGTCGCCACGGTGATCGCGGTCATGCTGTCGCTGCTCGCCGTCGGTACCGGGGTGCTGAACGCCGGCCTGAAGAACCTGCAGCCAGACCGTGCGATCGTGCTCACCTCGCAGGGCGCGGAGTTCATGGGCTCGTTCTCCCAATCCGACGTCGCCATCATCAGCCAGGCGCCCGGCGTGGCGAAGACGGCCGACGGCAAGCCCATCGTGCAGCCGAACGCCGCGGTGCTGGTGGAGCTCGACACCAAGACCGGCAAGTCCAACACCGCCGCCTTCCAGGGCACGGGCGCGATGGGCCGGCTGATGGTCCCGTCCAGCTTCCACATCATCCGCGGCCGCGACTTCCAGGCCGGGCTGCACGAGCTGATCGCCGGGGTCGCCGCCAGCCGCACCTACAAGAACCTCGATGTCGGCGACACGGTCACGCTGCGCGGCACGCCGTGGAAGGTGGTCGGCGTCTTCGAAGACAAGGGCGGCGTCGACGAGAACTCGATCGTGGCCGACGCCGACACGGTGCTCGCCGCCTTCAATCGCACGTCCTACCAGAGCGTCAGCGTGAAGCTGGCCACGCCCGACGCGTTCCGGCAGTTCAAAGACGCGCTGACCAGCAACCCGCAGCTGCAGGTGAAGGTGGAGCGCGCCGCCGACTACTACCTCAACCAGCTGAAGCCGCTCACCAACCTGCTCGGCTTCGTCGGCTACTTCGTCGGCGGGGTGATGGCGGTGGGCGTGGTCTTCGGGGCGCTGAACACGATGTATTCGGCCGTCGATGCCCGCAAACGCGAGATCGCTACCTTACGCGCCCTCGGCTTCGGCGGCACGGCGGTGGTGATCTCGGTGATCGTGGAATCCCTGATCCTGTC
>DATAVF010000288.1:0-2000 GCA_036267835.1 Caulobacteraceae bacterium | reverse complement strand
GCGCATCTGACCACGAACCGGGCGCGATGACTTCCCCCACGTGACCGTTTCACCACCTTCGCGCCTCCGCTAGGGTCGCGGAAAATACGCGTGGGAGGAATGGTGGCCGAGACGGACGCCCTATCGCCGGCCAGCGCCTTGGCGAAGCTCGCCGAAGGCTTGGACGCGGTCGCGCAGCGCCGTCTGGGCGGCCACGCAGCCAACCTGCGCCGCATGACGGCGGGCGCCACGCAGGAAGTCTGGCGCTTCGACCTGGTCGAGGACGGCCGCGAGACGCCGCTGATCCTGCGCCGGGCGCCGGGCGGCACGCGGGTGTCGGACACCGCCGTGGGGCTGGAGACCGAGGCGCGGCTGCTCGTTGCGGCTTCCGAAAAAGGGGTGCCGGCGCCGGCCGTGCGCCACGTCCTGGAGCCGGAAGACGGCCTGGGGCACGGCTTCATCATGGCCTTCGTCGAGGGCGAGACGCTGGGCGGGCGGATCGTGCGGCAGGAGGCCTTCGCCGAAGCCCGCACCTTCCTGGCGCGCCAGTGCGGCGAGATCCTGGCCAAGGTTCACACCATCGACCCGGCGCCCTTCCCTACCCTGCGCCGGCAAACGCCGCGCCAGCTGATCGAGCAGTACCACGCCAGCTACAAGGCCTCGGGCTGGCCGCGGCCAGTGCTCGACCTGGCGTTCCGCTGGCTGTTCGAGCGCTGCCCGCCGGACCCGGCGCAGATGAAGCTGGTCCACGGCGACTTCCGCACCGGCAATCTGATGATCGGCCCCGACGGCGTGCGCGCCGTGCTCGACTGGGAGATCGCCCACGTCGGTGACCCGATGGAAGACTTCGGCTGGATCTGCACCGGCGCCTGGCGCTTCGGCCAGATGGCCAAGCCCGTCGGCGGCTTCGGCGAGCGCGAGGACCTGTGGGCCGGCTACGAGGCCGCGGGCGGCGCGCCGGTCAGCCGCGACCACGCGCTCTGGTGGGAGGTCTACGGCTCGATGCGCTGGGGCGTGATGTGCGTCGGCATGACCGCGGCCTTCCGCAGCGCCGACCCCTCGGTGGAGCGCGCGGTGATCGCCCGGCGCGTGTCGGAGAACGAGGTCGACCTGATGCGGCTGCTGGCGCCCTAGCGATGCAGGACCAACCCACCCCCGCCGAAGTGATCGGCGCCGTCGCCGGCTTCCTGAAAAATGTGGTCGCCGCTGAGACCACCGGCGCGACCTCGTTCCAGGCCCGCGTCGCGGCCAATGCGCTGGAGATGATGAAGCGCGAGCTGGAGACGGCGCCGGCCGAGGACGCCGCCGAGCTGGCGCGGTTCGAGGCCCTGCTCGGCCACGGCGGCAGCCTGCTCGAACTCAACACCGAGCTTTCCCGGCGCATCGAGGCCGGCGAGATCGATCTCGCCACGCCGGGCCTCAAGGATCACCTCTGGGCGACGACTCTGGCCAAGCTGGCCGTCGACCAACCCACCTACGGCGGCTACCGCGCCGCCCTCGCCGAACGCGCCGCGCTCGCCCAAAGCACGCCTAAGGAGACTTAAGATGGACTTCGATGTCCCCCAGGACCTGCAGGACTACCTGGCCGAGCTCGACCGCTTCATCGAGGCCGAGATCAAGCCGCTGGAGCAGCAGGATGACAACATCCGCTTCTTCGACCATCGGCGCGAATACGCCCGCACCGACTTCGAGAAAGGCGGCCTGCCGCGGCACGAGTGGGAGGCGCTGCTGGGCGAGGCGCGCCGCCGCGCCGACGCCGCCGGGCACCTGCGCTACGCCTGGCCGGTGGAGTGGGGCGGCAAGGGCGGCACCAACCTCGCCATGGCGGTGATCCGTGAGCATCTGGCGGCCAAGGGCCTCGGCCTGCACAACGACCTGCAGACCGAGCACTCGATCGTCGGCAACAACCCCTTCATCATCATGTTCAAGGAGTTCGCGACCAACGCCCAGTACGACCGCTATGCGGAGATGCTGCAGAAGGGCCAGATCCGCACCGGTTTCGGCCTCACCGAGCCCAACCA
>DATAVF010000287.1:0-14014 GCA_036267835.1 Caulobacteraceae bacterium | reverse complement strand
GCCGTCCTGGGCGTAGCCTCGGACCACGCCACCGAGCGTGCGCACCACCGGCGACGCCGCCGCGAACGCCCCGCCGGCGATCAGCGTCCCGCCAAGGCCCAGCGCCAGGGCGCGGCGGCTGACGCCGTCAGCCGATCCGGGCGGGCGCATAGCGGGGGGTAAGCAGGTGCACGACCAGCAGGGCGACGCCGTAGGCGCAGGCCGCGACGATAAAGATCGGCGTGTAGGTGCCAAGCTTGTCCAGCACCCAGCCGGCGTACTCGGCCATCAGCATGCCGCCGACCGCGCCGGCCGCCCCGCCGATGCCGCTGACCGTGCCCACCATGCCCTTCGGAAACACGTCCGACGGCAGGGTGTAGAGGTTGGCCGAGAAGCCCTGGTGGGCGGCGGTCGCCAGTCCCACGATGCCCACCGCGACCCAGAGGTTGTCCGCGTACATGGCGAAGGCCACCGGCAGGGCCAGCACCGCGCAGCCCAGCATGGCCAGCTTGCGGGCCGCATTGAGGCTGAAGCCGCGCTTCATCAGCGCGCCGGACGCCCAGCCGCCGGTGATGCTGCCGACGTTGGAGAACATGTAGACCGCTACCAGCGGCGGGCCGAAGGTCTTCAGGTCGAGGTGGTAGCGCTTGGCGAAGAAGTCCGGCAGCCAGAACAGGAACATCCACCAGACCGGGTCGATCAGGAACTTGCCGGCGCAATAGGCCCAGGTCTCGCGGGCCCGGAGCAGCTTCAGCCACGAGACCTTGGTGAGGGGCTCGGCCGGATCGCTCTCGATCAGCGCCAGCTCGGCGGCGTTGACCCGTGGATGGTCGGCCGGCTTGCGGTAGACGATCAGCCAGGCGGCCAGCGCCGCCAGGCCCGGCACGCCGGTGATCAGGAAGGTCATCCGCCAGCCCAGCGCCATGTCGATCGCGAGCAGCGGCACCAGCAACGGCGTGACGATGGCGCCCACGTTGGTGCCGGCGTTGAAGAGGCCGGTGGCGAAGGCGCGCTCGCGCTTGGGGAACCACTCGGCGACCGCCTTGATGCCGGCCGGAAATCCGCCGCCCTCGCCGATACCCAGCAGCACCCGCGCGGCGATGAAGCCCGACACCGAGCGCACGGCCGCGTGGCTCATGTGCCCGATGGTCCAGATGACGAAGGCCACCGCGTAGCCGGTCTTGGCCCCCACCCAGTCGACGAAGCGACCGAAGAACAGATAGCTGACCGCGTAGGCGGCCTGGAAGTAGAAGACGATGTCGCCGTAGGCGATCTCGCTCCAGCCGAACTCCTTCTGCAGCGTCGGCTTCAGCACCCCGATCATCTGCCGGTCGACGTAGTTGAACACCATGGCGGTGAAGAGCAGGCCGCAGATCACCCAGCGGAACCAGGTGGGCCGGGTTGCGGCGACGGCGGCGGGCGCGGTGGCGACGGAGGCGGCCGTCATGCGCCGTCTCCCGGCTTGGCGACGGCCGAGAAGGTGCGGCAGCCGATGGCGCCGTGGCGGCCGAAGCTGACGCGGCCAAGCTGGCCAGGGCCGATGTCGTGGATGCCGGTCGCCGCGCCGGTGGACACCAGCTGGCCGGCCTTCAGCGGCCGGCCGTGGCGGGCGGCGTGCTCCAGCATGAAGCGCACGCTTTCCATCGGCCCGCCGGGGATGGTCGCGGCCGAGCCCTGCCCCACCCGCTCGCCATCGATGAAGGCCTCGCAGACGTAAGCCGCGTCGACGAAGTCGCCCCAGCCTTCAAGCAGGCCGCCGAGGATGAGGCCATTGTTGTTGCCGAAGTCGGACGCCACCACCGGCGGACCCAGCTCATTGATGGTCGCCAGCGGACTTCCGGCCATCTCCACCCCGATACGCATGCGGCCGGCCAGCGCCTCGGCCTCGGCCAGCGACCAGACCAGCTTGCCGGCCGGCGCATCCTCCAGCAACTCATAGACGAACTCGGCCTCGAGCGCCGCGAAGCCGCCGACGAACACCGGCGCCGGATTGCGGCAGGCCGGATCGGCGAGCCAGACGCCCTGGCGGAAGATCGGCCCGGTGACGCGGGTCTGGCCCAGGCGCGCCACCAGGTCGTCGGGAATCTTGCCCACCTTCCAGCCCACGATCTCGTCGTCCCAAAGGCCGATCGCCTCGTCCTGCACGGCGTATCCGGCCGCCATGGTGGTCGGAACTTCGCCCGGAAATTCCGGCAGCGCACGCGCCGCGCGGCGGGCGGCGACGAAGGCTTCGGCGATCGCAAGGGAAGGCGGAATGCTCTGCGGCCGCGCCGTCGGGGTCTCCACTCAGCCGTTCCTTCTCGCCCATCGCCCGTTGTCCAGGTCTGGATTGCGTGTAAAGGAAACCGGTGTCATCTTCAATCGATCACGGCGACGCGGCGCCAGGCGCCCTTCACCGATAGAATCGCCGGATGCGGCGGCGCGGACAGAGTGGGGAAGGAAACATGCGTAGAATCATTGGCTTGCTCATAGCCTGGGGCCTATTCGCCCTGGCGATTCCGGTCTTCGCCGCGCCGGGTCCGACGCCGGCCCCCGCATCAGCGGCGCCTTTGGCCTTTCCGGGCGCGATGGGCTGGGCGGCGCACACGCCGGGCGGCCGCGGCGGGCAGATCATCAAGGTCACCACCCTCAACGCCGACGGCCCCGGCTCCTTCCTGGAGGCGATCCGCACCAAGGGTCCGCGCATCGTGGTGTTCGAAGTCGGCGGGGTGATCGACCTGGGCCGCAACGAGATCCGGATCGACGAGCCCTACCTGACCATCGCCGGCCAGACGGCGCCCTCGCCCGGAATCACCTTCATCCGCGGCGGCTTCCAGATTCACGCCCACGACGTGATCGTGCAGCACATCCGGGTGCGGGTCGGCGAGGCCGGCGCGCCGAAGAAGAGCGGCTGGGAGACCGACGGCATCTCCACCGCCGGCGGCGCCCACGACGTCATCGTCGACCACTGCTCGGTGACCTGGGCGACTGACGAGAACATGTCGATGTCGGGCGAGCGCTTCGTCGGCCCGACGCCCGCCGACTGGCGCGAGCACACCTCGCACCGCATCACCTTCTCCAACGACATCATCGCCGAAGGCCTGAGCTATGCGACCCACTACAAGATCGAGCACTCGAAGGGCTCGCTGATCCACGACAACGCCGGCGACTTCCTGATCGTCGACAATCTCTATGCCCACAATTACGAGCGCAACGTGCTCTACAAGGGCGGGGCGCGCGGGGTGATGATCAACAACCTGATCTTCGATCCCGGCCAGCGCATCATCCACTACAACCTGCAGGCCGAGGAGTGGGGCGACCATCCGTGGCAGGTTGGCCAGGTGGTGGCGGTGGGCAACGTCGCCCGCGCCGGGCAATCGACGCCGCCCAAGGTGGCGTTCTTCGAACTCGGTGGCTACGGCGACGTGGAATACTACGCCCGCGACAACATCGCGGTGGACCAGATCGGCGATCCGCTGCCGATGATCGGGCGCTACACCACCGCGCCGGCCAAGATCATCGTGGAGGCCAAGCCCCCGCTGTGGCCGCCGGACGTGACCCCGATGCCGGCCTCGGCAGTGCAGCAATACGTGCTGCACAACGTCGGCGCCCGCCCGTGGGACCGCGACTACGACGACGTGCGCCTGATCGCCGACGTGGCCGAGGGCCGCGGCAAGATCATCGACAGCCAGGACGACCTGCACGGCTACCCGGTGCAGGACCCGACCCACCGCGCCTTCAACCCGGCCGATTGGAACCTGCAGGACATGACGCCCCGCGACCCCTCGGTGCTGGACGGCAGCCACAAGGCGCACGGGACTTAGGGGTCTGATGCGCCCACAAAGCACTTGTTGGTTAGGCGCGGAGAGTGCGAGCCATCTGCCCTGAAGCGAGCGCACTGTGCGCCGCAACAACTGCTTCCCGGAAGCGAGCATCCGCATCGAGGCGCCGCGGGAACACAGCATCCAGCGCCAGGAACCTCACAGGCTGGTCCGCCTCCGGCGCGGCAGCGATCGCTGCAATGGCCCTCGCGAGCGGATCGACCAGCGCCTCCCCGCTGCGCACCCGCCGCGCCGCGAACAGCATCCACGCTGCCACCGGTACAGCGAGGCGATCCACCGCCCGGCCCGCCGCCAGCGCGTCCTCAATCGTGCCCAGCACGCGGAAGGGAAGTTTCTGGGAGCCGTCCCAGGCGATCTGGGCGAGCTGGTGGCGGATCGCCGGGTTGCGGAAGCGGGTCAGGATGGCGGTGATGTAGGCGCCGAGGTCGAGGCCGGGGGTCGGCGCCAGAGTGACGGCAATGTCCTCGCGCATCAGGCGCTCGGTGAAGGCGGCCAGAGCCGGGTCGGCCATGGCGTCGGCGACCGTGGCGTGGCCGGCGAGCAGGCCGAGATAGGCCAGGGTCGAGTGAGCGCCATTGAGCAGGCGCAGCTTGGCCTGCTCGAATGGCCGCACGTCGGCGACCAGGGTGACGCCGGCGGACGCCAGCGCCGCGCCATCGGCGCCGAGGCCGCTCTCGATCACCCACTGGGTAAAGCGCTCGCGCTGGATCGGCCACGCATCATCGAGGCCGATCAGGTCCTGAGCGCGCGCCCTGAGCGCATCGTCCGTCGCCGGCGTAATGCTGTCGACCATGGTGTTGGGAAACTGAACTTCGCCTGCGATCCACGCCGCGAGGTCGGCATCGCCCTGCGCTTGGGCAAGCGCAGCCACCGCGCGACGGAGCTTGCCGCCGTTGTCCGTGAGGTTGTCGCAGCTGACCACCGGCAGGCCAGGCGCGCCGGCCGCGCGGCGCCGGCGCAGGCCCTCGACCAACCAGCCGACGGCGCTGCGCGGCGCGGCCGGGCGAGCCAGGTCGGAGGCGACATCGGGATGCGCGGGGTCCAAGTCGCCCGCCGGGGTCAGGCAGTAGCCCTTCTCGGTGACGGTCAGAGTTATCATCCGGGTACGGACCGACGCCAGCCGCTCTAGCACAACCCCCGGAGTCTCCGGCGCGGTCACGAGCTCGGTCATCGCGCCGATGATTGTCGCCCGCGTTTCGGCCTCCAGCTCCACCAGCGTGTAGAGCCCGTCCTGCGGAGCCAGCGCATCGCGCACCGCAGGGCTGCGCAGCGAGACGCCGCAGACGCCCCAGCGCGGATCGTGGGCCAGCAGCGCGTCGAAAACCGGCGCCTGGTGAGCGCGGTGGAAGGCGCCCGGACCCAGGTGGACGACGCCGGTTTCCACGCCGCTGCGCTCATATGCGCCGGGCCAGACGCCGGCCCGCGCTTGCGCCAAGGTGCGATTGCTGAGACGAGGCAGGGACATGCCGGAACGGTAACCGGTGTCGGGCTGCTGCGGCAAATCGTTGGTTTGGCCGCCCAGTCTGGCTAGAACAGCCGCAGAAGTGCGAAAAGGACGTCCGTGAACGACCGCAACCAGGCCAGGGCCAGACGCGACGCCTCGCGCGCCGGGGCCGCGTCGGACGAGAGCCGCCGGCGCCCGACCATCAACGACATCGCCCGCCTGGCCGAGGTCTCCAAGAAGACCGTCTCGCGGGTGATCAACGAGTCGCCCTTCGTGAAGGAGGACACGCGCCAGAAGGTCAGCGCCATCATGCGCGAGCTTTCCTACGAGCCCGATCCGCAGGCGCGGGGGCTGGCGTTTCGCCGCTCGTTCCTGGTCGGCTTCATCTACAACAACCCGAACCCGCAGTACGTGGTCAATGCCCAGCAGGGCATCCTGGATGGGCTGAAAGGCTCGGGCCTGGAGCTGGCGGTGCGGCCCTGCGATCGCGACAGCGACACCTTCCTGGAAGAGATGCGCGGCTTCGTGCAGCGCCAGAAGCTGTTCGGGGTGATCCTCTTCCCGTCGGTCTCGGAGGACGAGCGGCTGGCCGAGCTGCTGCAGGGCCTGGACTGCCCCTATGTGCGGGTCGCCTCGGTGGAACTCGACGACGCCGAGAGCATGCTGGTGACCAACGACGCGGTCGGCGGCAGCGAGGCGGCGCGCCACCTCGCTGATCTCGGGCATCGGCGCGTTGGCCACATCACCGGTCCCCTCACCTTCCGCTCGGCGCACGAGCGTCGGCGCGGTTTCGCCGAGGGGCTGGCCGAGCGCGGCATCGTGCTCGACGAGGCGTGGGTCAAGCAAGCCGGCTACACCTTCGAGTCGGGCCTCGCCGCCGGCCGCGAGCTGCTGGCGCGGACGCCGCGGCCGACCGCTATCTTCGCCGGCAACGACGAGATGGCGCTGGGGGCCTACCAGGCCGCCCGCGACCTCGGCCTGCGGGTGCCGGACGACGTCTCGATCATCGGCTACGACGACGCCCCGATCGCGGCGCGGGTCTGGCCGGCGTTGACCACGGTGCGCCTGCCGATCCGCGACATGGGCCGGGTCGCGGCGCGCAAGCTGATGCGCCAGGAGGGCGTCGATCACGACGAGGCCGACGAAACGGTGCGCCCGACGCTGGTGGTGCGCGCCTCGTCCGGGCCGGCGCCGGCGGACTGACGGAAACGGGCTTGAACGCCTCAATGACACCGGTTACCAGACGATAGACGTCGGAAGGGCGCGCCGAGGAAATGACCAGGGTCCTGAAGCTCGACGACGACCGCCTGTTCCCGGCCGACCCGGCCGTGCGGGCGATGGCGCGGGAACTGTACGGCCAGGTGCGCGGCCTGCCGATCCTCAGCCCGCACGGCCATTGCGATCCGCGCTGGTTCGCCGGCAACGCGCCCTTCTCCAACGCCGCCGACCTGCTGCTCGCCCCCGACCACTACCTCTACCGCATGCTCTACAGCCAGGGCGTGGCGATGGAGGCGCTGCGGGTGCCGGACCGCTCCGGCGAGGCGCCCGGCGATCCGCGCGAGGCCTGGCGGACGTTCGCGGCGCACTTCCACCTCTTTCGCGGCACGCCCTCGGCGATGTGGCTGAATCACGTGTTCGTGGGGGTGTTCGGGCTGGACGTGCGGCTGGAAGCGGCCACGGCGGACCACTACTACGACGCCATCGGCGCGGCGCTGGCCACCGAAGCGTTCCGGCCGCGGGCCCTCTTCGAGCGCTTCAACATCGAGGTGCTGGCGACCACCGAAAGCCCGGTCGACACCCTGGAGCACCACGCCGCGATCCGCGCCAGCGGCTGGGGCGGGCGGGTGATCACCGCCTACCGCCCCGACCCGGTGATCGACGCCGAGCACGAGGCGTTCGAGGGGTCCCTGCGCCGGTTCGGCGAACTCAGCGGCCAGGACGTGATGACCTGGGCCGGCTACCTGGAGGCCCACCGCCTGCGCCGCCGCGTCTTCATGGCCGCCGGCGCCACCTCGACCGACCACGGCCACCCGACCGCCGCGACCGCCGATCTCTCCCGCGCCGACGCCGAGCGGCTCTTCGCCACCATCGTCTCGGGCCGGGCGAGCCCGGCCGAGGCCGAACTGTTCCGCGCCCAGATGCTGACCGAGATG
Organism: Caulobacteraceae bacterium; assembly: GCA_036267835.1. Classification (GTDB taxonomy): domain Bacteria; phylum Pseudomonadota; class Alphaproteobacteria; order Caulobacterales; family Caulobacteraceae; genus Acaudatibacter. Next base: position 6,617 of record DATAVF010000287.1, on the reverse strand, counting down.
GCGGCGATGAGCCTGGACGATGGCCTCGTCATGCAGATCCATCCCGGGTCGTTCCGCAACCACAACCGAGCCGTCTTCGAGCGCTTCGGGCGCGACAAGGGCGCGGACATCCCGCAGCCCACGGACTATGTGCGGGCGCTGAAGCCGCTGCTGGACCGGTTCGGCAATGAGCCGGCCCTCAGCGTCATCCTCTTCACCCTCGACGAGACCAGCCAGGGCCGCGAGCTGGCGCCGCTGGCCGGACACTATCCGGCGCTGAAGCTGGGGCCGCCGTGGTGGTTCTTCGACAGCCCCGAGGGCATGCGCCGCTTCCGCGAGGCGACCACGGAGAGCGCCGGCTTCTACAATACCGTCGGCTTCAATGACGACACCCGCGCCTTCCTGTCGATCCCGGCCCGCCACGACGTGGCCCGGCGGGTCGATTGCGGCTTCCTGGCGAGCCTCGTCGCCGAGCACCGGCTGGAGCTGGACGAGGCGCACGAACTGGCCCCCGAGCTGGCCTACGGCCTCGCCCGGCGCGCCTACAAGCTGGCCTGATCCCGAGGAGACCGCCCCGTGTTCCGCAAGACCTACCAGGCCACCCATCCGGACATGATCGCGGGCGCCAGCAACGACGCCCTGCGCGATCGCTACCTGATCAAGGCCCTCTTCCAGCCCGACGCGGTCAGCCTCAACTACCTGCACAACGAGCGCTTCGTCATCGGCGGCGCCGCGCCGGTGACCCGGGCCGTGGCCCTGCCGGCGCAGACCGAGCCGGCGTCAGCGGCCGGGCATCCGTTCCTCGAGCGGCGCGAGTTGGGCGTGATCAACGTCGGCGACGGCGCGGGCCGGGTCACCGTCGATGGCGAGGCGCATCAGCTGGCGCGGCTCGACGGACTCTATGTGCCGATGGGATCGGCCGAGGTGGCGTTCGAGAGCCTCGATCCCGCCAACCCGGCTCGCTTCTACCTGGCTAGCACGCCCGCCCACGCCCGCTTCGAGATGAAGCAGATCTCGATCGACCAGGCCACGCCGCTGCAGCGCGGCGCGCTGGAGACCTCGAACGAGCGGACCATCTACCAGTACGTGATCCCGGGCGTCTGCGCCTCGGCCCAGCTGCTCCTGGGGCTGACCATCCTGAAGCCGGGCAGCGTCTGGAACACCATGCCGCCGCACCTGCACGACCGGCGCAGCGAGGTGTACTTCTACTTCGGCCTGGAGTCCGACCAGCGCGTCTTCCACTTCATGGGCGAGCCGGAGGCGGCGCGGCACATCGTGGTGGCCAACGAGGAGGCGGTGGTCTCGCCGCCGTGGTCGATCCACATGGGCTCGGGGACTTCGAACTACACGTTCATCTGGGCGATGGGCGGCGAGAACCTCGATTACACCGACATGAACGTCCTCGACATCTGCCAGCTGAAGTAGCGGCCATGCCCGACAGCCCCTTCGACCTGACCGGCAAGACCGCCCTCGTCACCGGCGGCAACACCGGCCTCGGCCAGGCCATCGCCCTGGCCCTGGCCGACGCCGGCGCGGACATCGTCGCGGTGGGGCGCACCGACCCGGCGGAGACGCGCGCCAAGGTCGAGGCGGCGGGGCGGCGTTTCGCCTTCGTGGAGGCCGACCTAACCACCACGGAGCCAGTGGAGCGGGTCGCGGCCGAGGCGTGGGCGGCGTTCGGCGGCGTCGACATCCTGGTCAACAACGCCGGCACGATCCGTCGCGCCGACGCCCTCGACTTCACCGAGGTCGACTGGGACGCGGTGATGGGCGTCAACCTGAAGAGCCTCTTCTTCCTGACCCAGGCGGTGGCGCGGCGCATGCTGGGCGCTGGGCGAGGCGGCAAGGTGATCAACGTCGCCTCGCTGCTCTCCTTCCAGGGCGGCATCCGGGTGGCGTCGTACACGGCCAGCAAGAGTGCGCTGGCGGGGCTGACGCGGCTGCTGGCCAACGAATGGGCGGCCCGGGGGATCAACGTCAACGCCCTTGCCCCCGGCTATTTCGAGACCAACAACACCGAGGCTTTGCGCGCCGATGGCGCTCGCAACCGTCAGATTCTGGAGCGCATTCCGGCCGGGCGCTGGGGCCGGCCCAGCGACCTGGGCGGCGCGGCGGTGTTCCTGGCGTCGGCGGCGTCCGACTACGTGCACGGCGTGGTGCTGCCGGTGGACGGGGGCTGGCTCGCCCGCTGAGCCGCGCCGTAGCCAAACGGCAACATTGGATCAGGTCGCGACCAGGGATTGCGGCAAGGACTTGTCACACAGGCGTAATTCTGTGCAGATTTGAATTGTCACCGGTGTCATCTTGAGTGATACCGGTGTCATCAATGAGGCCTTCGCACCGCCGGTCGGCGTGGAAGCAGGGGTCAGGGAGGAAGACATGGGCTTTTCGGGGGGCAACCGGGGCTGGCTGCGCGTCACGGCGTCGGCGAGCGCGATCGGACTGGCGCTGGCCGCGGCGGGCGCCGCGCAGGCCCAGACCATGCAGGATCAGACCGCGGGTCATCGGGTGCAGACGCCGGGCGCGCCAGTGGCCGCAACGGCCACCGCGACCGACCAGGCCGGATCGTCGACCAGCACAGTGTCGGAAGTGGTGGTCACCGGCTTCCGCAACAGCCTGGCCCAGGCGATCACGGTGAAGCGCAACACCACGGCCGAGATCGACACCATCCTGGCCGAAGACATCGGCAAGTTCCCCGACCTCAACCTGGCCGAGTCGCTGCAGCGCATCCCCGGCGTCTCGATCACCCGCGAAGGCGGCGAGGGTCGGCAGGTGACCATCCGCGGCCTTGGCCCGCAGTACACCCGCACGACCATCAACGGCATGGAGGCGCTGAGCACCATCGGAGCGCCCGACAACGACGGCGGCGTCAACCGTACGCGAGCCTTCGACTTTACCGTCTTCTCGTCGGACCTGTTCAATTCGCTCAGTGTGCTGAAGACCGCCGAGGCGGATGCGGACGAAGGTTCGCTGGGCGCCACCGTGGCCCTGCACACGGCCGAGCCCTTCGACTACCACAAGTTCACCCTGCTGGCGGCGGCCAAGGGCGACTTCAACGACCTCGCCAAGACGGTCGAGCCGCGCGCCTCGTTCCTGATCTCCGACACCAGCGCCGACGGCAAGTTCGGGGCGCTGTTCTCGCTGTCGTACAGCCACCGGGTCTTCGACGACAACGGCGCCAGCACGGTGCGCTGGGACGAGGGCAATGTGCTCTCCACCGGCGGCACCACGGCCGCGCCGCTGGTTGGCTTCGGCCAGGTCAACGGGACCAATTGCCAGGTCTTCCCCCTGCCCGCCGCCTGCGTCGCCGCCGACAGCGCCCTGCACCCGCGCTTCCCGCGCTACGATCTCTACCACGACGACCAGACCCGCGTCGGCGCCACGGCGGCGTTCCAGTGGGCGCCGGACGACAAGAACCTCTTCACCCTCGACTATCTGCACTCCTACTGGGGTGGCACGCGCCAGGAGCAGTATCTGGAAGCGCCGGGCTTCAGCGGCACCGGCAAGTGCTCGAGCGTGAACTGCACCAGCATCGCCAACATCAAGGTGGTGTCCGACGACATCACCGCGAACGGCGTGATGGATTCGGGCACGTTCAACGGCGTCGACACCCGGGTCGAGGACCGCATCGACCAACTGCACACCAACTTCGACCAGGTGACCCTGAACGGCAAGGACACGATCAACAGCCAGTGGAGCCTCGACGAACTCGTCGGCTGGTCGCGGTCCGACTTCGAGAACCCGATCCAGACCACCCTGGGTTTCGACCAGTACAATGTGCAGGGGTTCAGCTACAGCTATGCCAACAGCCGCATCCCGCTGCTCAACTTCGGCTCGGCCAACCTGACCAACACGGGCCCCTGGGTGCTGACCGAGGTGCGCGAGCGGCCGCAGAGCGACGTCAACGGCTATGAGACCGGGCAGGTCAACCTGCACTTCGCGCCGGCCGAGATTATCAAGTTCAGCGCCGGGTTCGACTACAAGGAGTACGACTTCAAGACGACGTCGCTGCGCCTGGTCAACGGCGAGTCGGTGACCTCGACCAACGCCTACTCAGCCCTGCAGGCGACGCCGATCTCCAGCATCAGCCAGACAGCCACCCTGGCCGGCTCCGGCGTTTCCGCGCCCGCCGGCAGCTCGACCACCTGGATCACCCCCAGCGTCGCCCTCGCCCAGGGCATCTTCGGCCTCTACACCAACCCGCTCTTCGCCCTCAGCGACACGGGCGACCTCGGCGACAACGCCGGCGTCACCGAGCGCGACTTCGGCGGCTACTTCCAGGGCGACTTCCACTTCGATGTGCTGGGCCGCAACCTACGGGGCAACATCGGCGTGCGCGACGTCGAGACCCAGCAGCACTCCAACGGCTTCAGCTTCGTCGGCGGCGTGCAGCAGGCGGTGACGGCCAGTCACAACTACAATGAGATCCTGCCCAGCCTGAACCTGGACTGGGACGTGCGCGACGACATGGTGCTGCGCTTCAGCGCCGCCCGGGTGATGGCGCGGCCGGACCTGACCAGTCTGGTGGCTAGCACCTCGGTGACGGTGTCCGGCACCAGCCTCAGCGTCAAGACCGGCAACCCGGACCTGATGCCCTTCCTGGCCTGGTCCTACGACCTGGCCTGGGAATGGTACCCGGCCCACGGCGCGATCGTCTCGATCGCCCTCTTCCGCAAGGATATCTCGACGCTGGTCACCACCAAGACCCTCAACATCCCCTTCACCGGCAACCCGTTCGGCGTGCCCGACAGCGCCGCGATCGCCGCCTGCGGCACAACTCCCGGCTGCAACGCCTCGGACACCTGGGCCTTCTCGGTGCCGCAAAACACCCCCGGCGGCTGGGTCGATGGCGCCGAGTTCAACTACCAGCAGCCCTTCACCTTCCTGCCGGGCTTCCTCACCCACACCGGCGTGCTGCTCAACTTCACCTACACCGACTCCAGCGTGATCTATCCCACCGGCCTCGCCGCGCCGGCGCCGGCCACCACCACCAACCAGTTGCTCGGTCTGTCGAAATACGCGGCCAACGGCACGCTCTACTACGAGGACGACCGCTGGAGCGCCCGGGTGTCGCTGGCCTACCGCAGCCGCTATCTGACCCGCGTCCCGGGCCAGGAAGTCGGCACCGACGCCGACGGTTTCGACGAGACGCTGAACCTCGACGCCTCGGTCCAGTACACGCTCAACAAGCACTTCAAGCTGACGCTCGAAGGCGTGAACCTGACCGACCAGTTCGAGAACGAGTTCGACGATACCGGGCGCGACCTGTCGTACTACTACCACGAGACCGGCCGGGAGATCCTGTTCGGGGCGCGGTATCAATACTGAGGGGCGTGCTGTAGCGTTCCGGGCGTCGGCGCAGGCGGGCGCCCGGATGCTTCCCTCGGATCGACTGACATGGACCCTGGTGTGACGTCAGCCGGTCCGGTCGTCTGCTTCGGCGAAATCCTGCTGCGCCTTGGCGCGCCCGACGGCGAGGCGCTGCTGCAGTCGCCCAAGCTGCACGTGTCGGTGGCCGGGGCCGAGGCCAATGTGGCCGTGGGGCTGGCGCGGCTCGGGCATGCGGCGCGGATGGTCAGTGTGCTGCCGAACAGTGCGCTCGGCGACGCGGCGCGGAACGAGCTGCGGCGCTGGGGCGTCGATACCGGCGGCGTCGCCTTCGGGCCCGGCCGGATGGGACTCTATTTCCTGGCGCCCGGCGCGGGCCTGCGGTCCGCCGACATCACCTACGACCGCGCCGGCTCGGCCTTCGCCCGCGCCGATCCCGAAGGCGTCGACTGGGACGCGGAGCTGGCGGGCGCCGACTGGCTGCACGTCTCCGGCGTCACCCCGGCCATCGGTGCGAACGGCGCGGCCGCAGCGCTGCGCGCGGTGGCCGCCGCGAACCGGCTGGACGTGCCGGTCTCCTTCGATGGCAACTACCGCGGCAAGCTCTGGGCCGAGTGGCGGGGCGATGGGCCGGCAATCCTGCACGAGCTGATCGCCGGCGCCGACCTCGCCTTCATCAACGACCAGGACCTGGCGCTGGTGCTGGGCCGCGGCTTCGACGCGGCCGACCGGCTGGCCGAAGCCGCCGCCGCGGCGTTCGACGCCTTCCCGCGCCTCGCCCGCATCGCCGCCACCACCCGCCTGCGCCACGAGGTCGGCCGCCAGGAACTGGCCGGCGCCCTCTTCCCCCGCGGCGGCGCGGCCGTCATGGCGCGCACCTACGCCCTGAGCCACATCGTCGACCGCATCGGCGGCGGCGACGCCTTCGCGGCGGGCCTGCTGCACGGCTTGCTACGCGGCGACCCCGATCAGGCCGCCCTAGACTTCGCCGTCGCCGCGGCGGTCGCCAAGCACGCCATCCGCGGCGACTTCAACCTCGCCAGCGAAGCCGAGATCGCCGCGATCGCGGCGGGAGAGGTGATGGACGTTCGGCGGTAGCGCGCCACGGCCGATCCCCGCTCCTCACCCACGAAGTGGGGGAGGTGTCGCGCGGAGCGTGACGGAGGGGGTGCGCCATCTCGCAGACGATCTGCGGCGCTCGGACCATCCGGCCGACCGGGGGAACCCCCTCCGTCGACCTCCGGTCGCCACCTCCCCCACTTCGTGGGTGAGGAGCGGTCTTAGGTGACCTCCTTCTTCGCGGCGCGCCA
>DATAVF010000286.1:0-7443 GCA_036267835.1 Caulobacteraceae bacterium | reverse complement strand
CGGCGCGCCGCTGGCCAGTTCCTCGGCCGTCACCAGCCCGCGCTCCACCAGCAGCACTTCCAGCCCGGCAATCCAGCGCTCGTAATAGGTCATCCGCAGGTAGTCGGGGGCGGGGATCCGCTCGCGGCCGAAGCGGCTCATGTCTATGTTCCACCGCCCCCAGCCGCCCGCCGCCAGCGTGAGGGCCAGCGCCCTCGCCTCCCACGGCGCGTGGAAGAGCGGCTCGTCGGCCTCGGGCGCGATTGGCCCGTGGCCGTGCATGCCGCCCATGTCGTGGACGCCGTTCATGGCGCCCTGGCGATGGCGACGCCGATCATCGCGTCGCGCGAGACCAGCTCGGCCAGCGCCGCTTCGTCCATCCCGTCGGTCCCGGCTGGCCGCTCGGGCACCACCAGGTAGCGAACCTCGGCGGTGGAATCCCACACCCGCACCTCGACGTCGTCGGCCAGCGTCAGGCCGAACTCCGCCATCACCCCGCGCGGATCGATGACGGCGCGCGAGCGGTAGGGCGCCGACTTGTACCAGACCGGCGGCAGGCCCAGCACCGGCCACGGGTAGCAGGAGCAGAGGGTGCAGACGACAAGGTTGTGCACGGTGGCGGTGTTCTCGACCGCGACCATGTGCTCGCCCTGCCGCCCGCCGTAGCCGAGCTCGGCGATGGCCGCGGTGGCGTCGCTCAGCAGGCGCGCCCTATAGGCTGCATCGCTCCAGGCGCGGGCCACGACCCGCGCGCCGTTGCGGGGCCCGACCTTGTGCTCGTATGTCTCGATGATCGCGTCCAGCGCCGCCGGATCGACCAGCCCCTTCTCGACCAGCAGCGATTCCAGCGCCCTCACCCTGAGCGCCATGTCGGACGGCGGGTCCTGGCCCTCGTCGCCGTGGTCGTGGTGGTGATCGTGGTCAGTGTGGTCGTGCGCCATCGCAGGGGCGACCCTGGCCCCATTTCGCGCGCGGCGAAAGGTCGCCCGAGCGGTCAGATTCAGACCCCGTTCACCACGCTGGTTATCGGATTCTTCTTGGCGGGCGTGGTTGTTGCGCTTTGATGGCGCACAGACTGGCCCAAAATCTGCAGCTGGCGGAGCCGGAAGGGGACGCGCCAAGCTCGCCCGTTCCGCGCAAGGCCGCCGCGCGTCCGATGACCATCCTGGTCGGCGCCCGGCCCAGTGGCCTGACTGAAATACGCGCCGCGGCGCACGAGGCCCTGCCCGGCTGCGACGTGGTCATCTGCCCCGACATTCGCCAGACCCTGGCCAAGGCCGAGGCCGTGCGCCACTTCGGCTGGCTACCGGCGATCTTCATCTTCGACTATCGCGGCGGCCTCGCCGGCGACCTCGGCGAGAGCCTGCGCCGGGTGCGCGAGGCCGAGCCGGCGGCCGAGTTGGTGGTGCTGACCGAGGAAGGCGACATGACGCTGTGGCGCGCCGCGCTGCAGGTGGTGCACACGCCCGACAAACTGACCTTCCTGGTCTCGCCGTTCTACAAGCCTGACGTCGTGACCACGCTGAAGTCGCTGGCCGAGCGCTACCAGACACTCAGCGATCGCACCAACGCCGCCGCCACCGGCAGTCACACCATCCACGGCCTGGAGAACGAGGTCACCGCCCTGAAGGCGCGGCTTGAGATCGCCATGCACGCCGCCCAGCACGACCCGCTGACCGGCATCCTCAACCGCGCCGGCTTCGTTGCCGAGTTGACCTCGCGCCTGGCCCGCGGGCGCAAGTCACAGACCTTGCTGCTGGTCGACCTCGACCGCTTCAAGGCCGTCAACGACACCCTGGGTCACCACGCCGGCGACGACCTGGTGCGCAAGATCTGCTCGGCCATGGCCCAGGTGATGCCACCCGGCGGGGTGCTGGCCCGGCTCGGTGGCGACGAGTTCGGCATCGTCATCGAGGACGCGTCCGACCAGGGCGTGCACGATTTCTGCACCCACATGCTGCGGGTCTGTAACCAGGCCCGGCGGGTCGCCGGCCATGAGGTGCAGATCAGCGCCTCGATCGGGGTCGCCATCCAGGACGAGAGCCGCAGCGAAGTGTCGCTGATGCGCCGATCCGACCTGGCGCTCTATGCCGCCAAGCGCGAGGGCCGCAACCGCTACCGCCGCTACGACGCGGCGCTGGAAAAGGTCACCAAGCGCCGGCTCTCGATCGAGAACGGGCTGGAGCTGGCGCTCCGCACCGGCCAGTTCCGCATGGCCTACCAGCCGATCGTCACCGCCCAGCACGGCCATGTGCTCGGCTTCGAGGCGCTGGTGCGCTGGGACAGCCCGGAGCACGGGGCGGTCTCGCCGGCCGAGTTCGTGCCAGTGGCCGAGGAGACCGGCCTGATCCTCGACCTCGGCGACTGGATCACCCGTCAGTCGTTCAAGGACGCGCGCCGCTGGGGCGGGCCGTACGTATCGGTCAACGTCTCGGCGCGGCAGTTCCTGCGCCAGAACGTGGCCGAGCGCATATTGCGCTACGCCGAGGAGGCCGACCTCGCGCCCAAGCGCATCCAGATCGAACTGACCGAGACCGCGATCATCGAGGACGTGGAGCGCGCGGCGCACAATCTCGAAGTGCTGCGCCAGGCCGGCATGCGCGTCGCTTTGGACGACTTCGGCACCGGCTATTCGTCGCTGACCTATCTCAACCAGTTCGCCATCGACTGCATCAAGATCGACAAGTCGTTCGTGGACAACGTCGCCCACGACAAGCAGTCGGCGATCATCGTGGCCTCGGTGACGCGGCTGGCCTCCTCGCTCGGCATGGGCGTGGTGGCCGAGGGCGTCGAGACCGACCAGCAGCGCGAAGTGCTGGTCGCGGCCGGCTGCGGCGCCCTGCAAGGCTATCGCTTTGGCCGCCCGATGACCCCGGTCGAGGCCAAGGCCATGCTGGCCGCCGAGGCCGCGGCCCGCGCCTAGGCGCCGACACGAGTCTGCAGCCCGTCTATCACCCGTCCGCTGAGCCAGGCGGCGAGGGCATCAGCCTGGGCCTCCCTCCCCGGCACGGGGAAGGAGGCTGAAGCCGGGTCAGTACGGGTAATGGCGGTGATGGTAGCCGCCGCCGCCATGGTTATGGCGGTAGTACCAGTTGTGGTACGGATAGGGCCGGTAAGCCCAGCGGCCTTCGTAGAAGAACCACGGGTTGTAGCCTTCCGGGGCAGCGTAATAGTAGGGGCCGCCGCCAAAGTAGAAGGACGGGGCGCCGTTGCGGACCACGTAGCCGGGCGGACAGCCGGGGCTGGTCGCGCCGTCCTGGCTGGCGCCGGCGACCGCGCCGCCCAGGCCGCCAAGGCCCGCGCCAAACGCCGCGCCGCGGCCCGGATCGCGGCGGTCGGCGATGCCGCCGACGATCGCGCCGAAGATGCCGCCGACCACCGCGCCGGCGGCGACGTTGCCTTGCGACTTCACGCAGTTGGCCTGCGCCCACTGCTGGGCGTAGCTGGCGTACTGCTGGTCCTGCTGCTGCTGCTGCGGATCCGGCGCGCCGCCGTTGTAGCCCGGAGGCGGCGGCGGGCCGCCGTTGGTGTAGGCGTCCGGCGGCGGCTGGCTGTCGTAATAGCCACCCTGCTGGCCGTTGTTGTCATAACCCGGCGGGGGGCCGGGGGGCGGCGGCTGGTTCTGGTTGTACCCGGGCGGCGGCTGGTCATTGTACCCGGGCGGGGGCTGCTGCTGGTTGTAGCCGCCCTGCCCATAGTCCTGGGCGGCCGCCGGGAAGGCGGTGGCGACCGTGGCGAAGGTGCTCACCAGGAGCACGGCCTTGGTCATGAACTTCGACTGCATAAGCTTAGGATCCCGCTTCTGAGGCTCGACGTGACCCCCATCAAGCAGAGTCTAACCTGAACGGCCGCTGAGCGTTCCATTCACGTTGGGCGGCGTTGTCGGTCGAGAGCCGCGCCTAGGCGGCCGAGACGCCGCGTAGTTTCTCGGGGTTGGCGACCAGGTAGATGGCCGCGATCCGCCCTTCGCCGCCCGGCTGGAAGGCCACGGTGACGAGGCCGGTCTCGGTCTCCAGGATGGCGCCCAGGTAGCCATTGATGCGGGCCAGCCGCAGCTTCGGCGCGCTCAGCCAGTTGTTTCGCCACGCCAGACCCTTGAGCAGCGCCAGCACGTCGTCGCGGCCGACCAGCGGGCGCAGCGCCGCGGTGCGCTTGCCGCCGCCGTCGGAGATCAGCACCGCGTCCTCGGCGAGCAGGCTCTTCAGCTGATCGAGGTCGTTGTCGCGGGCCGCCGCCATGAAGGCCAGCGCGAGGCGCGCCGCCTCCTCCTGCGGCACCGAGAACCGCGGCCGCGTTTCCCGGACATGCTCGCGGGCCCGGCTGGCCAGCTGCCGGCAGGCCGCCTCGCTGCGCTCCAGGGTGCGGGCGATGTCGGCGTAGTCCGTCTCGAACACGTCGTGCAGCAGGAAGACCGCCCGCTCCAGCGGCGACAGTCGCTCCAGCGCCAGCAGGAAGGCCACCGACACCTCCTCGGCGCGCTCGACCGGATCGTCGGTCAGCGCCTCGATCAGCGGCTCGGGCAGCCAGGGGCCGCGGTAGGCGGTCCGGCGGGTCTTGGCGGCGCGCAGCCGGTCGAGTGAGAGCCGGGTCGCGGCGCGCACCAACCAGGCGGCCGGGTCGGCGATGTCGCCGGTCTCGGCGCCCTGCCACCGCAGCCAGGCGTCCTGCGCCACGTCCTCGGCCTCGCTCATCGAGCCCAGCATGCGGTAGGCCAGCCGCACCAGCCGCGGACGCTCGGCCTCGAAGGCTTCGTCTGCAGTCATGCGGCCATCGGCAGCGGCCGCTCGAACGGGGCGGCGACGCCGGCCACGGTCACCTTCGAGCAGGCCCGGCCATACCCCATGGCGTATTTCAGCGTCGGGTACATGCGCGCCGTGGTGAGACCGAGCGAGACCGCGATCAAGCCCTTCTGGCCCCAGCGCCGCACGATCTCGTCGCGCGCCGCGTCGCCCGCTTCGAGGTCCTTGGCCAGCACCGCGGTGGCGAAGCGGTAGCCGAGCGCCGCGTCCGGCCCCATGCCGGCGAGTTCGCCGGCCAGGATGGCGCGGAGCGCCTCGGGCCGGGCGCCGCCGGCGACGGCCATGTCGATGCTGATCTGGGTGCAGGGGCCGCAGTCTTCCATCAGCGTCCCGACCAGCCCGGCCGCGGCGATGGCCTCGGCTGGCGCCGCCTTGCGGCGCACGAGGCCGGTGACGATCGAGAACTTGATCGCGGTCATGGGGTCGGCGTCGATCATGGCATGCATGTAGCCGGCGTCGTAGCCGAACGGGCGCTCGACCTTGGCGGCGATGGCGCGGTGCAGCAGGGCCTTAAGCATGGCGGGTCTCCGGTTGAGGTTGATTGGGCCAGGCGAGCCAGCCGGCGATCAGCGCCGGCAGGAAGACGCCCGGAAAGTCGCGGCCGAAGTGGGCGAGCCCGGCGGCGTCGCCTAAATAACCGGCCAGATGGATCGCGGCGTGCACGCCCAGGAAACCCGCGGCCGCGATCACCGCGCCGCGCGCCTGTGTCGAGGCGCGCCAGGCCAGCCAGGCGAGCGCGCCTCCGACGATCAGGTAGGCCGCGCCGATATCCATGACGAAATGCGGGTTGAACGGCCCGGTCATGGTCACGCCCGGCACGGCGCCATACCACCAGCGCCCGGCGGCCAGCATCACCGCGCCATTGAGCCCCAAGGCGAGGGCGAGGACGGCGGCGAGGCCGCGCTTGAAGCGAGAAGAGCCGATCATGTCGCCAGGACGCGTCAGCTGCGTCCGCTGTGACATGCCGGCGCGAAATAGGGCAGCCGGTAACCCAATTTTGTCACGCTCAGGTCACGGCGTTCGGTGTACGCTGAGCGCTGGGGGCAATGGTTCGGCTCAACCCAAGGAGGCCGCCATGACCGACGGCTACGAGGCTACCGGCCTGCCGGCAGGTCGCTCCGCCACATTTGCAACCGAGCCCCGCACCCGCGTGCTGATCGTCGATGACGACCGCGCCGCGCGCCGCCTCTGCGCCGGCTATTGCGACCTCTTCGATTTCACCTGCGCTGTCGCGCCCAGCGCCGCCGAGGCCCACGCGGCGCTGGGCCGCGAGCATTTCGACGTGGTGGTGATGAACGTGCACATGGACGACGGCGGCCTCGACGCCGTGCGCGCCCTGCCCCGCCTGCCGGTCATCGGCCTCACCTCCCTCGGCCGCGCCGACGAAGCCCAGCGCTGGCTGGCCGCCGGCCTCTCCGGCGTGCTCGCCAAGCCCATCACCGCCGCCAAGCTGTTCGCCGCCCTGACCGCGGCGACGACCCCCGACACCGACCTTTCACGGAGCTGGGCGCCGGCCTAGCGCTTCGCCAGCACCCGCTCGGTCGAGGCCGGGTACTTGCTTAGCAGCCCCTCGGGCCGGAGCGGGCGCGGGGTGAAGTTGCCGCCGCAGTTGGGGCATTCGCCGGCGAGGGGGCCGTCCACGCAGTCGGCGCAGAAGGTGCATTCGAAGGTGCAGATGCGGGCTGCCGCGCTGGCGGGCGGCAGATCGACGTCGCAGCGTTCGCAGTTGGGGCGCAGGGCGAGCATGGCGAGGTCTCCGTCTCGGCCGCGATTGGCCCCGCCGTCACCGGCCCGGTCAAGGCGCCGCACTTGCGTTGTCCGGTTATGAGCGCGCATTGACCCGCGTGGCCCGACTGCCTACGTAGCCGGCCGTTTGCCCGCCCCCATCCTAAGAGGAATCGCCGCCATGCCGACCGAGCTGCTGCCTGGCGTCACCGGCGTGCTGGCGCTGGCCGACGGCCGCGTGCTGCAGGGCCACGGCTGCGGCGCGGTAGGCGCGGCCGTCGGCGAGGTGTGCTTCAACACCGCGATGTCGGGCTACCAGGAGATCCTCACCGACCCCTCCTACATGGCCCAGATCGTCGCCTTCACCTTCCCGCACATCGGCAATGTCGGGACCAACTCCGACGACCTCGAACAGATCTCCGGCGCCGCCGAGACCGCCGCCCGCGGCGCCATCTTCCGCGATACACCCACCGACCCGGCCAACTGGCGCGCCAATTCCGACCTCGACGGCTGGCTGAAGCGGCGCGGCGTCGTCGGCCTCTGCGGCATCGACACCCGCGCCCTGACCAAGGCGATCCGCGAGCGCGGCATGCCGCACGGCGTCATCGCCCACAGCCCCGAGGGCAGCTTCGACCTGGAGGCGTTGGTCGCCCAGGCCCGCGCCTGGAAGGGCCTCGAAGGCGCCGATCTCGCCAAGGACGCTTCCTGCCTGCAACCCTTCGTTTGGGACGAAGGCCTGTGGGCCTGGCCCGAAGGCTACGCGGGCCCGGACAAGAGCTCGAGCTATGAGGTCGTGGTCGTCGACTATGGGGTGAAGCGTAACATCCTGCGCGCCCTTGCCGCCGTCGGCGCCCGCGCCACGGTGGTGCCGGCCGGCACCTCCGCCGAGGACATCCTGGCGCGCAATCCGGATGGCGTGCTGCTCTCCAACGGCCCGGGC
>DATAVF010000285.1:0-2379 GCA_036267835.1 Caulobacteraceae bacterium | reverse complement strand
ACACCCGCCAGGCGATCCACGCCGCCGAGAGCCCGGCCCAGGGCCTGGCGATGTTCCTCGTCTCGCCCGACTTCCAACGGAGATAGCGCCCGTGACCGCCAACCGCAGACAGTGGCTCATCGGCGCCGGCGCCCTGGCGGGCGTGGGCCTCGCCCCACGCATCGCCTTCGCGTCGGCCGAGACCGACAAGCGCCTCGTGGTGATCATGCTGCGCGGGGCCATGGACGGCCTCTCCGCTGTCCCCGCCTATGGCGATCCGGACTACGCGGCGGCGCGCACCGGCCTCGCCATCGCCCATCCCGGCGCGGCCGGCGGGGCGCTGGCGCTTGACGCCACCTTCGGCCTCAACCCCGCGCTGCCCCACCTCGCGGCGCGCTATGCGGCGAAGGAACTGGTGGTGTTCCACGCCATCGCCTCGCCCTACCGCGACCGCTCGCATTTCGACGGCCAGAACCTGCTCGAGAACGGCTCGACCGCGCCCTATGGCCTGGCCGACGGCTGGCTCAACCGCGCCCTCGCCGGCCTGCCGGGACCGGCCGCGGCGGGCCGACCCGAGCTCGGCATCGCGCTTGCAGCCGCCATGCCGCTTATGCTGCGCGGGCCGTCGCCTGTCACATCGTGGTCGCCCTCGGTGCTGCCCGGCCCCAGCGCCGACTTCGTCGCGCGGGTCAGCCGCCTCTACGCCGCCACCGACCCGAAGCTGAAGGACGCGCTCGCCGCCGCCGCCCAGGCCAACGCCGCGGCCAGCGGCATGGGCGGAGCTGGCAGCGACGGCGACGCCTTCGTCGTGCTCATGACCGCCGCCGCCAAGTTCCTCGCCGAACCCAATGGCCCCTGCGTCGCCATGGTCGATTCCGCCGGCTGGGACACCCACGCCAACCAGGTCGGCCCCTATGCGGTGCTGGGCCGCAACTTCGCGGCCCTGGACCGGGGCATCGACGCCCTCGCCACCGGCCTTGGCCCGCTCTGGTCGAAGACGGCGGTGCTGGTGATGACCGAGTTCGGCCGCACCGTAGCGATGAACGGCACCGCCGGCAGCGACCACGGCACCGCCAGCGCCGCCTTCCTCGCTGGCGGCGCGGTGGCCGGCGGCCGCGTGCTGGCCGACTGGCCGGGCCTGAAGCCCGCCAACCTCTACGCCGGCCGCGACCTCATGCCGACCGCCGACCTGCGCTCGCTGATGAAGGCCGCCCTCGTCGAACACCTGGGCGTCGACCACGGCCACGTGGACCGCGTGGTCTTCCCGAGTAGCGAGACCGCCAAGCCGTTCGAGGGCCTGTTCCGCAGCGCCTGAGGCGCTTTACCGCCCCTGCCCCAGTCGCCAGCCGGTGTCTTCGGTGAGGCGGGTGAAGAAGTCCGGCTCGTAGGCGTGTTCGGGGTCGGCGCGGACCAGGCGGTCCATCGCGTAGGCATCGTCGCCCACCAGCACCCGCCAGCTCTCGCTCTTCACCGCATCCAGGATCACCTTGGCGGCCGCCGACGCGGTGGTCGGCGCGTCGTCGCGGAAGCGGCGGCCCTGCTCGTCGGCCATGGCCTGGATCTGGGCGTCGGTGATGTTGTCGGCGTCCATGCCCATGCCCTTCAGGCGGCCGCGGGTCAGGGCGATGGCCTCGGGCGACAGGGCGTCGTCGTCGGTGCCAGTCAGCACCTTGCGCGAATTGATCGCGATGTCGGTGCCGATGTGGCCGGGCATCACCACCGAGCACTTGATGTGCGGGGCGTTGAGCTTGAGGTCGTTGATCAGCGCCTCGGTGAAGCCCTTCACCGCGAACTTGGCGGCGCTGTAGGCGGTGTGCGGGATGGTGGGGCCGAGCGAGGCCCAGAAGCCGTTGACGCTGGCGGTGTTGATGATGTGGGCCTCGTCGGCCTTCATCAGCATCGGCAGGAAGGCGCGGCAGCCGTAGTAGACGCCGCCCCAGCAGACGTTGAAGGTCTTCTCCCACTCGGCGCGGCCGCCGGCGACGAAGCTGCCGCCGCCGCCGATGCCGGCGTTGTTGAAGAGCAGATGGATCTTGTCCGTCTGCATCTGCTCGGCCACTTCGCCCTTGAACCGGTTCATCTGGTCCTCGAGCGAGACGTCGGCGAGGTGGGTGGTCACCCGCGTGCCTTGAGCGCCCTCCCGGGCGCAGATGCGGGCGGTCTCGGCCATGTTGGTCGCCGAGACGTCGCACATGGCCACGTTGCAACCCTCGGCCACGAGCTGGTGGGCAAGCTCGCGGCCCATGCCGGTGCCGCCGCCGGTGAGAACGGCGATCTTGCCGGTGAAGTCTTTCATGGTCTCTGCTCTCCCTAAGCCAGCGCCGCCCACATCGCGCCGATCATGCCGAAGGCGCGATTATCGCCCACGGTGCCGGCGCCCATCTTGTTCATCGCGTAGGC
>DATAVF010000284.1:0-3432 GCA_036267835.1 Caulobacteraceae bacterium | reverse complement strand
CTCAACACGGACACCCTGCCCAAGCTGCTGGTCGATCACCGCTACCACGCCCGCGTCTCGGCCGGCGCGCGCAGCGACCAGGAGAAGACCTTCGTCTCCGACTGCCTTTCCAGCGCCAACTGGCTGGTCAAGAGCCTGGACCAGCGCGCCAAGACCATCCTCAAGGTGGCCAGCGAGATCGTGCGCCAGCAGGACGGGTTCCTGGCCTTCGGTGTCGAGCATCTGCGGCCGCTCAACCTGAAGACCGTCGCCGACGCCATCGGCATGCACGAATCGACCGTCAGCCGGGTGACCTCGAACAAGTATCTGGCGACGCCCCGCGGTGTCTTCGAGATGAAGTTCTTCTTCACCTCTTCGATCGCTTCCAGCTCCGGCGGCGAGGCCCACTCGGCCGAGGCGGTGCGCCACAAGATCCGCCAGCTGATCGACGCCGAGCGCGGCGAAAACGATGTGCACTCCGACGATTCGATCGTCGATATCCTCAAGGAAGCCGGCGTCGATATCGCCCGCCGCACCGTCGCCAAATACCGCGAAGCCATGCGCATACCCTCTTCGGTGGAGCGCAAGCGGATGATGCGCGAAGCCTCCTGACACACGTTTCTGTGACGCTTGACACCACCCTGCGCGGGGCGCGTTCATGCTCTTATGCAGGTCCAGGTTTCCGGCAAGCACGTTGATGTCGGCGAAGCGCTACGCACGCGGATATCCGACGATCTCCTCTCCAGCATCGGCAAGTACTTCGAGCGCGGCGGTGACGCCGACGTGACGCTCTCGAAGGACGGGCACGGCTTCCGCATCGACTGCGTGGTCACCCTCGCGTCGGGGCAGCGGCTGCAGAGCCACGGGCTGGGCATGGATGCGCATGGCGCGTTCGGCCAGGCGATGGCCAAGATCGAGACCCGCATCCGCCGCTACAAACGCCGGCTGAAAAGCCACTCGGACGCCTCCGGCGCCAGGGCCGCCGAGGTCGCGTCGTCCTACGTGCTGCGCGCGCCGGACGATTCGCCCGAGAGCGACGACTGGGACGAGGACACCGGCAATGCCCCGCCCGCGGCCATGGTGATCGCCGAATCGCAGTCCGAGCTGAAGACGATGACCGTTTCGATGGCGGTGATGGATCTCGACTTGACCGAACAGCCGGCAATCGTGTTCAGGAACGCCGCGCACGGCGGCCTGTCGGTTGTCTACCGGCGCGCCGATGGCAACATCGGCTGGGTCGATCCCGAAAGGACGAAGACCAACGGCAAGGGGGCTGGCGGTCGTCACTAGAAGGTGTTCGGCGGGAACGCGGGGTTGCGTTCCAGCTGTCATACGCCTGCGGTATGGCGACGCCCGTTAGGTGAGAGCGTCTACGGCATGAACATCGGTGATCTCGTCGAACGGGCCGCCATCTCGCCGCGCGTTACGGCTCCGGGCAAGCGCCAGGCGCTCTCGGTGATCGCGGAAATCGCCGCCCGCAACTTCGGCCTGAAGCCGGGCGAGGTGCTGGACGCGCTCTTGGAGCGCGAGGCGGCCGGCTCGACCGGCGTCGGCTACGGCGTGGCCGTGCCGCACGCCCCGCTGGCCGGCCTGACCCGGCTGCGCGGCGTCTTCATCCGGCTGGAAAAGGCGGTCGACTTCCAGGCGGTCGATGACCGGCCGGTCGATCTGATCTTCGCCCTCTTCGCCCCGCCCGACGCCAGCGGCGAGCATTTGCGGGCCCTGGCCCGCGTTTCCCGCGTGCTGCGCCAGGCCGACCTGCGCGAACAGCTGCGCAAGGCCCACGGCGCTGACGCGATCCAGGCCCTGCTGGTCAAGGAAGCCCGCCCGAGCGCGGCTTAAACAGCGGGCCCGGCTGCTGCTCGGGCTACGGCTTGGGCGGAGTCGGGGCGTTGGCCGGTCCCGCTGCGGGCGCCGCGGCCGGTGGCAGCACCAGGTGGATTGGCAGGCGGATGCGCCCGCCCTCCACCGGCGCGCCTTGCCTGGTCCACGGGTTCATTTTCATGACCGCGGCGATCTGCAGGGCCGCTGAGCCGAAGCCAAGGCCGGCCGGCGTCTCCGAGGTGACCGAGCAGTCGTTGAGCGACCCGTCGTGGACAACCGAACAGACAACCGTCGCCCGGCCATCCAGAATTCCGGCTTTGACCGCAGCCTGTGGGAACAGGGCGGCGAGCGCCTGGGGATTATAGCTCTGTAGCCAGATCGGATCGTAGATCTCGAGCGGCGGAGCCTGCTGGCCCGGGTCGCGGAAGTCGAACGGGATATCGACGCGCAGCGAGCTGATGTTGCCCCACTCGGGCAGGATCCAGACGCGGAAGGTTTTGCTCAACGCGAGCGCCGCCGAGTCAAAGCCCCGGCCAGCGGGGTCGTCGGCGATCGGATCGCAGCCGCTGAGCGTTCCGTCCTTGCGCAGGCCGCACCTGAGAACGACGTGGCCGGACGGCGCCTTGCCGATCGCGCCCCTGGGGAAGGCCGAGGACATCGCCGCGAGGGTCGGGACAGCGGTGAACGGCGCGTTGCTGAGCAAGCGGAGCGACATCATCGACGGCGTGTTGTCACCCCCGACTCCGTTGTTCCCCTCGAAACCGATCGGAATGAGGACTTGGCCCCCGCCGACCGGCAGCCCATCGAGCGTCATCGGGCGCATCTGGAAGAGCTGCGTCATTGCCAGCGCGGCTGCGCCGAAACCGTGACCGGTCGGCGTCTCCTTGTTGACGGCGCATTTTTCCACCGCTCCGCGATCGGTGACCACGCACTGCACGAGCACCTTGCCGGTCGCGCCGCGGGCGTCGGCCGGGAAATACTGGACAAGCTCGTTGACCGAGGGCTGTCGCAGCCAGTCGGGATTGCCGACGATCGGCCCCGGGTGCAGCAGCGCAGGCTCAAATCTCACCGGTACGATGATGTCGCGGCCCGAGATGGACCGGCCGTCTGCGGACGTCGGCTGCAGCTGCATGCCTGCGGTCAACGAGAGCGCCGCCGCGCCGAACCCCTGGGCCGACGGGGACTCAGAAATCACCGCGCAGCCGCTGAGGCCGCCAACGGCGGTCGCCGTGCAGTGCAGCTTCACATCGCCGGAAATTCCGGCTTGCGCGGCATGGGCCGGGTAGGCCTTGGCCCAATCGGTGCGATCAGGCGCCTGAGCCCAGACGGGATCGCTCAGGTCGGCGCCGTGGGCAAAGCTTCCAAGCGCCAGACCCGCCGCCAGCGCCACCCAACCCGCCACGCGCATGTCCGCCTCCCGCGATCCCGGGCGGATTATCGGTCACTCGGCGCAGATTGCAATCAAGTGGCGAGCAGGTTCGGAACTCGTCAGTGCAGCGACACCACGGCCAGTTCGTGGGCCTGGGCGGCGGCGATCGCGGTGGCCTTGTCAGTCATCACGGCGAGGCGGGCGCCGTCGGCGCCGTGCAGGGCGTAGAGCAGTTGATCCGGGTCGATGTGGAAGCCACG
>DATAVF010000283.1:0-12434 GCA_036267835.1 Caulobacteraceae bacterium | reverse complement strand
GGCGTGGCCGGTTCCACGCCTACTCGGCCGGCTCCCACCCCAAGGGCGAAGTCAATCCGTACGCCATCCGGCTGCTCGAAAGCCTGCACTACAAGACCGACGATCTGCGCTCGAAGTCCTGGGACGAGTTCGAGCAGGCCGAGGCGCCGAAGCTCGACTTCGTCTTCACGGTCTGTGACGACGCGGCCGCCGAGATGTGTCCGATCTGGCCGGGGCAACCGATGACGGCGCATTGGGGGCTGCCCGACCCGGCCGCAGCGCAGGGCTCACCGGCTGAGGTCGCCCTGGCCTTCGCCGGCGCCTACCGGATGATGATGGGCCGGCTCACGGTCTTCATGAACCTGCCGCTGGCCTCGATCGACAAGCTCTCGCTGCAGCGGCGGTTGGAAGCGATCGGAGATCGACGCGACGCGGCGGCGAAGGCATGAGAGACGTCGCGCCGGCCGACGCCAGCCTGGAACCGCCGCTGGCGGCCTTCGGTCTGGGCCACCGCCTCGCGGCGGAGGCGCTGGGCACAGCGCTGCTTCTGGCCATCGTGATCGGCTCCGGCATCATGGGTGAGCGGCTCTCGGGCGGAAACGTCGCGATTGCCCTCCTGGGCAACACGCTGGCGACGGGCGCCGGCCTCGTCGTGCTGATCACCATCTTCGGCCCGATCTCGGGAGCGCACTTCAACCCGGCGGTGACGCTGGTCTTCGCGCTGCGCCGCGAAATCCCCATGGGCCGGGCGCTGGCCTATGTCGCCGTCCAGGCGGGCGCGGCAGTCGCAGGTGTCTGGATGGCGCACGCGATGTTCGGCGCTCCAATCCTCGAAGTCTCCGAAAAGCTGCGGGAGGGGGCGTCGCAAGGTGTCTCCGAGTTCGTCGCCACCTTCGGCCTGGTTGGCGCCATCCTCGGCTCACTGCGGTTCAAGCCGGACGCGACGCCCTTGATCGTGGGCCTTTACATCACGTCGGCCTACTGGTTCACCGCGTCGACCTCCTTCGCCAATCCCGCCGTGACCATCGCCCGGTGCCTCTCGGACAGCTTCGCGGGCATCGCCCCACGGTCAGCGCCGCTTTTCATCGCAGCCCAGTTCGTAGGCGCTGGCGCGGCGGCCCTGGTGTTTGGCAAGCTGCTAAGCGGGGGCGCACGCTCCTAGCTCGGCGGACCCGCCTCCAAATCCGGAGTTCCCGACGTGCCACGCTTCGACATCTGCGAGGACGACCTCTCCGGCGAACCCGTGCGGGCGCTGCTGTCGCTGCATTTGCGCGGCATGCATGAGACCTCGCCGCCGGGGCATGTGTTCGCGCTCGATCTCTCGGGGCTGACGACGCCGGACGTCACCGTCTGGTCGGTATGGGACGGCCCCGCGCTGGCCGGCATCGGGGCGCTGAAGGCGCTGGGCGACGGCGGCGGGGAGCTGAAGTCGATGCGGACCGACCCGCAACACCTGCGCAAGGGCGTCGCCGCGGCGCTGCTGGATCACATCGTTGGCGAGGCCCGTCGGCGCGGCCTCAGCCGGCTCAGCCTCGAAACCGGCAGGGGCGAGGCCTTCGAGCCGGCGCTGGCGCTCTACCGGGGGCGCGGCTTCACCGACGGCGAGGCCTTCGCCGACTACGAACGCAGCGACTTCAACCAGTTCCTGCACATGAGCTTGTAGCCGCGCGTCCGCCGTCTGGCCGCGGGCCGATTTCTTGTCAGTCCCCCGACGACCACATCGGCGAAGATTGTTGGGGCGCGGCGAGAAGCCCGTTCGACCGGGCCGGCGATCCCTCGTATGAAGGCGCCGTGAGCGAACCCGCCCTAGCCACGCCCGATCTGCGGCTCACCCGCCCGCGGCCCGAGGCCGCCGCGCCGGTGGTGGAGCTGACCGTCGTCGCCCCCACCTTCAACGAGCGAGGCAATGTCGCCCGGCTGGTGGAGAAGCTCGACGCGGCGCTGCGCGGCGTCGCCTGGGAGGTGATCTTCGTCGATGACGATTCGCCTGACGGCACCGCCGAGTTGGTGAAGGAGATCGCGGCGCGCGACCCCCGCGTGCGCTGCTTGCGCCGGGTCGGTCGCCGCGGCCTCGCCGGCGCCGTGATCGAAGGCGCGCTGGCCAGCGCCGCGCCCTTCGTCGCCTGCATCGACGCCGACATGCAGCATGACGAGACCTTGCTGCCGAGGATGCTGAACACCTTGCGCGGCGGCGACGTCGATCTGGTGGTGGGCAGCCGCTATCTGGAGGCTGCGGGCCTCGCCACCGGCCTGTCGCCAATCCGCAAGGCCGGCAGCCAGGTCGCCACCGCGCTAGGTCGCAAGGCGCTGAAGGCCGACGTCTCCGACCCGGTCAGCGGCTTCTTCATGATCCGGCGCGAGGTGGTGGACCGGGTGGCGCCCCGCCTGCAGCCGCAGGGCTTCAAGATCCTGTTCGACATCATCGCCTCTCAAGCAGAGCCGCTCAGGGTGAAAGAGCTGCCCTACGCCTTCCAGGCCCGCGAGGCCGGCGAGAGCAAGATGGGTGGGCGCGTGGCGCTCGAATACCTCGGCCTGGTGCTGGCCAAGCTCTCCGGCGACCTGATCTCGCCGCGTATGGCGTTCTTCGGGCTGGTGGGCATGTCCGGCGTCGCCGTGCAGGAGTTGGTGCTCTGGCTGGCGCACGCGCAGGCGTTCGGGCCCGGCCTCAGCTTCGGCTACGCCCAGGGGCTGGCGGCTTTCACCGCCATGACCTCCAACTTCCTCGTCAACAATGTCATCACCTACCGCGACAAGCGGCTGAAGGGCTGGCGGCTGCTGGCGGGCTATTCGCGCTTCTGCGCGCTGTGCTCGGTCGGCCTGGTCGCCAACGTGGCGGTGGGCTCTGAACTCAACGCCCATGGCCTGGCCTGGCCGCTGGCCGGCCTCGCCGGCGCGGCCTGCGGGGCCGTCTGGAACTATGTCAGCACCTATCTCGGCGTCTGGTAGCGCCAGCCAGCGCGGCGACGGCGCGCTGCGCCTGTCGCCGGCCGTGGCGCTGGCGGTGCTGGTGGGCGCGACGCTGGCGGCGCGGCTGATCGCCGGCGCCCTGGTCCCCTTGAGCGAAGACGAGGCCTACTACCGCCTCTGGTCGCTGCGGCCGGCGCTCGGCTATTTCGACCACCCGCCGATGGTGGCCTGGTGGATCTGGCTGGGCCGGCAGATCGCGGGCGATACCGCGCTCGGCGTGCGGCTGATGCCGGCGCTTGGCGCGGCGGCGACCACGCTGCTGATCTTCGACCTGGCCCGCGTCGCCGGCTTTGGCGAGCGCATCGCTCTGCGGGCCGCGATCTGGTTCAACGCCACCATCCTGATCGGCCTCGGCGGTGAGCTGGCCGTGCCGGACGTGCCCAACACCCTCTTCTGGACCGCCGCGCTCTGCTGCGCCTTCCGCGCCATGCAAGGCGGGCGCGGCGCCTGGTGGCTGGGCGCGGGCGTGGCGGCGGGGCTGGCGTGCCTGTCCAAGTACTCGGCGCTCTTCCTCGCGCCCGGCGTGGTGCTCTGGTTGCTGCTGACCAAGGAGGGTCGCCGGCAGCTCGCAACGCCTTGGCCCTGGCTTGCCGCCGTCATCGCCATTGCCATCTACAGCCCCAACGTCTGGTGGAACGCGCAGCACCACTGGGAGACCTTCCAGAAGCAGTTCGGCCGCGTCGCCGCCTCGGGGCTGGCGCCAGGTTACTTCCTCAAGCTGGTCGGGGACCAGTTCCTGCTGCTCAACCCCCTGATCGCGGTGTTCGTCATCGGCGCGGCGGTCCGGCGCGCCGCCTGGCCGATGTTGGTAATCGCCGCGCCGTTCGTCCTCTACCTAGTGGTGCACAGCCTGCACGACGCCGTGCAGGGCCAGTGGCCCTCGCCGCTCTATCCGCTGCTGATGATCGCCGCCGCGACCATCGCCGAAGGGGTGACCGGGTGGCGCGCCGTGCTGCGCACCGCCGCGCCCTGGTTCGGCTTCGGGCTCTGCGCCGCCGCGATGATCTACGTGATCGCCCCCGACCCGGGGCTGCTGACGCGCGACCCGGCCTGGGCCTACCGCGGCTGGCCGGCGTTCTTCGCCAACGTCGAGCGCGTCCGCACCGAGGCGGGCGCCGCCTGGATCGGCGCGCCGACCTACGGCCTGGCGGCGCAGCTGGCCTCGACCCCCACCATCCACGCGCCGGCGACCGAGATCTACGAACGCGAGCGCTTCAGCTTCGAGGTTCCCGCCGAGCGGGCCGACTTCACCAAGCCCGGCCTGATCGTCTCGCCGCCCAAGTCGGCTGCCTGGCCGGCGCTGAACAAGTGCTTCGCCAGCGTGCGCCAGCTGCCCGACATCGTCCGCGGCGCCGGCCGCGGCACGCCCTACACCCTCTACCTGGTCTCCCAGCCGCGCCGCGATATGGAAATCGACGGCTGCTACCGGCCGGACCTGCCGAACTTCTGATCCAGCCAGGCCGGCACGGTTTCGACCAGGCCGTAAAGCGGGCCGGACGAGAGCAGCAGCACCACCTCGCCGCCGACGAGGGTGCGCTCCAGATCCGCCAGCGCGGCCTCGGCGCCGTCCGCGGCCGAGACCGCAACGCCCGCCTCGGCAACGCGCGTCACGATCTCGCTGAGCGTCAGCTGGCGGTGGGTGGCCGACCCTTGCGTCGGCGGCGGCAGCACCAGCACCCGCGCCGCCCCCTCGAACACCGTGTCGTACCACTCCAGCGCCCCCTCGTTGCGCCAGCTGAAGGTGTGCGGCTCGAACACCACCACGAGCGGCCGCTCCGGGAAGTGCAGCTGGATCGCCTCGATCGCCGAGCGCGCCTTTTCGTAGGACGAGCCGAAGCCCTCGTAGGCCGGCACGGACGACGTTCGGGTCTTCTTGTCCAGCCGACGCGCCACGCCGCGGAAGCGCCGCACCCCGGCGGCCAGCTCGTCCGGCGCCAGCACGCCCCATTCGAGCAGCAGGGCGCAGGCGCCGGCGATGTTCTCGATATTGTGCAGGCCGAGCAACTCGGTCTCCAGCGCGACGGTCTGGCCGGACGGGGTGCGCAGCGAGAAGCGGGTGATCTCGCCGATCTCGACGCGCTCGGCGCAGTAGCCCGGTCCATCGCCCAGCCCGTACCAGACCACCTCGCGCCCGGCGGTCAGCCGCCGGATCGGCTCGAAGTCGCGCGCCGCCACCAGCAGGGCATCGGCCGGCAGGGCGGCGATCAGCTGGCCGAACGGGGCCTCGTAGTCGGCTATGGTCGGGAAGGCGTTGAAATGGTCGTGCACGAGCGAGCTCAGCAGCACCGCCCGCGGGTGGTAGAGCAGGAACTTCGAGCGGCGGTCCTCAGGGCTGACGATGTACTCGTCACCCTCGAGTAGGAACTCCGGATCGGCGCCGGCGTGACCGGTGGTCGGCAGGTCGAGTGGCACGGCGCCGATGAAGTAGCTGGGATCGCGCCCGGCCTCGGTCAGCAGCACCGCCAGCATGGCGGTCAGCGTCGACTTGCCGAAGCTGCCGGCCACCACGCAGGTGCGGCGCGTCGCCGAATAGTCGCCGAGGTACTCCGCGAAGCTCTGGCAGCGCACGCCCTTGGCTTGCAGCGCTGCCAGCTCGGGGTTGGTGGCGAGATCCAGCGCGGCGCTGGAGCCGATGATGGCGAGCTCGAGGTCGTCCGGCACGTGCGCGGCGTCGAAGCCGCGGAAGAACGGTACGCCCAGGTTCTCCAGATAGGTGCTGACCGGCGGATACACCGCCCCGTCCGAGCCCAGCACCTCATGCCCCTCGGACACCATCAGTGAAGCCAGCGCGCTTACGCCGGCGCCGGCGATTCCGAGGAAATAGACCTTCATGGAATCAAGATTAGCCCGCCCTCCCCATGAAGGGGAGGGACAGGTAGTCTCGATTCCATGACCGACTACGCCACCCTGCTCGACGCCATCGCCGATCCCGAGCGGGCGGATATCGATGCGCGCCAGATCGCCATCGTCACCGCCCATCCGGACGACGAGACGCTGGCGTTCGGCGTGGTGATGCGGCGGCTGAAGGGGGTGCGGCTGGTGCTGGCGACCGACGGTTCGCCGCGCGACATGCACACCGCCCGCCGTTTGGGCCTGCCGAGCGTCGAAGCCTACCGCGATGCGCGCCACGCCGAGTTGCTGGCCGCCATGGCTGTCGCCGGCCTGCCGCCCGCTGCGCTGACCCGGCTGGAGGCGCCGGACAAGGAGGCCGTCCACAATCTCGGCAAGCTGGCCGCGCAACTCCGAGCCTTCTTCGCGCGGCACGGCGTCCGCGGGGTGCTGACCCACGCCTACGAGGGCGGCCATCCGGATCACGACGCGGTCGCTGCGGCCGTGGCCCTGGCGACGCGCGGCTCGGCGATCGAGGTGATCGAGGCGCCATTCTACCGCAGCCGCGACGGGCGCTATTCGGTGCACTCCTTCGCCCCGGCGCCGGGCATCCCGATCGTCGAGACGCCGCTGAAGCCGGAGGAGGCCGCCCACAAGCTGGCGATGATCGCCTGCTATCCGACCCAGGCCGGCATCTTCAAAGGCTACACGCCCCGCTTCGAGCGTTTCCGCCACGCGCCGGCCTATGACTTCGCGGCGCCTCCCAACGATGGCGCGGTCGACTACGAGCGGGGCTTTTTCCCGTGGTCGGAGTGGGCGAAAGCGGTGCGTCCGGCGCTGGATCGCGCCTAGGGCGCAGGCGCCCGGAACTTATCCCCGACAGCGAAGTTTGATCCCGGGACGGCCCGAACCCTCGCCGTCGATTGGGGCGGGCCGGGATGGCTGAGGACGAACCGGAGTCGAAGCGGCCGTCCGCCGAGGGCGAGGCGCAGGACGACAAAGCCCTGTCAAAGGACAAGCCGGACGAGGGCAAGCAAGACGGCGACAAGCTGAAGAAGCCCAGTCCCTTCAAGAACCCGCTGGTGCTCGTCGGCATCGGCGCCCTCGTCCTGGTTCTACTGATCGGCGGCGCCCTCTGGTGGTCGCAGGCGCGGCGCTGGCAGAGCACCGACGACGCCTACGTCGACGGCCACATCGTCCACCTGGCGCCGCAGGTCTCGGGCCTGGTCACCAAGGTGCTGGTGACCGACAACGCGGTGGTGCGCGCGGGCCAGCCGCTGGTCGAGATCGACGCGTCCACGGCCCGCGTCCAGGCGGAGCAGGCCAACGCCCAGGCGGCCCAGGCCGACGCCCAGATCGCCCAGCAGCACGCCAACATCGCCGGGGCTACCGCGACCTACCAGCAGGCCCGCGCCGACGCCGATGGGGCCGCCGCCCAGGCCCAGGAAGCCGCCGACGACCTTGCCCGCTACCAGCACCTGCGCGCTACCGCGCCCCAGGCGGTCTCGGCCCAGCAGTTCGACCAGGCGCTGGCGGCAGCGCGCAACACCGCCGCCCAGTACGCCGCGGCGCTGAAGAAAGCCCAGAACGCCGCCCAGCAGATCCGCGCCGCCCAGGCCCAGATCGGCGCGCTGCAGGCGCAGCGCCGCGCCAGCCAGGCGCAGATCGACCAGACCAACATCACCCTCGGCGACACCCGCCTGGTCTCGCCCGTCGATGGCCACATCGCCCACTTCAACGTCGCGCCCGGCAATTATGTGCAGCCCGGCCAGGAGCTGATGGCGATCGTGCCCAACGATCTCTGGGTCACCGCCAACTACAAGGAAACCCAGTTGGAGCTGATGCGGGTCGGCCAGCGCGTCGATGTCAAGATCGACGCCTGCCGCGGGTCGCCGCTGCGCGCGCATGTCGATTCGATCCAGCGCGGCGCCGGCCAGGCCTTCGCCCTGCTGCCGCCGGAGAACGCCACCGGCAACTTCGTCAAGGTGGTGCAGCGGGTGCCGGTGAAGATCGTCTTCGACCGCATCCCAGACGACTGCCCGCTGGGTCCGGGGCTCTCGGTCGAGCCCAAGGTGCTCGTGCGGCCGTGAGCCAGGCGAGCGCGCCAGCCTGGACGCCGGCCCGCTCGGCGGCGGGCGACCACTCTCCCTGGCTGGTGATCTTCGTCATCTCCATCGCCACCTTCATGGAGGTGCTGGACGTGTCGGTGGCCAACGTCGCCCTCGACCACATCGGCGGCTCGCTCTCGGCCAGCTACGACGAGACCACCTGGGTGCTGACCAGCTATCTGATCTCCAACGCCATCGTCATCCCGATCTCCGGCTGGCTCGCCGACGTGATCGGCCGCAAGCGCTACTACATGGCCTCGGTGGCCCTGTTCGCGATCTCGTCGCTGCTCTGCGGCCTCGCGCCGAACCTGACCTTCCTGATCCTCGCGCGCATCTTGCAGGGCATCGGCGGCGGCGGCCTCGCGCCCTCCGAACAGTCGATGATGGCCGACACCTTCCCGCCAGAGAAGCGCGGCATGGCCTTCGCCGCCTATGGCATCGTGGTGATCGCTGGACCAATCGCCGGGCCCTCGCTGGGCGGCTGGATCACCGACAACCTCTCCTGGCACTGGGTCTTCCTGATCAACGTGCCGATCGGCATCCTGTCGCTGGTGCTGGTCGGCCTGCTGGTGGCCGAGCCGAAGGCGCTGACCGAGGAGCGCGAGGCGAAGCTGGCCGGCGGGCTGAAGGTCGATTGGGTCGGCTTCCTGCTGGTGGCGGCAGGTCTGGGCTTCCTGGAGATCACGCTCGACCGCGGCCAGCGCGACGACTGGTTCTCCAGCCCGTGGATCAGTTTCTGCGCCGTGGCTTCCGCGGCCAGCATCGTCGCCCTCGTGCCGTGGGAGCTGACGCGCAAGGAGCCGATCGTCGACCTGCGCATCCTCTTCCAGCGCAACTTCGCCGTCGCCTTTGTGCTCCTGATGGTGACCGGGGTGGTTGTCTTCGGCACCACCCAGTTCATCCCGCAGCTGCTGCAGCAGGTACTGGGCTATACGGCGACCGACGCGGGCATGGCGCTGACTGTCGGCGGGCTCGCCACGGTGGTGGTGATGCCGTTGGGCGGTTTCCTGTCGGGCAAGGTCGACCCCCGGATTCTGCTGGGCCTGGGCCTGTTGATCCAGGTGTTCGCGGTCTGGAACATGAGCCACCTCGACGCCCAGATCAGCTTCTGGGACGCCTCGCAGGCGCGGCTGTTCTCGGCGGTGGGTTTGCCGTTCTTGTTCGTCACGGTGACCTCGCTCGCCTACGTCGGGCTGAAGCCGGAGCAGAACAACCAGGCCTCGGGGCTGATGAACGTCGCCCGCAACCTTGGCGGCACCATCGGCATCTCGCTGGTGCAGACCCTGCTGGCCCAGCGCCAGCAGTTCCACCAGGCGCGGCTGACCGAGACGCTGAACGGCTTCAATCCGGTCTACACCCAGAGCCTGAACCACGCCGCGGCGGTGTTGCGCGCCCAGGGCCAGCCGGCCGCGACGGCGCAGGCGGCGGCGACGGCGCACCTCTACCAGGCGCTGACCAAGCAGGCGGACATGCTGTCCTTCGTCGACGCCTTCCACGCCCTGATGCTGGTGATCCTGCTGATGATCCCCCTGATTTTCCTGATGAAGGGTCGCCCGGTCGGCGCGCCGGCGGGAGGTGCGCATTGAAGGGTGTATTGATCCTCGCTCTGGCCAGCCTGCTCGGCGCCTGCACGGTGGGCCCGAACTACCGCGCACCGTCGATCCCGACGCCGCCGGCCTACCAGGAGGCGGCGGCCGGCAGGCCCGCGGCGCCGCTCAGCGCCACGACGCAGGCGACGCCGGACCTTTCGGCCTGGTGGTCCCGGTTCGGCGATCCGACCCTGGACGACCTGGTCACCCGCGCCCTGGCCGGCAATTTGGATGTCGCGACCGCCGCCTCCCGCATCCGCGAAGCGCGCGAACAGGCGGTCATCGCCGGCGCCGCCGCCTTGCCGCAGGTCCAGGCGAGCGGCAGCGTCAACAACACCATGCTGTCGAAGAACGCCGGCTTCTCCCAGTTGGCCAGCGCGTTTGGCGGCGGCGGAGCTTCGGGCGGATCCACGGGCAGCGGCAGCTCGGGTTCGACCGGCAAGGGCGTCGGCCTGCCGGGCACGGACTTCACCACCTATAGCGCCGGCTTCGACGCCTCATGGGAACTCGACCTCTTCGGCCAGACCCGGCGCAGCGTCGAGGCGGCGCGCGGCCGCGTCGAGGCGCAGGAATGGACCTTGCGCGACACCCAGGTCAGCGTCGCCGCCGAAGTGGCCAACGACTACCTGGGCCTGCGCGCCATCCAGCAGCAGCTGGGCGTCGCCCGGAGGGAGGCCGATCGGCAGAAGCAGCTGCTGGCGCTGGTGAAATCGCGCCGCGACGCCGGCTTCGCCACCGCGCTCGAAGTCAGCCAGCAGCAGAACCAGCTCGACGCCTCGCTGGCCGCCACGCCCGGGCTCGAAGCCGAGGCGAGGGGCCAGATCCATGCGATCGGCGTGCTGCTCGGTCTGCCCGAGGCGCTCAGCGACCAGCTGACCCCCGTCGCCGCGCCGCCCGCCGCGCCGCCCGTCGTGCCGGTCGGCCTGCCGTCCGACCTGCTGCGCCGCCGCCCGGATATCCGCGAGGCCGAGCGCAACCTCGCTGCGGCCACCGCCGACGTCGGCGTAGCGGTCGGCGACCTCTACCCGCAGATCAACCTCACCGGCTCGGTCGACCTGATCTCGGAGTCGCTGAAGACGCTGATCTCAGCCAACAGCCTCCAGACCGCGGCCACCGCCGCCGTCGTCCAGACCATCTTCAACGGCGGCAAGACCCGCGCCAACATCCGAGCCCGGCGCGAGGCGCGGGTCCAGGCCTACTTCGCCTACGAGAAGACCGTGCTGGGAGCGCTGAAGGACGTCGAGGACGCGCTGGCCCGCTACTCGGCCGAGCAGCGACGAAATGTCCAGCTGCGCGCCTCGGCCCAGGCTGCCGAGACCGCCTTCCAGTTGTCGCAGGACCGCTACCAGTCGGGCCTCGCCGACTTCATCAACGTGCTCACCGCCGAGGGCGCCGTCTACACGGCGCAGAACCGGCTGGCGGCAAGCAACGGCCAGCTCGATCAGGACCTTGTGTCGCTCTACAAGGCCCTCGGCGGCGGCTGGAGCGAGGCGCCCGCCAGCACGGCGACGGCGCCGCCGGCCTGATCCGAAAGGTTGCCTTCGGGCGACAACCCCGGCAAACCAGATTCATACAGCCGTTCGCCGCTTCGCGGCCCCGTCATTTGAAAGTCAAAGGCCTTTGACCGTTCAGCTCTCCAGGACTCCGGTTGCGGAGTCTCCCCTTGCTTCCGTCGAAGCGATCATCTCCGGCCTCGCCGGGGTCGGCTACATAGCCTCGCGCCGCATCGCCACAGCGCTCTTCATGGCCCAGCACCTTTCCAAGCCGGTGCTGGTGGAGGGCGTTGCGGGCGTCGGCAAGACCGAGCTGGCGCTCTCCACCGCCACCCTGCTCGGCCTGCCGCTGATCCGCATGCAGTGCTACGAGGGCCTGGACGAGTCCAAGGCGCTCTATGAGTGGAAGTACGGCAAGCAGCTGCTCTACACCCAGATCCTGAAGGACCGGATGGGTGTCGCGCTCGCCGATGCACCCGACATGGACGCCGCCATGGACCGCCTGCACGGCATGGGCGACCTGTTCTTTTCCGAGCCGTTCCTGGAGCCGCGGCCGCTGATGCAGGCGCTGCGGCACGATGACGGCTGCGTCCTCTTGATCGACGAGATCGACAAGTCGGACGAGGCCTTCGAGGCCTTCCTGCTGGAGGTGCTCTCGGCCTATCAGGTCTCGGTGCCGGAGCTGGGCGTCATCGTCGCCAAGACTCCGCCGCTCGTGTTCCTGACCTCCAACAACGTCCGCGACCTGGGCGACGCGCTGAAGCGCCGCTGCCTGCACCTGCACATCCCCCTGCCGGAGCCGGCGCTTGAGGAGCGGATCGTGGCCACGCGCGTGCCGGGCATCGAGGCGGCGCTGACCAACCAGCTGGTCGCCTTCGTCCAGTCGCTGCGAGCGCTGGACCTTCGCAAGGCGCCGTCGATCTCCGAGACCGTCGACTGGGCCCGCGCGCTGATCCTGCTGCACGCCCGGGATCTCGACCCCGCCATGGTGCGCGACACCCTGAACGTGATCCTGAAGTTCGAGCAGGACATCGCCGCCGTCGAACCGCAGATCGTGGAGCTCATGGGGCGGCGGTAGCTATGAGCCAGACCTTCATTTTCCGCTCGTCCCGGCGAAGGCCGGGATCCAGATCGACAAGCGCCGATGTGGGCTGGTTTGCCGCTGAGTTTCTCGAACCCACGCTCGAGTCATTCCATCTGGGTCCCGGCCTTCGCCGGGATGAGCGGGCCTGATGCAGCACACCCTCGAACAGTTCCTCCGGGCGCTGCGCGCCGCCGACGTGAGGGTCTCGCCGGTCGAGGCCATCGACGCGGCGCGCACGGCGGCGGCCGTCGGTTACGCCGACCGCGAACTGTTCAAGGACGCGCTCTGCGCCACGCTCGCCAAGTCGCGCGACGAGGTCACCCGGTTCGACGAGGCCTTCGAGACCTTCTTCACCCGCGACAGCTTCAGCCTGCCGCCGCCGCAG
>DATAVF010000282.1:0-18660 GCA_036267835.1 Caulobacteraceae bacterium | reverse complement strand
GCCGGTCGCCAGAGGCGCCCAGGTCTGGTCGGGCTCGAGCTTGCCGCCGCCGATCATCTTGATCTTCAGCGCCGCCGGGCCGAGCTGACCTTCGAAGGTTGGGTCGCCAAAGCCGTCGGAGAGGCCGAAGTGCTCCTTGTTCACGGGCGTCACCTGATCGCCGGAGTGGTCAAGCACCGCGGACATGGCCTGGAAATCCGGGTTCTCGGGGCTGACGCCGGCCAGCAGCACCACCCCGCCCTCGCTGGCGGCGCAGAGGCCGCGCAGCCAGGCGGTTTCGGCGTCCAGCTCCGGGACGGGCGCGCCGGCCGCGTCCATCTCGGCGTTCATGGTGACCATGATGTGCACGGCGCGCTCGCCGCGCGAGTGCTTCCACACCGCATCGCGCGTCTCCAGGAAGGGCGCGTCGCCCAGCATCGGCGCGCGCTTCTCCATGCCGTCGACGAACTCGTCCGGCATGCCGATCAGCGTCCGCGTCGGCACTTCGAGCGCCTGCAATCCGGCGAAGGTGAAGGCCACATTCAGCGCCACCTTCGGCTTCACCAGCTCCACCTCGCCCGGATAGTCGGCCAGGCCCTGGGCGCGGATGGCGTCGGTGAGGCGCGGGTGGTGGCTGCGCAGCAGCGCCGGGCCGCGCCGCGGATCGACCCAGCGCGCTGCCGTGGTGATGCGCGGGCGCAGGGCCTCGACCAGCTGGCGGCCCTTGGCGGGCTCGCGGACGGTCAGGAAGAAGCTGCGGCCTTTCGGGAAACCCTGGCGGCCATAGGCGCGCAATATGCCGCCCTGGATGTCGGCGAGATCGAGGTCACGCATCGGCGGTCCGGATCACGCCGGGGGGCTGGGTGGGGCCGGCGACATCGTCCGGGCGGGTGCGGGCGACGAAGTCCTGGAAGGCGGCCCGCAGCTCGGCGGGGCTCGATCCCTGCTGGGCGACAGCGAAGCGGGTGAATGCTTGCTGCAGGTAGAGCGCCTTCAGCACATCCTGCAGCGTCGAGTTGGGCGCGGTCGGGAAAGGTCGGGCCCCCCTCCTCATCACCAGGCGATAGATGAAAAATACCGCCGGGACGACCAGTAAGGCGACGGCCAGTACCCCGACAACCAGGGCCGAGACGAGGCCTACGGCCGCACCCAGCCAGCCAGAGTACTCCTTCGTAGCAACGAGGCCGAATCCGAGACCGCCGAACACGGTCGCGACGACCGATACGACTAGGGCCGTGGCCGGAGCCGCAAGAATCTGCGGTATCGACAGCGTCGGGAGCGGCGGGGGACCTGGCCAGTAGTCGTTGAACGGCATGGTGGTCTCCACCTGGCCGCGGGCTACATAGCTGGCGAAGTCGGCAGCGGTGATTACCGCCTCAAAACCGTAGCAGTACTCAAGGACCGCCTTCAGCTCGGTCTCCGCCAGCGTCCAGAGCTCCTCCAGGTAGCCGCGCGGCTCGCCGTCGCTTGCAGGGTCGAAATCAGCCGCGAAGAACAGATACGGGCAAGTCAGCCGATCCACCGGCTGCGGCGACAAGAG
This sequence comes from Caulobacteraceae bacterium, assembly GCA_036267835.1. Lineage (GTDB taxonomy): Bacteria > Pseudomonadota > Alphaproteobacteria > Caulobacterales > Caulobacteraceae > Acaudatibacter. The sequence continues at coordinate 17,141 of DATAVF010000282.1, read as the reverse complement.
GTTGGTCCCGGCGATGGCGCTGAGGATGGAGTCCGCGGGGTCGCGACCGTTGTAGAAGGGCGCGTCGATGACCACGAAGCGGGCGAAGTGGGTGCGCAGGCTGCGGGCGAAGGGGCTCTGCAGGCCGATCCGCGCCGACGCCGGCGACTGCAGGGCGGTCGGCAAGGTCTCCAGCGCCTCGCGCACCATGTGGACCGGCGAACTCTTCAGCCCGTCGTGCTCGATGATGCCGCGGTCGTCGATCGGCAGCAGCGCGGTGAGGAAATAGTGGCCGCCGTCGAGGCTAGGCATCCTGGCCCTCGCGGATATCGGCGGCCAGCTGCAGCCGGCGCACCGCCACGGGCGGTCCGTGGCCTTGCGGCCCCCAGCGCTCGCGCACCGACTCGCAGCGGTGGATGTCGGCGCGCTCGGTGTCGAGGCTGGCGACCGGCGCGTAGCCCGGCGCGCCCATGGCCCCCTGCGCCTGGCGCATCAGTCCCTGCCAGGCGGCGAGGAAGGCCGCGTCGTCCGCCGGCGGGCTGGCGGCGAGCGCCCGGATCGCGGTGGCCAGCTTCAGCGCCTGCTTGATGTCGCGCTGACCGCTGCCGGGGGTGGCATTGTAGTAGTAGTTGGTGTCGATCTGGTTGGCGCGGATGTAGTTCTTGAACGGCGTCATCGGGATCGAGTGCGGGTATTTAGTCGCCGTGTACCAAAAGAGGTCCAGTCCGCCGGGAATGCCGTCGGCGAAGGCGTCGATGTACTGATCCCAGGTGCCGTTGAAGTTGCTGCAGAACAGCATGTAGTCGTTCTTCAACGCCTGCGGCCCCTGCCCGAAGTCCGGCCACTGGCTGCGCTTGATGATGACCCAGCGGGCGAAATGGATCAGCGACAGCCCAAGCAGACCAGAGAGCGTCGCCGGCAGCGCCCGCGCCACCATAAAGATCAGCTCGTTCAGCCAGGTCCGGCCAGGCGCCGACGGCGTCAGCACGTTCATGGCGTAGGCCTTGCCGGCCGTGTTCGACATCGCCGCCCCCCGGAAGTCCCCGGCGGCCGCGCACGGCCGCCAGCTTCCTCCTGTAGTTGTCTTCTACCGACCTCGCCCCGCCCCGCCAAAGCCTTTGTGGCAAGGGGTGCGCCGTCACACCGCATCCACTCTCGACGCTGGCGCCGAATTCCGCCCTTGGCGTGGCGCCGTTCCGCTGCCTAATCTCCGCCGAAGGACTGGTGGTTGTCGATTCACGCACGCATCTTGATCGTCGCGCGAGAGGATGAGCGCGCGGGGCCACTGGCCGATGGGCTGGACAGGCTCGGCTGGCGCACGATCACCGCGCGTGGCCCCTTCGCGGCCATCGCCGCGCTGGGCGACCTGCAGATCGAGGCGGCCTTCGTCGATCTGGTGGGCGCGGGCCACGAGACCCTCTCCTTCGCCCGCCGGCTGAAGGCGGCCTGCGCGCCCAGGCGCCTGCCGGTGATCGCCATCGCCGATCCCGACCCGCAACTGGCCTCCAACGGCTTCGACCTGACCCTCGCGCCGCCCTTGCATCCCGCCCAGGCGGTGATGCGATTGGAGAGCCTGGTGCGGATGGCGGTGGCCGAGGAGGAGTTCGAGCTGCGCCTGGAGACCTTCACCGAGCGCGGCCGGAGGCTCGACCTGCCCGAGGTCGAGGGCGGCCAGCTACGCGTGCTCTGCGTCGGCGAGCCGGCGCCGCAGTTCCTGGCCCTCTCCAACGCGCTCGGCCGCTACGACGCGTCGGTGGTCGGCGCCTTCACCTCGTACACGGCCTTCGACTACCTGCACGAACGCACCTTCGATGCGGTGGTGCTCTGGGCGGGCGAGAACCCGCACGAGTCGCTGTCGATCATCGCCGGCATGCGCCGCAACACCCGGCTCTACCACATCCCGGCCCTACTCTATCAGCGCGGCGCGCCCGACATCGCCGCCGTGGACGCCTTCAACAAGGGCGTCACCGACGTGGCCTCGCCCGAGGTCAGCGAGAACGACACGGCCAAGCGGGTGCTGGAACTGGCCCGCAGCTATCGCCGCCAGAGCGCCATCCGCCGGGCGCTGGAAAAGGCCAAGAGCTCCGGCCTGATGGACGCCTCGACCGGCCTCTTCACCCGCGACCTCTTCGCTGCCCACCTGATGCGCCTGGCCTCGGCCGCCCGCGCCCGCAACCGGCCGCTGGCGGTCTGCGTGCTGAAGGTGTCCGAGCGACCAGAGGTGACGGTCGCCCGCGCCGGCGGCTGGCTCGACCGCGCGATTCCGCAGATCGGCAGCATGATCGGCCGGCTGGTCCGCGCCGAGGACACCGCCGCGCGGCTCGGTCCCGAAGTCTTCGCCCTCGCCCTGCCCGGCACCAGCCTCTCCGCCGCCCGGCTCACGGCCGAGCGCATCGCCGCGGTCATCGGCTGCACGGCGTTCGAGGCCGGCCCCGACCGCCAGCCGTTCGTGGCCGAATTCGACATCGGCGTGGCCGAGGTCAAGGCCGGCGAGAGCGCCGCCAAGGCGCTCGAAGCGGCCGCCGCCCAGGCCAGCGAGCGCCAGGCCAGCTAGGAAGGCGCCCGGCGATCAGTGGGCCGGCGGCGTCCCGCCCGTGGGGCAGGTCACGTACTGGTGCGTCATGAAGTTCATGCACCGCCTGGCCGTCGGGGTCCGCAGGCACAGCTTCGTGCTCACATGGTGTCCGTTGGACGCGAGGCAGTGGCCGTGGCTCATATGGTACGGGCCGTGCGTGGTGCTCGCGGCGGCGGCGGACTGAAAGGCGAGCGCCGCGACCGCGGCCAGAAGCAAGGTGCGCATGATTCCTCCAGGTTAGCCGCGTCACTCTACTGAAGCCTGGGAGGACCGGCTATGGGTTGAGTCAGGATCGAGTCGGGTCGGCAACCTTTCCTGGCGGATTTCGATATAGGGGTGGCCGCGTGGCCGGCGCGCGCCCCCGAGGCAGCCAGCGCCAGCCAAGCTGGACCGGGTCAATTGGGAGTACGCTGAATGTTCGGTTCGTCCGGGGGGTCGACCATGACCACCCTGATCACGCTTGGGGTCGTCGCAGTCATCATCGTGCTGCGCAACAGCCGCCCGCGCGAACTGAAGATCGATCGGCTATGGATGTTGCCGCTGGTCTACCTGGTGCTGATGGGGGCCGCGCTCTACGAAGCGCCGCCGCCGCTGACCGCACTCAGCATCTCGCTGCTGGCCGGCGCCTTCGTGATCGGCGCGGCGATCGGCTGGCAGCGCGCGCGCTTCATCAGCATTCACATCCACCCGGAAACGCAGGCGCTGACGTCGCGCGCCTCGCCGATCGGCATCCTGTTCATCTTCGCCATTCTCGCGCTGCGCATCGGCGCCCGCGACCTCCTGGCCGGCAATGCGCTGATGCTGCACCTGCCGGTGGTCGCCATCGGCGACGCTTTTGTCGTGCTGGCGATCGCGATGCTGTCGGTGCAGCGGGTGGAAGTCTGGCGCCGCGCCACGCGGATGCTGGCAGAGGCGCAGAGCGGGCAAGGTCCGGCTCGGACAACTTAAGATTTCGCCCAACGCGCGAACTTGCGAACGGTTCCAGGTTATCGCTGGAAATTCCGATAGTTAGAATCGACTTCTTCCGGCGCAACGCGGCCAAAGAGTCGCCAAGAATTGGCCCAGATTAACTAATAGCCATGTTTCGCGGGCCCTTGACGGCCCATGGCGGCGCGCCCGAAGGGCGGCGGAAATCAGGGTCGAACGAATGTCGATACTACTGAGGGGCGGCTTGATGCTGCTGGGGGGATTGGCGCTGGCTGGGTGCGCAACCCAGGACTACGTCGACAAGCACGTGGCCGTGGTGGAGACCCACGTCTCCGACGTGCAGACGCAACAACAGTCCCAGCAAACGGCTGACACCGCGCACTTCGCGCAGCTTGACCAGACCACCCAGGACGCCATGCGGCGGGCTGAAGCGGCCAACAAGCTGGCCCAGGGCAAGTTCCTCTACGCGATGGTGCTGTCGGACGACTCGGTGAAGTTCCCGATCGACGGCTCGCAGCTGTCGCCCGAAGCCCAGACGCGGCTGAGCGACTTCGTGCAGAAGCTGAAGTCCGAGAATCAGAACGTCTACCTGGAGATCCAGGGCCACACCGACATCACCGGCTCGAAGGAAACCAACCTTCGGCTGGGTGAGGAGCGGGCTGAGGCGGTCCGCCGGTTCATGAACGAGCAAGGCGTACCGCTGAACCGGATGGCCACCATCTCCTACGGCGCGGACGCCCCCGTGGCGCCCAACACCACCCGCGAAGGCCGGGCGCAAAACCGCCGGGTCGTGCTGATCGTGATGGCATAACGCATCTCTTCCTCCAAACGGGGGAAGTGTCGGCGCAGCCGACGAAGGGGGCCTGCGGCCGGATGTTGCGGGCCCCCTCCACCGCCTGCGGCGGTCGCCATCCCCCGTTCGGGGGGAGACGAGAGTCTCACCGCAGCAGGTCCGACCAGCGCCAGGCGCCCTGGCCCAGGGCAAGCTTGCCGGATCCGCCACTGCTCATCGACAGCAGGATCATCCCGCGCATCGGTTCGGCCTTGCAGGCGGCCGGCGCGAACGCGACTTCCCAGGTGATCGCCTCGCGCACGGCCGCCAGGCCCTTGCCGTCCTGGGAGCCGCTCTGAACCCAGTCGCCGTCCCACACCATGATCGGCCCATCGCCGGCCTGCGCCACCGCCGCCTGCACCAGGGGGTCCCTACGCAGCGCCGCCTGCAGCCGCCGCGCCATGTCGCAAGCCCCGCTCGGCGGCCCGTCGCCGACTCCCTGCGCGCCGGCGAAGCGTGCGTTGTCGAGGCCCTGCGACGCGACAGCCGCCGTGTGCTCGGCCGGCGCGACCGGCAGCGACGCGCGGACCGGCGGCGCCGGGCTGCGCCGCGCGATGCTTTGCCGCTTCGGCGTCTGCGGCGCGGGCTGCTTGAGTGACGGCGTCGGCTGTGGATCGGGCGTCGGCGCCGGGGCGACCACGGGCGGCGGCAGCTGCACCATCTGCACGCTGATCGGGGCAAGCTCGGGCGCAAGCACCGGGGCCGAGGCCGCGCCGATCAACGCGAGCACAAGCGCGGCGTGCGCGGCCCCGCTGAGCAGGCCGGCGCCGAAACGCCACGCATGGCGTCGTTTTCTGCCCCCTCTCGAATCCTGACCGGACACGCGCCTCAAACACCACGCGTCCGCGTCAGGATCGTGGCGGTCAATGGCCGGAGAGGTCGGTCGGCTTTTCGGTCGACAGCTTGATCGACTTCGACTTGTCGAAAGTTGCCTCATCGGAGGGCGTCAGGTGCGGCCGGTAGAGCATCAGGCCCATGCCGAGCGTGTTCCTGACGTAGTAGACCTCACCGGCATCCAACTCCAAGTGCAGGGTGTCGGTCGCTTCGGACTGGCTGGTGTAGGTGTGGTCGCCAGGATCGGCCGTCACCACCGCGTAGGTGTTATTGCCCAGCTTGGCGACGCCGGTCTTGCCCTCGTGGATGGTGAAGCTGACTAGCGCCCCCGGATAGGCCCACGGCCGGAAGAACACGACCTCAGCCTTGCCGGCCGGCGGCGGCGGCACCTTGCCGGGGGACGCAGCGGGCGGCGTCTGATCGGTCGCGGGCGTGGCGGAGTTGGTCTGTGCCAGCGCCGAGGTCGCGCCGGCGAAGGCGAGTGACGCGGCGCCGAGGGCGAGGTTGCGCAGTCTGTAGGTCATTGAGCGTTTCCCGGGCTTGTTGTCGTTGGAGTCGTCGGCGCAGGCGGCGGCGCTGGCGCACCGTCGGGACCGAGGTCGGCGGCGAGCTTGGCAAGGGCGTCGGTCCCGGCGGGGATCTCGACGTCGCCGCCGTGCATGAAGACGGCCAGGATGCCGACGTAAGGCACCAAGCTGAGCGCCACGATCGTGTTGACCTTATCGGCGCCGGCCGCGACCAGCCGCAGCGCCTTCAGCGGTATGTGCGCGCCGTTGTAATCGAGATAGCGCGCCGCGAGCACCAGTTTGGCCGGTTTGCCCAGCGCACTGGCCGGCGCGGCGTCGATCACTTCGCCGAAGCCGGGAGTGCCTTGCGGGACGACCGTCTTGTCTCCGAGCATGACCGGCCGAGCCAGCCTGAGGGTGAAGGTGTCGCCGCGCTTCAGCACATGGGTGCTGATCGACTGGGTCAGCACCACTTCGATCAACGTCCCGGCAGGGACGATCTGTGGGGCGCTTGGAACGGCGGACGACGCAGTCGGTGCTGCGACAGGCGGAGCAGCATCGGTCGTCGCCGCCGTCGCGTTGGTCGCGGGCTGAGCAATTCCCGGCGCGGCTGCGCACCACATGGCAGCCGCGAGCGCAGCCGCCCCAATCGCCACACGCATGCAGAGCACTCCCCCCGGATAGCGCATTCTGGGCGGGGTTCGGCGACTCTGTCCACCACAAACGACCGCTTCAGGGTTGAACGCGCTGAACGGGATCGCGGCGATGGTCGGCGCGGCGAGGTTGCGGCCGGCCTCCGGGCGCCCTCAACGGCGATTTGGGCCGCCGATCGGCCGGCGGAAGCTGTGCCCGCCGCGCATCGGGGGCCGTGTCGGCGCCATGGTGCGCTTCGGCGGGGCCGGCGGCGGCGGGGGCGGAGGCTTCGGCGCGGCGATCAAGGTGGGCTGGGGCGGGCCGCCGGCCAGGACCTGGACCAGGTCCTTCAGGATGCGCTCGGCGGCGCCCAGGCGCTGCAGCGGGGTTTCCCACTCGCCCTTGATCACCACCTTCTGGTCCGGCCGCAGCCGCCAGACGATCGCGTTCTTCTGGATGAATTGCACCAGGGCGCCGGGGTCGGCGAAGTGGTCATTGCGGAAGCTGACGACGGCGCCCTTCGGCCCGACGTCTATCTTGGCGACGTTGGCCTGGCGGCAGAGCCCCTTGATCGCCACCACCTTGAGCAGCTGGTCGGCCTCGGCCGGCAGCGGGCCGAAGCGGTCGATCAGCTCGGCGGCCAGGGCCTCGCGGTCCTCCACGCGCTCGGCGTCGGACAGGCGCCGGTAAAGCGCCAGGCGCACGTTCAGGTCGGGCACGTATTCTTCGGAGATCAGCACGGCCGCCCCGGTGTTGATCTGCGGCGACCAGCCGCGATCGATGTTCACCGGCTCGGCCCCACCCTTGGCGCGCAGCTCGGCGACGGCGTCCTCGAGCATCTGCTGGTAAAGCTCGACGCCGACCTCGCGGATGTGGCCCGACTGCTCGTCGCCCAGCAAATTGCCCCCACCCCGGATGTCGAGGTCGTGGCTGGCCAGCTGGAAGCCGGCGCCGAGGCTATCCAGCGACTGCAGCACTTCGAGCCGCTTCTCCGCGGCCGGCGTGATCGGTCGCTCGAACGGCGTCGTCAGGTAGGCGTAGGCGCGGGACTTGGAGCGCCCCACCCTGCCCCGCAGCTGGTAGAGCTGGGCCAGGCCGAACATGTCGGCGCGGTGGATGATCAGGGTGTTGGCCGAGGGAATGTCGAGGCCGCTCTCGACGATGCTGGTCGACAGCAGCACGTCGTAGCGGGCCTCGTAGAAGGCGGCCATCACGTCCTCGAGCTGGGTCGGCGCCATCTGGCCGTGGCCCGTGACGAAGCTGATCTCGGGCACGTCCTCGCGCAGGAACTGGGCCAGGTCGTTCAGGTCCGAGATGCGCGGGGTGACGAAATAGGCCTGGCCGCCGCGGTACTTCTCGCGCAGCAGCGCCTCGCGCAGGGTCACCGGGTCGAACGGAGTGATGTAGGTGCGCACCGCCAGCCGGTCGACCGGCGGGGTGGCGATGATCGACATCTCGCGGATGCCCGAGAGGGCCATCTGCAGGGTGCGCGGGATCGGCGTGGCGGTCAGGGTCAGCACGTGCACGTCGGCGCGCAGGGCCTTCAGCGCCTCCTTGTGCTTGACCCCGAAGTGCTGCTCCTCGTCGACGATGACGAGACCGAGGTCCTTGAAGCCCACCTGCTTGGAAAGCACCGCGTGGGTGCCGATGACGATCTCGATCTCGCCCTTCTTCAGGCCCTCGCGGGTGGCGTTGGCCTCGGCGGTCGGCACCAGGCGCGAGAGGTGGCCGAGGCGCACCGGCCAGCCCTGGAAGCGGGCCTTGAAGGTGGCGTAGTGCTGGCGGGCCAAGAGGGTGGTCGGGCAGACCACGGCCACCTGGCGCCCGCTCATCGCCATGATGAAGGCGGCGCGCAAGGCCACTTCGGTCTTGCCGAAGCCGACGTCGCCGCAGATCAGCCGGTCCATCGGAATGCCGCTCTCGAAGTCGGTGAGCACGTCGGCGATGGCGTTCAGCTGGTCCTCGGTCTCTTCGTAGGGGAAGCGGGCGCAGAACTCGTCGAAGACGCCGTGCGGCGGGTCGGTCGGTTCCACGTGCTTCAGCGCGCGGGCCGCGGCGATGGCGATCAGCCCTTCGGCCATCTCGCGCAGCCGCTCCTTGGCGCGGGCCTTGCGGGCCTGCCACGCGGCGCCGCCCAGCTTGTCGAGCTGCACGTCCTCGCTGTCGGCGCCGTAGCGGGTCAGCAGGTCGATGTTCTCGACCGGCAGGTAGAGCTTGGAGTCCGCCGCGTAGTGGATCTCCAGGCAGTCGTGCGGGGCTTCCTGCACCTCCAGGGTCTTCAGCCCCATGTAGCGGCCGATGCCGTGGTCGATGTGGACCACGAGGTCGCCGGGCGCGAGCGAGGTGGCCTCGGCGAGGAAGTTGGCGGCGCGGCGGCGGCGGCGCGGCCGGGCCAGGCGGTCGCCCAAGATGTCGGTCTCGGAGATGACGGCCAGCGCATCGGTTTCGAAGCCGGCGTCGAGCGGCAGCACCACCCGCTGCAGCAGCTTGGGGTCGGCGGCCTTGGCGGCCTGCCAGTAGGGCGCGAGGGGCGCCTTCCCGAGCCCGTGGTCGGAGAGCATGCCGGCCAGGCGCTCCGACGCGCCCTCGGACCAGGACGCGAAGAGCACCCGCTTGCCCTCGCCGATCAGCCGGCGGGCGTGGTCGGCGGCGGCCTCGAACAGGTTGACGCTGTCCTGCGCCCGCTCGGCGGCGAAGTTGCGCCCGAGCTTGGCGCCCAGGTCGACCACACCGGCCGCCGTGTCCTGGCGGAACGGCTCCAGCCGGCGCACCGGGTGGCGGCTGAGCTTCTGGTCCCACTCGGCGTTGGTCAGGTAGAGCGCCGAGGGCGTCATCGGCCGGTAGTGGGCCTTGCGGTCGGCGCTGGCGCGGGCATCGTAGGCGTCGGCGATCGTCGCCAGGCGCTCGTCGCGGGCCGCGGTGCTGAGATGATCGAGGCCGATCAGGGCGTCGCTCGGCAGATAGTCGAAGAGGCTCGCCATCTCGTCGTAGAAGAGCGGCACCCAGTGCTCCATGCCGGCGCGGCGCACGCCATCGCTGATCGCCGCATAGAGCGGATCGTCGCCGGCCGAGCCGAAGGCGGCGACATAGCCCTTGCGGAAGCGCGCCACGGCGGCGGCGTCCATCAGCGCTTCGCTCACCGGCAGCAGATCCACATGCCTCAACTGCTTGGTCGAGCGCTGGGTCTCGCGATCGAAGGCGCGGATGGCGTCGAGCGTGTCGCCGAAGAGGTCGAGCCGCACCGGCTCCTCGGCGCCCGGCGGGAAGACGTCGATCACCCCGCCCCGCACCGCGAACTCGCCGCGCTCCGAGACGGTGGAGGCGCGGTGGTAGCCGTTGATGGCGAAGTAGCGCTCCAGCACCGCCATATCGACCGAAGCGCCGACCTGAGCCGAGTAGCCGGCGGCCAGCACCGCGGCCTTCGGCGGCAGGCGCTGCATCAGCGCGGCGGCCTGGGTGACCAGCAGCGCCGGCGCCTTGCCCCAGTCCGCGCGGGCCAGCCGGGTCAGGGTCGCCATGCGCTCGGCCGAGACCCCGGCCGACGGGCCGATGCGGTCGTACGGAAGGCAGTCCCACGCCGGCAGGCGCAGGATCTCCATCTCCGGCGCGAAGAAGGCCATGGCGGTCTCGAACGCCGTCGCCCGCGAGCCGTCGCGCGCCACGAACACGTTGAGGCCGCCGCGGGCGCGGGCCAGGTCGGCCATCACCAGGGCATCGAACCCCTCGGGGACGCCGCTCAGCTCCAGGGAGTCGGAGCCCTTGGCGACGCGCTTGATATCTTCAGCCAGGGACAAGCTTTGCTCTTTGGGTCAAACGATGCGGGCGTCAGACGATGCGGGCGCCGCCGCCGGAGCGGAACGCGCGAATGAGGGCGATGAGGTCCGTCTCGTACGGATCGGGCGCGGGATCGTCGCTGACGATCCAGCCGTAGACGTCGTGATCGGGCAGATCGAGCAGCACTTCGAAGGCTTCGACTTGGGCGTCGGTCAGCGACTGGACATGGCTATCCGCGAACGGGCCCAAAATCAGGTCCGCTTCCCGAAATCCACGCCGCCAGGCGCGGAACCGCAACCGCTTTCGCCTCGTCTCATCCATACCGGAATGGGCGCATATAAGCCGCCGGGCCCGCGAGGGCCAGAGGCATCAACGGTAGGAGGCGGCGACGCGCCGGGGACGCCCTGGCCGGGCGCGGATCGGGACCGGACGCTTCGGCTTGCGCTCGTCCGGCAGCGGGCTCTCGTCCTCGGGGGAGCCGACGCGCAGGGCGGCGGCGCTGAAGATCAGCCAGATGAAGTCGTTCTGGGCCAGCAATGCCGCCTCGGTGATCGAGTGCAGGCTGAAGATGACCAGGAACGGCAGGGTGAAATAGGCCGAGGGGCGGCGGAAGATGCCGAGGATGGTGCGGGCCCAGACCTCGATCACCGTCGCCGCGACCAGGCAGAGGCCGATGTAGCCCATCTCCAGCCAGACCCCGAGCCAGCCGTTGTGGGCCTCGTGGATGACGAAGCCCTGCTCCTTGGAGATCCACGGCAGCGGCCCCCAGCGCGAGGTCTCGGTCCAGACGGCGCCGTAGCCGTAACCGGTCCACGGTCGCTTGACGATCTGGTGCATGACCGCCGACCAGATGCGGGTCCGCCCGGTCAGGGTCTCGTCCTTGCCCAGCACCTTGAACAGCAGCCCCGGGTCGAGCACGAACATGAAGCCGGCGGCGAACAGCAGCGCCAGGCAGATGTAGGCCGCCATCACCGAGCCGGCGGGCCCGCGCCGGCCGATCCAGACCACCCCGACGCAGAAGGCCGCGGCCAGGCACGAGACCAGCGAGGTCTTCGAGGTCGAGGCCAGGATCAGCATCAAGGCGCCGACCGCCAGCCCGGCCCACAGCCAGCGCCGGCGCGGGTTCAGCATGGCGGCGGCCATCAGCACCACGAAGCCGACGGTCATGTTGTAGCCGAGCTCGTTCTTGTGGTCCCAGACGCCGCGCCAGGCGCCGGGGAAGTCGCTGGTCATGATGCCGTAGGTCGGCTGCAGGAAGACCGAGGCGAAGCACAGCACCACCAATATGCCGAAGGCCGCGCCCAGCACCTCCATGAAGCGCGGCCATTGCGGGAAGCGCACCGCGACTGCCATGCCGCCGAGCGTCGTCAGGGCCACGGCCAGGGCCCGGCGCTGGGTGACCTCGGGGTCGATGCTCCAGAGGCCGGAGACGAAGGTCAGGCCGACCAGCAGGGTCAGCAGCGGCGTGCGCACGACCGCCGCAGCCAGCGCCTTCCACCGGCTGGCCGCCAGGATCAGGATCACCGCATAGACCGGAAAGAAGTAGTTGCGCAGCGAGGCCGAGACGTCCGGATCGACGGCGACTACCGGCCCGGTGATCTGCATCACCCAGCCCTGGCTGAACATCAGCACCAGGCCGACGACGGCCCAGAAGGTCACGCGCTCCCACAGCGCCGCCCGGGCGGCGCGCGCCGCCGGACGGGCCGCCCGGCGCTGAAACGCGGAGACCGTGGTCAAGACCGGTCACCCGGCCGCGGAGAGGGTGATTCGTCGCGCAACGGCGAAAGCTAACATCGCCGGGCGCCAGAGCCGCAAGCGAGGTGCGGCGATCGGCGTCGGTCAGCCGGCCAAGTTAGGTGGGACGGCGCGCCGTCGGCCAGAACGGGATCAGCATCGGCGTGGTGCTGCGATAGTCGGCGTAGGCTGCGGCGCCCAGCTGGGCGCCGAGGAATCGCTCTTCCAGCCGCGCCTTCAGCCAGAAGCCGAAACTGAACAGCACCGCGCCCAGCAGATTGGCCTGCTGCCCATCCAACAGCGGCGTGCAGAAGGCGGCGAAGATCAGGCCGGTATAGATCGGATGGCGCACGAGCCGGTAGGGGCCGGCGCGAACCACGGCCTGCCCCTCCTTGCGCGCCACCGAGCCCGACCAGAGCGAGCCCAGGGTGATCCGCGCCCACCAGGTAAACGCCAGCCCTGCCGCAGCCCCTGCGAACAGCACCCAGCCAATCGGGTCAGGCGTCACCCACAGGGGCTTCTGCGGCCCGATGCGGGTCAGGGTCTCGAACCAGGCGCTCGATCCCCAGAAGAGCAAGGCGCCGCCGATCAGGGTGGGCGTCAGGTGCATCGCCTCATCCATGAACGAGGGCCGCGCCGCCGTGCGCCGCGACCAGAAGGCCGCGACGAACCATGACACGATCCACAGGTCCCAGAGGACGCCCAGCGCGAATGAAGGGCTCATTTCGCCGATTCTGCCAGCAGCTCTGCCAGGTGGTCCTTCCAGGCAACGGCGAAGGTGTGGGTGCCGTGGCCGTGGGTGTTGGGGCCGATCGGCAGCAGGATGAAGCGGCCGTGCGGGATCTTCTTCACCTCCTGCTCGGCGATGCCGAGTTCGGGCGGATTGATGAAGTCGTCGGCCGAATTAACCCATATCACCGGCGCGGTGATCTGGCCGAGGCGGGCCGAGGGGTCGTAGTCGCGCGAGGAATCGGTCTGGTAGATGGTGTCGTTGGCGTCCAGCGAGGCCAGTTCGCGGGCCAGGATGCGGGTGACGTAGGCATCGGCCGCGTCCCGCGTCGGCAGCGCCTTCTGCATCTGCTGCGGCGCGCTGCCGGCGATGACGATCATCGCCGCGGCCGTGGTCAGTCCCTGCAGCGGCTCGTGCACATAGTCGCCGCCCATCCAGGCCGGATCGTTCTTGATCGCCTGGATGCTCATGTCGCGCCACACCCGGTTGCGCCCGGCGATCTGCACGGTGAGGCAGGCGAGCGGCATCAGCGCATCGACGTCGTTCGGCCAGTTCTCGCCCCACATGAAGCTGTGCATGCAGCCCATCGAGGTGCCCATGACCAGGCGCATGTGGTCGACCCCCAGCCCCTTGGTCACCAGCTGGTGCTCAGCCTCGACCATGTCGGCGTAGTCATAGTGCGGGAAGTGGGCGCGCAGGCCGTCGCTGGGCTTGGACGAGCGGCCGTGGCCGATGTCGTCGGGCAGGATCAGGTAGTATTTCGCCGCGTCGAGCAGCTGCCCCGGGCCGAACAGCTCGCCGGAAAACTCCGGCCGGACCAGGCTGGTCCCCGCCCCGCCGGTGCCATGCAGGATCAGCACCGCGTTGTCGACGTGCCCGGCGGCGTTGCGGTGCGGCTTGCCGAAGGTGGTGTAGTGGATGCGCAGCTCCGGCAGGGTCTCGCCGGACGCGAAGTGGAAGTCGTGGATGACGTAGTCGCCGGCGGTCGACTGAGGTCCGGGCGGCGGGGCTGGCGGCGTCTGGGCAAACGCGGCGGGCGCGACGAGCAAGGCGAGCCCGGCAATGCAGGCGGAAAGTCTGAGCACCAGCGCGGCCTCCCTGAAACAGCCACGCATGTTCTCTTCCCGCAGTTGAGGCCACGCAAGTGGTTCACCCGGAGAACCGCTTTCCTCGGTGGGTCAAATCTGAGGGATTGGGGCACGCCGCAGGCGCCGCTTTTTCTTTACCGCAGAGGCGCAGAGGACGCAGAGAGGGCGCGGAGAAGCACGGACCCCCTCTGCGTCCTCTGCGCCTCCGCGGTAAGAAATGACAATGCCTGCGGCCACGCAGCCGTAGGCCGGAGAACCCGACGTCCCCCCAATGCGGCCGCCCAGTCTCTTCCCTCTGTTCGCGCCGATCACCTCGCTGAAGGGGGTGGGGCCGCGGATTGCGCCGATGCTGGAGCGGGTGGCGGGGCCGATCGTGCGCGACGTGCTGTTCCTGACGCCGCAGAGTCTGGTCCACCGAACGCCGGTGAAGGCGGCTGAGGCCCAGCATGGCGAGGAGCAGACCTTCGTCGTCACCATCGACGCGCACCTGAGGCCCACCCGGCCCAACGCGCCGTGGAAGATCCGGGCGCGCGACGACACCGGCTTCATCACCCTGGTCTGGTTCCGGGCCGGGCCGCACCTGGAGGCCAGCCACCCGAAGGGGGCGCTGAGGGTGGTCAGCGGCAAGGTCGAGCGCAGCGAGTACGATCACGAACTGCAGATCGTGCACCCGGACTACTTCTGGCCCGCAGAGCGCGCTGACGAGGTGCCCGAGGCGGAGGCCGTCTATCCCGCCACCGCCGGCCTGCCATCGCGCACCATTCGCCGCTTTGCGCTGGAAGCGCTGAGCCGCGCGCCGGAGCTGCCCGAGTGGCAGGACCCGGCGTGGCTCGCGCGCCAGCAGTGGCCGGCGTGGCGCGAGGCGTTCGAGGCGCTGCACCATCCGAAGAGCGACGCCGACCTGCAGCCGCAGTCGCCCTGGCGCCGGCGCCTCGCCTACGACGAACTGCTCGCCCACCAGCTGGCGCTGGCGCAGCGCAAGGCGAGCCGCCGCGCCCAGCCCGCCGTGGTGATCCGCGCCAGCCCATTGGCCGACCACGTCGAGGCCGACCTGCCCTTCCGCCTGACTTCGGCCCAGGTGCGCACCCTCTCGGAAATCCGCGGCGACCTGATGTCGGGCGAGCGAATGAGCCGGCTGGTGCAAGGCGACGTCGGCTCCGGCAAGACCGTGGTGGCGATGCTGGCCATGGCCGACGTCGCGTCAGCCGGCCGGCAGTCGGCGTTGATGGCCCCCACCGAGATCCTGGCCCGCCAGCACTTCGAGACCCTGGCTGGCCCGCTGGCCAAGCACGGGGTGAAGGCGGTGCTACTCACCGGCCGCGATAAGGGCGGCGGGCGCACGGAAAAGCTGGCGGGCCTGGCCAGCGGCAGCGCCGCCGTGGCGGTCGGCACCCACGCGCTCTTCCAGGACGACGTCGCGTTTCATGCCCTGGCGCTGACCGTGGTCGACGAGCAGCACCGCTTCGGCGTCAACGAGCGCGCCCGGCTGCAGGCCAAGGGCGAGGCCGCGCACCTGATCGCCATGTCGGCGACGCCGATCCCGCGCACCCTGGAGCTGACGGTTTTTGGCGACCTCGATGTCTCGCGCATCGACGAAAAGCCGCCGGGCCGCACGCCGGTCGCCACCCGCGCCGTGCCGATGCCGCGGGTGGGTGACATCATCGCGCGCCTCAGCACCGCCATCACCGGCGGCGCCCAGGCGTTCTGGATCTGCCCGCTGGTGTCGGAGTCGGAGACGGTCGATCTGCAGGCCGCCGAGGCGCGCGCCGCCAACCTGCGCCGCGTCTTCGGGGCCAAGGTGGGCCTGATCCATGGGCGTCTGCCCGCGTCCGAGAAGGACCAGGTGATGGCCGAGTTCGCTGAGGGGCGGCTCGCGGTGCTAGTGGCGACCACGGTGGTCGAGGTGGGGGTCAACGTGCCAGCCGCCACCATCATGGTGATCGAGCAGGCCGAGCGCTTCGGCCTCGCCCAACTGCACCAGCTGCGCGGCCGGGTCGGCCGCGGCAAGGCCGAGAGCAGCTGCGTGCTGCTCTACGACCCGCCGCTCTCCGAGATCGCCAAGACCCGGCTCGATATCCTGCGGCGCAGCGACGACGGCTTCGCCATCGCCGAGCGCGATCTGGAGCTGCGTGGCGGCGGCGATCCGCTGGGGCTGAAGCAGAGCGGCTTCCCCGCCTACCGCCTCGCTGACCCGGCCCTGCACCGCGACCTGATCGCCACGGCCGCCGACGATGCGCGCCTGATCCTGGCCCGCGACCCTCAGCTGACCTCCGAGCGCGGCCAGGCGGTGCTGACGCTTCAGGCGCTGTTCGACTGGCGGCCGGGCGCCGGCAGCGAGGCCGGGTGAGCGGCGAACCAGGCGGCGGTGCGCGCCTGGGAATCCGCCTCGAGATCGCCCCAGAAGAGGTTGTAGCCAGGCTCGCGCACCCGTTCGACCCAACCCCCCGACGGCTGCAGCAGCGATGAGCGCGGCCGCGTCACCCTGAGGATGCCGGCCTGGCACTGCGCGCCCACCTGGCGGACCATGAAGCCCGGCCTCACCCCCCACTCCAGCCCGGTGGCGGCCGCCGCGCCGCGGTTCAGCCGCGCCGGCGCGTCGTCGGTGACCGCGGCGCCCAGCAGCGGGTTGACGCACAGCGGCGCGCGATCGCCCAGCGGTTCCAGCAAGCCCGTTGCGCTCCACACCCGCGCCCGGCTGGTTAGCCGCTCGGCGCCGGTGAAGTCGCCTTCCGACGCCGCGGCCCAGGCGACCAGGCAGCCGGTCTCAGCGCGGCTGGCGCAGGCCGGCACGGGCGCCGCGGGGCCATATTCGTCGGCGGGCACGATGGTGTCGATCAGGTAGGCGGCCACCAGCCGCGCTCGCAGCGCCGGGTCGGCGGCGATCACCTCTCGCAGCAGTCGCGCGCCCAGTTCTCCGCCCTGCTCGGCCCCGACGATGATGAACGGCCGGCCGCGATTGAAGTGAGCGAGGTAGTACTCGAAGGCCGACTTCACGTCGCCGTAGGCGAACTCGCGCGCCTCGATGGCGTCGTCCCACAAGGTCGACTTGGTGTAGAGGCTGGCCTCGCGGTAGCGCGGCGCATAGACGTCGCCGACCGCGTCGAACGGCGCCGCGTAGTTGGGCAGCATCACCTGGTTCAGCGCCACGGTGGCGGCGTGATCCAGGATCGGACTGTTCCAGTGCTTGCCGCCGTTATAGACGGTCGGGTGCAGGAAGAAGACGTCCACCTGCCCGGGTTGCGCGGCGTTGGGGTCCGGCAGCAGCGCCCAGGAATTGCGCGCCGAGTAGTCCGGCGCCGGCGGCGGATGATCCTTGCCGAAGGGCACCTTCGGGTCGAGCAGGGTCTTGATGATGTCGTCGCGCCAGACCACGGCGGCGACCGCCGTCAGCACCAGAAACCCGATGCCGAAAGTGGCGAGCCAGAACCTCAGGGATCGGCGGCGGGTGGGCATCTGATTGGGTTAACCCATGCGGGTGGCCGGCTAAAGGCAATCCGGCCACGCTTGCCTGCGGCGCCCCGCCGCTCCT
>DATAVF010000281.1:0-22961 GCA_036267835.1 Caulobacteraceae bacterium | reverse complement strand
ATGAGCCGCTTCGGCCGCGAGCGGATCCCCGCCCCCGACTACCTGCGGATGACCTATTACGAGCGCTGGATTGCCGGGCTGGAAGTGCTGCTGGTGGAGCGCGGGCTGGTGACGGCCGAGGAACTGGCCAGCGGCGCGCCGACGCCCGGATCGGCGAAGGCCGAGCCGCCGCTGATTGCCGAGCGCGTGCCGGGCATGCTGGAGCGCCGCGGCTCCTACCAGCGCGACATCGCGGCCCCGCCCTGCTTCGCGGTCGGCGCTGCAGTGCGGGCGCGCAATCTCAATCCCGTCGGCCACACCCGGCTGCCGCGCTACGCCCGCGGCAAGCGCGGCCTGGTCACCTGCTGGCACGGCGCTCACGTCTTCCCGGACGCCAACGCCCTCGGCCAGGGCGAGCAGCCGCGCCACCTCTACCAGGTCCGCTTCGAAGCGCTCGAACTCTGGGGCGAGACCGCCCAGCGCCGCGAAGCCGTCTACCTCGACCTCTGGGAGCCCTATCTTGATCCCGCGTGAGCCGGTCTTCGAGGAACCCTGGCAGGCCGAAGCCTTCGCCCTGGCCGTGCACCTGAATGCCGCCGGCGCCTTCACGTGGACCGAGTGGGCCGAGGCGCTATCCGCCGAACTTGCGGCGGCCGGCGAGGGCGACGACGGAGCCCGCTACTACGAGCACTGGCTGGCCGCTCTGGAACGGCTGGTGACGACGCGCGGTCTGGCGGCGGCGGA
Organism: Caulobacteraceae bacterium; assembly: GCA_036267835.1. GTDB lineage: Bacteria > Pseudomonadota > Alphaproteobacteria > Caulobacterales > Caulobacteraceae > Acaudatibacter. The sequence continues at coordinate 22,238 of DATAVF010000281.1, read as the reverse complement.
TGCGCTGGCGGAGCGGAAAGATGCGTGGGCGGAGGCGTTCCGGACGACGCCGCACGGGAAGCCCGTGGTGCTGCCGAGTTAGGCCCCAAATCTCTCCCGATAGGCCCGCGGCCCCACCCCGATGTGGCGGCGGAAGGAGCGGCGGAGGTTCTGGGCGTCGGCGAAGCCGCAGGTGCGGGCGACGTCCTTGAGGTTGGCGGGGGCCGTCTCCAGGCGGCGGCGGGCTTCTTCGAGGCGCAGGCGGGCGATGTAGGCGGATGGGGTCAAGCCAAGCTCGCTCTTGAAGCGGCGGGTCAGGTGGCGGGGGCTCATGCCGGCTTCGGCGGCGAGGCGCTCCAGTGGCAGCGGCTCTTCGAGGTGATCGAGGATCCACAGCTGTAGTTCGCCGAAGCGGTCGCCGCGGCGCTCGGCTTCCAGGAAGCGGCTGAACTGCGACTGGCCGCCGGGGCGCTTGCGGTAGACCACCAGCTCCTGCGCCACCGCCAGCGCGACCGCCTTGCCGTGGTCGCGCTCCAGCAACTCCAGCGCCAGGTCGATGCCGGCGGTGACGCCGGCCGAGGTGAAGACGCCGCCGCTCTCGACGAAGATGGCGTCGCGCTCGACCTCGCAGGCCGGCGCCATCTCGGCCAGCCGCTCGAACGAGCGCCAGTGGGTGGTGGCGCGGCGCCCGTCCAGCAGGCCGGCGGCGGCCAGCACCAGCGCGCCGGTGCAGACCGAGCCGACGCGCGGCGTGGTCCGCGCCATGCCGCGCAGCCAGTCCAGCAGGTCGGCGTCGGCCAAGGCCGCAGCGGTCCCGATGCCGCCGGCGACCAGCAGGGTGTCGCACGCCGTCACGTCGCGCCAGCTGCGCGTCGCCACCAGTTGCAGACTCTGCGACATGGCGATCGGCCCGGCCGCGGCGGCCACCACCTCGGTCTCGTAGGTGATGGCGTTGCGCCCCATGGTCTCGCGAAGCCAGCGGTCGGCGCGCGAGAACACCTCCAGTGGCCCGACCACGTCCAGCACCTGGGCGCCCGGATAGGCGACCATGACCACGCGGTGCGGCCGGGCGGCGTTGTCGGGGCGGCGGATCATCATGCGGCGAGGGCTAAGCTCGGCCGCGCGGCGGGACAAGCCCGGATGTCCGGATTTGACCGAACAGCGTCGTTCAGGACTTGGCTTTCCTCGCCGCGCGCCGCTCGCGGCGGTCCTGGCGCCAGGTGTGGACCTGGGCCAGCTGGTTGATCAGCAGCAGCACCTGGAGGACCACGCTGCCCGCCAGCAGCGCCAGGTTGGTGGTCGAGCCCAGGGCCTTCTGCAGGCTGGCGACGTTCTGGCTGAGGCTGGCCACCAGCCCGATGGCCAGGACGATGCGGTAGGGCGAGCCCAGGTGGGTCTTGAGGAGCCGGTCGGCGGCGTAAGCCAGGCCGATGACGCCGTGCGGCCGAGCCTCAGTCTCTTCCACGCCACCCTCCGTACGCGTTCAGGCGTGGGTGCGTTCTCCCCGCTCAGGGTCCCCATAGCTCCGGTAGACCGCCCGCTGATAGGCGCCGTCCCGCAGGTCTTCGAAGGCGAGGGTGACCTCGGGGTCGCGTTCCAGGAAGAAGGCGTCCTCGGCGTAGGGGCGGTAGACGCTGCCCGGCCGCGGGAAGGCGCTCTCCAGCACGCCGTCCGCGGCCGTCAGGGTCAGCGGGCCGACCTGGAAGCCGTAGACGCCCGCGGCGCGGCCCAGCTGGGCCGCGTCCAGCGTCGCCGGCGTACGGACGACGTCGGCAAGGCCGAGGGCGCGGCGCACCAGGCTGTAGGTGGCCCGCTCGATCTCGAAGCTGGAGAGGTTGGACAGCACCACCACGCTCAGGTCTTCGTCCGGGTAGTGGGCGAGGTGGGTCAGGAAGCCGTTGATGCCGCCGCCGTGGCTGATCACCGGGCGACCGCGGTAGGGCCGGCGGGCGAGCCCCAGGCCGTAGCTAATGGCCGAGCCGTCGTTCAGCCGGCCGGGCTCGATCATGGCCGCGTAGCTTGCCGGCGACAGCACCTGGCCGCTGTGCAGGGCGGCGTCCCAGGCAAGCAGGTCGTTCACCGTCGAGCCGAGGGCGCCGGCGCCCTGCGGCCAGCTCATCGCCAGCCAGGCGCAGTTCACCAGGCCGTGCCGGCCGAGGTCGTAGCCATGAGCCCGCTTCGGGGTGAGCGGCCGGGCGTGCAGATAGCTGGTGCGGCTGAGCCCCAGCGGGTCCAGCAGGTCCTCGCGCAGGAAGGTCTCGAAGCGCTTGCCGGACACGGCTTCGATGACCGCGGTCAGCAGGACGTAGCCGGAGTTGTTGTAAAGGTAGCGCTCGCCGGGCTGGAAGTCGGCGGGCCGATCCTTGAACACGTCGATGATCTGGGCCACCGACACGTCATTGGCGCCCCGGTCGCGCATCACCTCGGCGATGGCCGTGTAGCTCTTGATGCCCGAGGTGTGGTTGAGCAGGTGGCGTAAGGTGATGGTGCGACCGCCGAGCGGATAGTCGGGCAGGTGGGCCTCGACGCGGTCGTCGATCGAGAGCCGGCCCTCGTCAGCCAGGCGCAGGATCGCTGCGGCGGTGAACTGCTTGCTGATCGAACCGATACGGAAGACGGTGTCAGTGTCGATCGGGTTGCCCCACTCGACGTCGGCGAGACCGTAGCCGGCCGCATGGATCATCTCGCCGCGATGGCGCACGCCGACCGCGGCGCCGGGGCCACCCGGGACGATCAGCGCGGTGATGACGTCGTCGAAATCCGATCTCTTCACCCGAACCTCTTTCGCCTAGTCGCGCAGCGCGAAACTGATGGCCCGCGCGATGGACGTGCCCAGCGACGTGGAGTGGTCGTCCTCGTCGAGGCCACGGTAGCGCGCTTCGTAGCCGGGCGCGCCCTTCAGCGCGGCGAGCCGGCCGCCGAGGTCGGCGGCGTTGTCCACCATGCGGGCCTGGGCGATGCGCTGGTTGGCGTCTTCCTGGGTCATGCCGGGCGGCAGCGCCTTGGGCGGCTCCTGCTCGGTGGCGCCGATGGTGATCAGCACGCGCGGAGTCACCTCGCCCGCCTCGACGCGGCGCGCGAAGGCCGGGACGTCGGCCAGGATGGCGCGCTCGTTCCACCAGATCGACGGACTGGAGGCGACGAAATTGCGGAACGAGTCCGGGTGGGCAAAGAGCACGTGCAGGGTCAAGAGGCCGCCGAGCGAGTGGCCGTAGAGGGTCTGGTCGGCCGGATCGACCTGCCAGCCCGCGGCGATGGCCGGCCGCAGCTCCTCGACGAGGAAGCGGTAGAAGTCCTCGGCGCCGCCGAAGTCGGCCTCGGTCGGCTCCGGCCAGCCGGGCACGGGCTGGATGTTCTGCAGCGGCGTCGGCGGCGTCAGGTCGCGGCGGCGGAGCAGGCTCAGCTCCAGCGGATTTTCGGACGGGTAGCCGACGCTGACCACCACGGCCTTCTTGCCGCCGCCCAGGGCGTTCATGCCGGCGAGCTGGGCGGCGATCGGGAAGCTGAGGTTGCCGTCGCTGGTCACGATCACCGCATAGCCCTCGGGCGACGGCGGCAGCAGCGGCGCGGCGACGAAGATGCGGTAGGCGCGGCCGTTCAGCCTGGAGACCATGTCGAACTGGACCGCGCGGGGCAGGGTGACAGGTCCCTGGCCAGGCGGCCCCTCATCCGGGGCCAGGGTCTCCACTGCGCTCACGCTGCTCGCTCCACCGTCACATTGCCGCTGACGGTGCTGAGTATCAGTTCCACGTGCGGCTCTCCAGGCGCAGGCGGGCCGCTGGCCTCCAGATCGGTGCGCACGCGGCCGCTCATGGTGCTGAGGTCGAGGAGGGCGGCGACGCCATTGGCAACGCCCACCGAAACGCGCCCGGACACGGTCTTGGCCCGCACCCGGCCCCCATCGGTGCGGCCGACGTCGATATTGCCCGAGGCGGTGAACACTTCGACGCTCTCGCCGGCGCGGCCGATCTCGATATTGCCGTGGCCGGTGGTCATGTGGGCGGCGCCGGTGATCTCGCCGAGCCGGGCCGACCCCGCGCCGGTGGTGATGCGCACATCGGCGCCGGCCTTGCCGATCCGCACCTTGCCCGCCCCGGTCTTGGCGTCGACCATGCCGCTCGCCGTGATCACGTCGATCTCGCCGGAGCCGGTGCGCACCCGGGCCGCCGCGCAGGCTTCGACCTGGATCGACCCCGCGCCGGTGTTGACGGAAATGTCGCCGAGCTTGCCGGCGGTCTCGATCCGGCCGGCGCCGGTGGAGAAGGCGCCGCTGGCGCCCAGCGGCGTCTGCACGGTCACTTCGATCGGCCCGCAGTTGAGCATGCCGAGGAAGCCGCGGTGATGATTGCGCACCACGATTTCGCCGCCCACCTCGGCCACTTCGGCTTCGGCGATCCAGCTCAGGGCCGCGCCGTCGCCGCGCGGCGCGGCAAGCTCGATGCGGGTCTCGCTGACTTCGGCGGCGGTCACGCGGACGCGGCCGTGCGGAACCTCGATGCGCAAGCGCGGCGGGGCGGGGGTCTGGAAGACGTGGGTGCGGGGGTTCATTTCGCCCATCCTTTGATGTGTCGGCCGGCGCGGCCGTGGCGGCCCCGGTCTGTGAAGGGGTGGTTGTCCGTATCGCTGACGGCGGCGCGCGCGGCGCCCACCAGCCAGGTGTTGAGCGACTGGCCGCGCTGGGCGGCGAGGGTTTCTGCGCGGGTCTTCAGCGCCTCGGGGATGCGCAGGGTGATGCGCGCCACGGGCTCGCCCTCGACCGCCTCCTCGAAAGCCGGCTCGGCCGGCGCCGCCGCCTGCGGCGCGCCTTCGACCACGAAGATGGGCTCCCGGCCCTGCAGCCGCACGCTTACGGCGACGCCGGGGAGGGCGGCGCCGATCTCGGTCGCGGCTTGCGAAAGCGCGTCCATCAGCGTGAGGCGCAGGGCCGGGTCCAGCGCCAGCAGCAAGCGCTCGCCGGCGGCCCGCGTTTCGGGTCCCCCCACATCGGCGGCGCGGGCCAGGTCCTGGCGCAGGGTCTCGACAAGGTCGGTGATGTCCATGCGCACTATCATGACACCATGATGGTGTCATTACAACACCAATCGGCGCCACGCGCCGGCTTCGCGAGGTGCGCTATAGGAGGGCCGTGCATGGGAGGATCGGATGAGTGAACGGACGGCGCTGGTCGTCGGCGCCTCGCGGGGCTTGGGCCTTGGCGTGGTCCGCGAGCTGCTGGGGCGCGGCTGGCGGGTGATCGCGACGGTGCGAGGGCCGAGCGCGGCGCTGAGCGACGTCGCGGCGGCCAGCGGCGGCAGGGTGCGCATCGAGGCGCTCGATCTCGAAGACGGCGCGGCGATCGACGCCCTGCCGGCGCGGCTGGCGGGTGAGACCCTCGACCTGCTCTTCGTCAACGCCGGCATCAACCCGCGCGGCCAGCGGGTCGGCACGGTGAAGGCCGAGGACGTGGCGCGGCTCTTCCTGACCAATTCGGTCGCGCCGGTGCACGTGGCCGAGACGCTGGTTGGGCAGGTGCGTGAGGGGACCGGCGTCATCGCGCTGATGTCGTCGGGCCTCGGCCGGGTCGGCGGCGAGGCGCGCCCGCTGCCCGACCTCTACGGGGCCAGCAAGGCGGCGCTGAACAAGCTGGCGCGCGGTTTCGCCGGCGCCTTGGGCGGGCGCAAGCTCACGGTCGTCTCGGTCGATCCCGGCTGGGTGCGTACCGACATGGGCGGTCCCGGCGCGCCGCTGTCGGTCGAGGAAAGCTGCAAGGGCGTCGTCGACATGCTCGAGGCCAAGGCCGGCACGGGCGAACACGGCTTCTACAACTACACCGGCCAGACGGTGGCTTGGTAGCGCATGCAAAAAAGGCGGCCCGCTGACGATGGCTGTTCAGCGGACCGCCCCCCTTGGGCGCGGCGGAGGCGGGGGTTCAGGTCGCCCCGGCCGCAACTCGGTCCTGACGTCGTTGGGGCTCGCCTGCGGGGCTTGCGGGTGACGTCAGCACCACTGACTGCAGACTGTCATCTATCGGCAGCGCACTGCCAGATGGTACATTTTCGATTCGCGTGGCTGGGTTGGGGTTCCCTGGCCGCGGAAGTCCGGAATTGATCGCGGCGCGTCATGCCGGCAGGCAGGGGTGCGGTGTAGCCTGGCGTTTTAGGAGCCAGCCCGCCCATGACCAGCGCCTGGATCAAGACGGCCGCCCTTGCCGCGGCCCTCGTCGGAGGCGGCTTCGCCGCGGCGCTCGCGGCGCCGGCCCCTCAGGGGCCGGCCTATACCGCGGACGGCAAGCTGGCGTTCCCGAAGGACTACCGCACCTGGTGTTCCTGACCTCGGGCTACAACATGTCGTATTCGCCGATGAACATGCCGGACATGTCGCAGTTCGATAACGTCTTCGTCGACCCGGCCGCCTACGCCGCCTTCCAGACCACCGGCACCTGGCCCGACAAGACCGTGATGGTGCTGGAGCCGCGCCAGGGGCAGCAGAAGGGCTCGATCAACCAGGAAGGCCGCTTCCAGACCGACCGCCTGGGCCTGGAAGTGCACGTCAAGGACACGGCCCGCTTCGCCGGCGGCTGGGCCTTCTTCGCCTTCGGCCGGGCTGAGGATCCCGGCCAGCTCGTGCCCACAACCGCCGCCTGCTACAGCTGCCACGCCGCCCATGCGGCAGTGGATACGACGTTCGTCCAGTTCTACCCCATCCTGAAACCGATCGCGGCCGCGAGGGGCACCTTCAGCGCTGCCTATCTGCACGACGAAGCGGGCACTCACTAGTTAGTCCTACCAAGGTCAAAAAGACCCGTGCGGGTTTCCCGCCCTCAATGCGGGTGCGCCGTCCGCCACTGGGTCACGGCCGCCAGGGTCAGCGCGATGTGCTGGTCGGGAGCGAGGTTGGTGTAGGTGTAGAGCACCTTGTCGTCCGGCGTGATCACGTAGGAGGTGCGGTTGGTGAAGCTGTTCGGGCCCATGGTGGCGATCGCGTCGTAGGTCTTGGCGATGGTGTCGTTGGGGTCGGCGGCCACCGGGAACTTGCCCGAGCAGTGCTCGGTCTCGCGCGAGAAGTCGGCCAGCTGATCGACGTGGCCGGCGGTGACGCCGATCACCGTCGCGCCCTCGGCTTTGAACTTGTCGATCGCGTCGGCGAACATGTGGGCTTCGATGTTGCACCCCGTCGTATGCGCGGCGGGGAAGAAGTAGAGCACCACCGGCCCATGCTTCAGCGCGTCGGCCAGGGCGAACTGGAACGGGTTGCCGGCCAGGAAGGCAGGCGCGGTGAACTCCGGCGCGGGCGCGCCGATCGGCAGGGCGGCGTAGGCGGGCGCTGAAATAAGCGCGGCGGCCGCGGCGGCGGCCAACATCAATGACTTCATTTCGAAACGACTCCCCAGGGGTTAATTCCGTCCCGCCGCTGACTTATCCCTCGGGGCTGAGCGCGGCCAGCGCAATCGCCGCCGCTTGAGCCGCCCCGCGTCTTGACCTAACCACGGGCGCCTCAACCTGACGGAGCGGCGCGCATGACCTTGGCCTTCATCTTCCCCGGACAGGGCAGCCAGGCGGTGGGCATGGGTGCGGACCTGGCCGAGGCTTTCGGCGCGGCGCGGGAAGTCTTCCAGGAAGTCGATGATGCGCTGGGCGAAAAGCTCTCCAAGCTGATGCGCGAAGGCCCGATCGAGGACCTCACTCTCACCGAGAACACCCAGCCCGCGCTGATGGCAGTGAGCCTCGCCGTCGCCCGCGTGCTGGAGAAGGAGTTCGGCGTGCCGATGACCAAGGCGGCCTTCGTCGCCGGCCACTCGCTCGGCGAGTACTCGGCGCTCTGCGCGGCCGGCGCCCTGACCCTGGCCGACACCGCGCGGCTGCTGCGCCGGCGCGGCCAGGCGATGCAGCGGGCGGTGCCGGTGGGCGAGGGGGCCATGGCCGCGCTGATCGGGCCGAAGAGCGACGTCGCGCTGGCCGAAGCCGCCGCCATCGCCGGCGCCGAGGTCGGCGTCTGCACCGTCGCCAACGACAACAACGCCGGCAATGTGGTGATCTCGGGCACGGCCGCCGCGGTGGCGCGGGCGATCGAGAAGGCCAAGGAGCTGGGCGCGCGGGCCATCCCGGTCAACGTCTCCGCCCCCTTCCACTGCCCGCTGATGCAGCCGGCCGCCGACGAGATGGCCGAGGCGCTGGCGCAGGTCGCCATCGTGGCGCCCCGCACCTTCCTGGTGGCCAACGTCACCGCCCGCCCGACCAACGATCCGGAGGCGATCCGCTCGCAGCTGATCGAGCAGGTGACCGGCCGGGTGCGCTGGCGCGAGAGTATCGAGTGGCTCGCGGGCCCGGGCGGCGTCAGCCGCTTCGCCGAACTGGGCGCCGGCAAGGTGCTGACCGGCATGGTCAAGCGCATCGCCCCGGACGCCGAGGGCGTGGCCCTGAACGCGCCCGCCGACCTCGAAGCTTTCGCCAAGAGCCTCTGAAGGAGCCCGGCATGTTCGATCTTTCCGGTAAGATGGCCCTCGTCACCGGCGCCAGCGGCGGCATCGGTGGGGCGATCGCCCGCGGCTTCCATGCGCAGGGGGCGCACGTGGTGCTGTCCGGGACGCGGGAGCAGGCGCTCTCAGAGTTGCGGGCGGAGCTTGGCGAGCGGGCCTCGATCGCGCCGGCCGATCTCTCGGACGCCGCGCCGGTGGATGGCCTGGTAGCGGCGGCCGAGGCGGCGTCGGGGATGGAGCTGGACATTCTCGTCTCCAACGCCGGGGTCACCAAGGACGGGCTGATCCTGCGCATGAAGGACGACGACTGGCGCCAGGTGCAGACCATCAACCTGGAGAGCTACTTCCGTCTGGCCCGCGCGGCGCTGCGCGGCATGATGCGCCGCCGACGTGGGCGGATCATCGGCATCACCTCGGTGGTAGGGGTGATGGGCAATGCCGGCCAAACCAATTACGCGGCCTCCAAGGCCGGTATGATCGGCTTCACCAAGTCCCTGGCGCAGGAGATCGCCAGCCGCGGTGTCACCGCCAACTGCGTCGCCCCCGGCTTCATCGAGAGCCCGATGACCGACGCCCTGAACGAGGCGCAGAAGACCGCCATCCTGGGCGGCGTGCCGCTCGGCCGGTTGGGCGTGGGCGCCGACGTGGCCTCGGCCTGCATCTACCTCGCCAGCGACGAGGCCGCCTACGTCACCGGCCAGACCCTGCACGTCAACGGCGGCATGGCGATGATCTGACCCCGGGGGGTCAGTGACGGCGCGTGTAAGCGGGCAGGGCGGCAAGATCGACGTCCGCGTCCGGCCAGCGCCGGCGCAGCCACTCGGCGGTGCGCAGCATCCAGCCGGCAAGGTCCGGCATGGCGCGGTGGCGTCGGGCGACGCCGGCGGCCGCTTCCAGCGTCGCCACCATCTGCACCCGGCTGGGATCGCCCGGCGGCCGCGCGTCGAGCCGGGGAAAGCGGTTCAAGCGCTCGTAAGCCAACGCTGCGCAGGCGGCGGCCAGCCCGAACCCGAACTGTCGATCGTCCGCGGCCTCCGGCACGGCTGCCGCCAGGACGCGGCGGTAGTCGTCCTCGATCTCAGCGGCCACGACTGGCGCGGATACGGTGATCCAGGCCGGGCCGGGAATGTGAATCCACGTGGCGCTGGTCAGGGCGTGGCGGAAGGCGGCGGTCTCAAAGTCGATCACCTTGCCGCCGTCCTCGCGGACCAGGAAGTTGTTGGCCTCCGGATCGCCATTCGAGAGGGCGAGGAACGGGCCCGGGTTCAGCAGGGCCTGCGCCGCCGCGGCGAGCTCTGCCGACGCCGCGCCGCTCATCGCCTGCCCGAACGCCTCCAGGCAGGCCCGCGTGTCGGCCCAGCCGGCGCCCAGTCCCAGCGCGATGCCCTGCGAGGGGTCGGGCGCACCGTAGCGGGCGCGCTTCGCCGTGTAGTCGCCGGCCTTGCCCGCGGTCGCCGCGCCGAGCGCGCCCATCGCTTCGGCGAAGGCGGTCAGCGGCGCGCGCGCCGCATCGGCGCCATCTCGCCGGATCAAGTCGGCAAGTGGGGTGCACGGCGAGAGGTCCTCCAGCACCAGCAAGTCCGCCGCGAGATCGGCGGCGATCGGCCGGGGCGCCTGGGCAAAGCCGATGCTGGCGAGGAACTCCAGCGCCGCCAGCTCGGTGGCGACCTGACGCGGGTCGGTGCGGAAACCGCTCGGGTCATCGCGCAGCCACTTGGCGATCACCGAGCCGGGCGCGCCGTCCAGCTCGCACCGCAGCACCGACCAGGGCGAGAGGCGGCGGGTGGCCCGGATGCGAACCGGCCGGCCGAGCGCAGCGCTCAGCAAGGCTTCCAGTTGCGGGACGGAGGGCTCGGTCATCGGCGGGTTCGGGGGCGGAATTGGGGGCGGTAGCACGAAACCCGCGCCGCTGGCCTCCCGGAATGGAACATGCTAGCTGGGAACCGATTTTGCAAAGCCAGTATTGGCGCGGCTCGGGCCGGCGCCTTAAGGGTGAAAACTTCCGCGCGGCGCCTATCTGTAGCGGGCGCTGCGCGTCCAACCACAACGAGGGACTTGAGAGCTGAATGTCCGACATTCTTGAGCGCGTGCGTAAGATCGTCATTGAGCACCTCGACGCCGACCCGGAAAAGGTCACGGAGAAGGCCAGCTTCATCGACGACCTCGGCGCCGACAGCCTGGACAACGTCGAACTGGTGATGGCCTTCGAAGAAGAGTTCGACATCGAAATCCCGGACGACGCCGCCGAGCACATCCAGACGGTGGGCGACGCGGTGAAGTTCATCCAGGAGCGGCTGGGCGCGTAAAGCCCCTGCGCCGCCCGCGGCTTCCGCCGGGCGGTGAACCCGGGCGCCTCCTTGTCGGCGTCCGGCCTCAGAGGAGAGTCTTGAGCCGATGCGCCGCGTTGTCGTAACCGGAATTGGCATGGTCACGCCCCTCGCCTGGGGCGCCGAGAAGACCTGGGCCGCGATCCTCGCCGGCAAGTCCGGCGCGGGCGTGATCAGCGCCTTCGATCCCGCCGATTATGCCTGCAAGGTCGCCTGCGAAGTGCCGCGCGTCAGCGGCCGGGGCGGCGGCGGGCCGGACATCGACGGCTCGTTCGACCCCGACCAGGTGATGAGCACCCGCGAGCAGCGGCGCATCGACGACTTCATCCTCTACGCCATGGCCGCCGCCGACGAGGCGGTGAAGGACGCCGGCTGGACGCCCGAAAACGAAGACGAGCGCCGCCGCACCGGGGTGATCATCGGCTCCGGCATCGGCGGGCTGAACTCGATCGCCGAGACCGCCATCGAGCTGCACGAGAAGGGCCCACGCCGCGTCAGCCCGTTCTTCATCCCCTCGTCGCTGATCAACCTGGCGTCGGGCCAGGTGTCGATCCGCTACGGCTTCAAGGGACCAAATCACTCGGTCGTCACCGCCTGCGCCACCGGCGCCCACGCGGTCGGCGACGCTTCGCGGATGATCATGTACGGCGACGCCGACGTGATGATCGCCGGCGGGGCCGAGGCGGCGGTCTGCCAGCTCGGCATCGCCGGCTTCATCGCCTGCCGCGCCATGTCGACCAACTTCAACGCCACGCCCGAGCGCGCCTCGCGGCCCTACGACAAGGACCGCGACGGCTTCGTGATGGGCGAGGGCGCCGGGGTGCTGGTGCTGGAAGAATACGAGCACGCCAAGGCGCGCGGCGCCAAGATCTACGCCGAAGTGGCGGGTTACGGCATGGCCGGCGACGCCTACCACATCACCGCCCCGGCCGATGACGGCGACGGCGGCTACAGGGCCATGGAAGCGGCGATCAAGAACGCCGGGCTGGAGCCCGCCGACATCGACTACATCAACGCCCACGGCACCTCGACGCCGCTGGGCGACGAGATCGAGCTGGGCGCCGTCGAGCGGCTGCTGGGCCAGGCGGCGGGCAAGACCGCGATGTCGTCGACCAAATCGTCGATCGGGCACCTGCTGGGCGCCGCCGGGGCCGTCGAAGCCGCGTTCTCGGTGCTGGCCCTGCGCGACCAGATCGCCCCGCCGACCATCAACCTCGACAACCCGTCGGTGGAAACGGCGCTCGACCTGGTGCCGCACAAGGCCAAGCCGATGAAGATCGACGTCGCCCTCTCGAACAGCTTCGGGTTCGGCGGCACCAACGCTTCGGTCGTGTTCAAGAAGGCGCCGTGAGCCGAGCGCCATCCCGCCGACCCCGCGGGAGCGCCCAGACGCGGCGCAGGCTGATGACGATCTACGCGGCGCTCGTCACCCTGGGCGTGGCGCTGGGCCTGGCGATTATCGTCGCCCTCTTCCTCTATTTCGGTCCCGGCCCGGCGGCGCACGAGGGCGGCACGACCACGGTGGTGCTGCGCAACGGCGCCGGGGTGCCGGAGATCGGCGCGGACCTTGTCCATGCGGGCGTGATCGGCTCGCAGACCCTGTTCGTGCTCGCCGCCGAAAGCACCGGCGCGGCGCACAAGCTCAAGGCCGGCGAGTACAACTTCCGCTCCGGCGCTTCGCTGGCGACGGTGATCACGGCGCTGGCCGAGGGCAAGGTGGTCCGTCACTTCGTCACCATCCCCGAAGGCGTCACCTCGGAAGTGGTGATGGAGACGCTGATGCGCGCCGACTTCCTCACCGGCGTGGCGGCGGCGCCGGCCGAGGGCTCGGTGTTGCCGGAAACCTACGAGGCGCGCCGCGGCGACGACCGCTCGGCGGTGCTGCGGCGGATGATGGATGCGCGCGACCGCATCCTCGCCAGCCTTTGGGCGGGCCGCCGCGCCGACCTGCCCTACAAGTCGCCCGAGGACGCGGTGATCCTGGCCTCGATCGTCGAGAAGGAAACCGCCAAGCCCGACGAGCGGCCGCGTATCGCCGCGGTGTTCGTCAACCGGCTCGAGAAGAACATGCGCCTGCAGAGCGATCCCACGGTGATCTACGGCCTGACTGGCGGTCGGCCGCTCGGCCACCCCTTGCGCGAACCCGAGCTGCAGTCGAACACGCCCTACAACACCTACCGGATCGACGGCCTGCCGCCGACGCCGATCGGCAATCCCGGCGAGGCGTCGCTGGCCGCGGCGCTTGATCCGCCGCATACGGACGAGCTCTACTTCGTCGCCGACGGCACCGGCGGCCACGTCTTCTCCAGCACCCTCGCCGAGCACAATGCGCACGTGGCCGAGTGGCGGGACATCGAGGCCAAGCAGGAATGCGAGGCCGCCGCCAAGGCCGCCGGGAAGCCCCCCGCATGCTGAAGCTCTCGAGCATGACCGGCTTCGCCCGCGCCGAGGGCGCTTCGGGCGCCTGGAGCTGGGGCGTCGAGGCCCGCTCGGTGAACGGCCGCGGGCTGGAAGTGCGCTTCCGTGGGCCGCCGGGGTTTGACGGGCTGGAGCGCGTCGTCCGCGAGGCGGGGCAGGCGCGATTCCAGCGCGGCCAGGTCAATATCGCCGTGCAGGCCAAGCGCTCCGAGACCGCCGGCGCGGTGCGGATCAACCGGGAGGTTCTCGACCGCTACCTGGCTCTGGCCGACGAACTGGTGGCGGGCGGCCACGCCGTGTCGCCGAGCGCCGACGGGCTGATCGCGTTGCGCGGCGTGCTGGAGGCCGGCGACGCTGAGGACGCGCCTGAGGCCCGCGCCGCGGTCGAGGCGGCGATCTCCAGGAGCATCGCCGAAGCCATGGATGGCCTGAAGGCTTCACGCCTGGCCGAGGGCGCGGCGCTGGGCCGGGTGCTTTCCGGCCAGGTCGACCAGATCGAGGCCCTGTGCCGCGAGGCCGAGACCGAGGCGGCGGCGCAAGGCGTGGCCATGCGCGACCGTTTCGCCCGCCGCCTCGCCGAGCTGCTGGGCGAGGCCGCGCCGGCCGAGCGGGTGATCCAGGAAGCCGCCATCATGGCCACCAAGGCCGATGTGCGCGAGGAGCTCGACCGGCTCGCCAGCCACATCGCCGCCGCCCGCACCCTGATGGCCGACGACGCCCCCGCCGGCCGCCGGCTCGACTTCCTGACCCAGGAATTCATGCGCGAGGCCAACACCCTGTGCAGCAAGTCCGCCAGCACCGACTTGACCCGCATCGGCCTCGCCCTGAAAGCGGTGATCGACCAGTTCCGCGAGCAGGTGCAGAATGTCGAGTGAGCGCGCGCGGCGGGGGCTGATGCTGGTGCTGTCCAGCCCATCGGGCGTGGGCAAGACCTCGCTGTCGCGCCGGCTGGTCGCCGACCACCACGATCTCGACCTCTCGATCTCGATGACCACCCGCGCGCCCCGGCCGGGCGAGCACGAGGGCCGCGAATACTTCTTCGTCAGCGAGGAGGAGTTCGACCGCCAGATCGAGGCGGGCGCCTTCTTCGAGTGGGCGGAGCTGCACGGCCACCAGCGCTCGGGCACCCCCAAGGGGCCGGTGATGGAGAGCCTCGCCGCCGGCCGCGACGTGATGTTCGACATCGACTACCAGGGCGCCCGCGCCATCGCCGAGGCGGCGCCGGAGGACACGGTGCGCATCTTCATCCTGCCGCCGTCGATGGCCGAGATGGTGCGCCGCATCCGCGTCCGCGCCGGCGACTCGGAGGAGATGATCCGCCGCCGTCTCGAGACCGCCCGCGAGGAGTTCACCAAGTGGGGCGAGTACGACTACGCGGTGGTCAACGACGACTTCGACCACGCCTACGCCGAGCTGGCCCACATCTACCACGCCGAACGCCTGAAACGCAGCCGCAACCCCTGGGTCGCCCTCTTCGTCCAGGACCTGATCGAGCAGTCGTTGGGCAGCATCTGAGCTCTGGAGGGGCCGTGTTCCGGCGCCTGCATACGATCAGCCCCGACCGCTAACCCCCGCTTTGGCCTCGGCGCGGCGGGCGGCGAGCGGGTGCATCACGCCGGCGCCGGCCGGCCAGACGCCCGGGGCCGCCTTGACACGGGCCGATATGTCTTGGGCGTGGGGCGACAGGCCGGCCCAGATCGCGTGCGGCATCGAGACGCCGAATTCCGCCTCGCCGCACCAGGGCGCGGCGTACTCGACGTTGGGCATTGCCCGGATCTCACGGCTGACGTTGGGCGTGGCGCCGTGCCAGGCCCGCGTGTCGCGGAAGACGCCGGCGCCAGCGGGCGCGCCGACCAGGGTCGAGAGCCGCATCCACTCGGGCTCGTCGGCTTGCGTTGGTGGGCCGCCGGGCCGCGCCTGGGTGCCCGGGATCTGCCGGATCGGCCCGTTGTCGCAGGTCAGGTCGGTCATCAGGAAGTTGATGGTGACGCGCGGCGGCGTGCGCTCGAAAATCAGGTGGCGGGTGCGGTCGTCGAGGTCATCGCCCCCCGCCGCCGCCCTCAGCTCCACGCCGAGGCGGCGCGCCTGCGCCAGCCGGCCAGGGGTCAGCTCAAAGCGCTCGCGATAGTCGGAGTGCAGAGTCTGGTACTCGATTGCGCCCGGCAGGCAGAGGTCGCCGCCCGCGCCGAGCAGCCAATAGTCGTCGCCGCCGAAGATGTGGCGCAGGATCGGCGTCGTCGTCGCCAGGTCGACCATCGAGGCCCACACCGGCTCGTGCAGCAGGTGGCGCGAGGCCGAGGCGGTCCCGTAGCTGTAGCGGTGCGGCAGGCGGTCGGTCTCGGTGAGGTATTTGCGGCCCCCGATCCCCGGGATGTCCAGGATCTGCTTCAGCACGCTGGCGCTGGCCTCCCGGAACGCCGCCAGTCCGGCCGGATCCAGCAGATCTCGCACGACGACGAAACCATCGCGGAAGAAGATGCGGCGGGCGCGCTCGATCTCGTGCGGGCTGACGATCTCCAGGCCGGGCAAGCCATTGCGGCGGCGCAAGCGCTCGCGAAGCGCGCAGACTTCCGGATCGTCGTAGACCCTGCGGGCTGGCGCTCGCGGATCTCCGGCCGCGAAGCCATCGGCTCTGACCAGCGGCAGCCCGTCGGCGTCGGCGGTCTCATTCGGCGGCGTCGCCGCGCACCAGCCCACGTCGGTCTCGCCGACGACGCTGAAAGGGCTTCGTTCGTTCATGGCGCTTTCTTAGCGCAAACGTTCGTGTCTGCGCCACGCGGCCGAGCGGCCGACGCCGGAATGGCTGGCGTCGCCGGAGTAAGCCACAGTCCGGGGCGCCAAATTGATGCGCCTTTCGAAAGGGCCGAACGATGGACGTGGAAGCCGAGCACGCTGCTCTCATCGCCCAACTGACGGCTGCGGGGCGGCCGTACCGCAACCCGCAGGCCGAGAACGACAGCTACACCGGCAGCCGGCGGCCGTTCTTCAACGTGTCCGTACCGGAGCGGCGGCGGATGGCGCGGGCGTGGCTGGCGGCGCATCGCGGCGCGAGCGACGGCGAGGTGCTGGCGTTGGCCGGGCGGCTCTTCACCGGCGAGTCGCACGAGGAGCGGACCCTGGGGGCGCTGGTGCTGGGCTATAGCGCCCGGGCGCGGCGGGCGGCGACCATCGACATGGTCGATGCCTGGCTTGGCGAACTGACCGGCTGGGCGGAGGTCGACAGCTTCTGCGCCAGCGTGTTCACGGCGGAAGACCTCCTGGGCGACTGGCCGGCCTGGCGGGACCTGATCCGGCGGCTGGCGGGCGACGCCAACATCAACAAGCGCCGCGCCGCCCTGGTGCTGCTGGTCGCCCCGACGCGCACGTCGGACGATCCACGCTTCGGCGATCTCGGCTTCGAGATCGTGGAGCGCCTGAAGGGTGAGCGCGACATCCTGATCACCAAGGCGGTGTCGTGGCTGCTACGCTCGATGGCAGGCCGGCGCGGGGCCGAGGTCGCGGCCTATGTCGAGGCGAACCGCGCGTCGTTGCCGGCGATCGCGGTGCGCGAGACGCGGACCAAGCTGGCAACCGGGACCAAGTCAGGCCGCTCGAAAAAGGCTTAGGACTTCAGCACCAGGGCGTCGTGGGTGGCTTCGAACTTCGAGAGCCGGCCCAGATAGGTCATGCCCAGCAGCGAGGTTTCCAGGCCGCTGTCGATGACGAAGGCCTGCACGTCGTCCACCTGGGCGCGGCCCACCGAGACCAGGCCCAGCTTCACCTCGGCGGCCTTGGCCGGGCCGTTGGCGGTGGTGACCGTGTAGGAATAGGTCAGGGTGTCGGGGTTGATGCCGAGGCTGCGCGCGTCGTTGGCGGTCAGCGCCACGGCGGTGGCGCCGGTGTCGACCAGGAAGTGCACGGGGCGGCCATCCACCACGGCGTCGGCCCAGAAGTGGCCGTCCGGCGACTTGGCGATCGACGCCTCGCCGGAGCCGATCGGCGTGGAGTCCTGCGTCGGAGTCGGATCGACCGCGACCGCCGCCGCGGGCTGCGGCGCGGGCTGGTCTTCGCCATAGGTGGTCAGGAGGCGCGCGCCGACCACGGCAAAAAGCGCGGCGGCTACACCGATGACTAGAAACCTCACCATCAAGCCGCCTTTCGGGCCTTTTTTCAGCTGCGCTTTCGGCAACCGTTGCGGGCAGGATAGCGGGGAGCGGTTTGCAACGCGTGAACGGCGACCGCGCTAATTCAGCCGAAGATCGCGAGCTTTTCCGGACGGATGCGGCCGCGGCGGGTGGCCAGGCCCGCCATGATCTCGGCCCGCTCGGCGTCGGTGTAGCGGCCCCAGGCGGCCACCTCGGGCAGGGTGCGCTGGCAGCCGAGGCAGAGCCCGCTCTCGCCATCGATGACGCAGACCTTGATGCAGGGCGTGGCGATGGGCGGGTGGGGGGCGTCCATGCACCGCACATGCCCTCGGCGGCAGGCCCGCGCAAGCGCCGCGGTGTTTCGGTTTGTGATCTTACCCGAATGTAAGCTTTGCTTAATGTGTAGTTCAGCTTACAGATTACATGTCGTTCATGATCCTACCTTTACTCGAATTAATTCGACCCTGAAAGATGAGCGGCGCATGAAGCGGCGTGTTTTGAAGGGAGATTCAGACATGCGCTTTGTTACCGCCGCCCTCACCGCCGCCGCGCTGGCGGTCTCGGCCGGCTCCGCCATGGCGGCGCCCGCTCACCTCAACGACAGCCAGTTCCTGGCCGCCAACCGCTGCCTTGGCCTGGCGACCTCGCGAAGCCTGGCCGCTCCGCAGGATGCCGCCGCCCTGCGCAAGCTGGTGCATGATCAAAGCTTCGGCCGGGTCGGTTTCGTCTACGATCGCGGCGACGAGCTGCGCGACGACGCCATGCACGACGCCGACCGCGCCGGCAGCGATCTGCGCGTGCGCCTCACCGCCGAGCGCGATGGCCTGTGCCACAGCCTGGTCGCCATGACCTCCACCACGGCGGCCGCCTCGCAAGGAACGCCGAGCTCCCTGCGCTAGCCGGTTTCCGCGGCGCCGCTCGCTTCGTCCGAAAAAAGGAACGCCTCGGGAGCCAGAGGCTTTACCTTGTCGGGCGGAAACGAAGGGAGCGGCGTCGCGGCATGGGCCTTTTGCGGGCAGGTGAAACCTGCTGGCGGCCCGCGCAAGCCGGCCGCGCCCGCTTCCTCATCGACGGGCAGAACTATTTCCGCGCGCTCGACGGCGCCCTGCGCGCCGCCCGCCGCTCGATCCACCTGCTGGGCTGGAGCTTCGATCCACGCACCCGGCTCTCCGAGGACGGCGGCCAGATCGGCCAGCTGCTGATCGATCTGGCGGCGCGCCAGCCCGGCCTCGACGTGCGGCTGCTGGCCTGGCAGTCGGCCCTGCCGATCAGCGCCACCCAGGGGTTCTTCCCGCACCGCGCCAAGGCCCGCTTCCGCGGCACGCGGGTGCGCTTCGAGCTCGACGCCGAGGTGCCGCTGGGCGCCTGCCACCACCAGAAGGTGATCGTCATCGACGACGCCCTGGCCTTCGTCGGCGGCGCCGATCTGGCCGGCGACCGCTGGGATACGCCCGAGCACCTCGATGACGCCCCGCGCCGCGCCGGTCCCGGCGGCGGGCGCCACGGGCCGCGGCACGAGGTGATGGCCATGGTCGACGGTCCCGCCGCCGCCGCGCTGGGGGACCTTTTCCGCGCCCGGTGGCGGATCGCCGTGGGCGACATCGGCGAGGCCCCGCCGCCGGCGCCGCCACAGTGGCCGGCGGGGTTCGGGCCCGAACTCGACTGCGGGCGCATCGGTGTCGCCCGCACCCTGCCGGCCTGGCGGGACGAGCCGGGGGCGCGGGAGATCGCCGAGCTGACGCTGGAGGCCATCGCCGGGGCCGAGCGGCTGATCTACCTGGAGAACCAGTACTTCACCTGGCCGCTCGCGGTTGAGGCGCTCGCCGCGCGCCTCGCCGAGCCGGACGGGCCGGAGGTGGTGCTGATCTGCACCGACCGCAGCCCCAGCTACTTCGACCGGCTGACCATGGACCGCGCCCGTTCCACCGCGCTCTGGCGGCTGAAGTCGGGCGACATCTTCCGCCGCTTCCACGCCCTGGCGCCCTTCACCCGGGGTGGCAAGCCGATCATCGCCCACGCCAAGGTCATGATCGTCGACGACAGGCTGGTCCGGATCAGCTCGGCCAACCTCAACAACCGCTCGCACGGCTTCGACACTGAGTGCGAGGTGGCCCTGGAGGCGCAGACGCCGGCCGAGCGCGCCGCGCTGGGCGGCTTTCGCGATCGGCTGGCCGGGCACTGGCTGGGCCGGGGCGCGGACGAGGTGGCTGAGATGCGGCGGCTCACCGGCAGCCTGGGCGAAGGGCTGTGGGCGCTCGACGGCGGCGCCCGGCTGCGGCCGCTGGAAGCGCGGCGGCTAGGCCTCTTCGGCGAATGGGTGGCCGAGTTCCACATCGGCGACCCGTCCGAGGTCGGCAACAGCTGGCGACCGGCACAGCGGCGCAAGACGCTGGTGGCTGAGGCGAGGGCGCTCAGGCAGACGCTGGCGGCGCGCGCAGCCGGAAGTCCACCACCAGCGGCAGGTGATCCGAGGCCAGCCGCGACAGCTGATCGAGCGGCGTCCTGACCCGCTTCACCTCGATCGCGCGGCTGACGAACACGTGGTCGATCGGCAGCACCGGGAAGGTCGAGGGGAAGGTCGGCGTCAGCCGCGTCGCCCGCACCGAGCGCCGCGCCTCGGTCAGGTGGGCGGCGAAGGTGCGGTAGACGACCGTTCGGGGCGCGGCGTTCATGTCGCCCAGCACGATCATCGGCGCGCCGGGCGGCGCCGCGCCGACCCAGTCGGCGCCGGCCAGGGCGGCGGCCTGCAGCCGCTGCTCGCGGGGCACGAGACCGAGGTGGGTGGCAATCACGTGCAGCTCGGCGCCACCGACCCGCAGCGCCACCCAGACCGCCCCGCGCGGCTCCAGCAGCTTGAGGCGCGGATGGGTGGGCAGCGGCCCGGCCTTGACCAGGCGCTCGGGCAGGTCGGTCAGGATGGCGTCGCCGTACTGCTCCTCCTCGACCCGCAGCGCGGCGTTGAAGTGCGAGGTCATGCCGAGGCGCCGGGCGATCTCGTGGGCCTGGTCGACGCCGCCGGTGCGGGCGCGGCCCACATCCAGCTCCTGCAGCGCCACGATGTCGGGCTCCTGCGCCGCGATCACCGCCGCCACGCGGCCCACATCCAGCTTGCGGTCGACCCCGACGCAGCGGTGCACGTTGTAGGTGAGGATCCGGACCATCCGGGCCCGGTTATCCAGGGCCTGGGTCTTCGCTGGCAAGCTCTGCGCCTCGACCACGGCCGCGCCTTCTCCTATGTACGTCTTCAAACAACACGCACGGCCCGCCTCGGGTCGCGGGGAGTCGTGGATGGACCTGGATTTTTCACCCGAAGATGTCGCCTTCCGCGAAGAAGTGCGAGCCTTCCTGGCTGAAGCCTACCCCGCCGAGCTTCGCGAAAAGCAGGCGCGCGACGAGCCGATGGGCAAGGACGATACCCTCGGCTGGCAGAAGATCCTGGCCAAGAAGGGTTGGGCGGCGCCGTCGTGGCCGAAGAAGTACGGCGGGACCGACTGGACGCCGACGCAGAAGTACATCTGGTCCGAGGAGCAGGCGCGCGCCGACGTGCTGGCGATCCCGCCCTTCGGCCTCAGCATGCTGGCCCCGGTGCTCTACACCTTCGGCACGGAAGAGCAGCGTGAGCGCTTCCTGCCGGACATCTATAATGGCGTCACCTGGTGGTGCCAGGGCTACTCCGAGCCGGGCGCGGGCTCTGACCTGGCGTCGCTGAAGACCAAGGCCGAGCGCATCACCGGCGACGACGGCAAGGAATACTACCTGGTCAACGGCCAGAAGACCTGGACCACCTTGGCGCAATACGCCGACTGGGGCTTCTTCCTGGTCCGCACCGATCCCAACTCCAAGCCGCAGGCCGGGATCAGCTTCCTGCTGATCGACATGACGACGCCCGGCATCACGGTGCGCCCGATCATCACCCTGGAGGGCGGGCACGAGGTCAACGACGTCTTCCTCGACAACGTCAAGGTGCCGGTCGAGAACCGCATCTACGAGGAGAACAAGGGCTGGACCTGCGCCAAGGCGCTGCTGCAGCACGAACGCAGCGGCATCGCCGGCGTGGCTCGCTCCAAGCGCAGCCTGGAGCGGCTGCGCGAGATGGCGACCACCGAGCGCAGCGACATCGGCGGGCCGCTGCTCGAGGACGCCTTCTTCCGCCGCAAGGTGGCGGAGCTGGAGATCGACCTCACCGCGCTGGAGTTCACCGAACTGCGCACCCTGGCCGGCGAAAGCTCGGGCGAGGGGCCGGGGCCGGAGTCCTCGATCCTGAAGATCAAGGGCACCGAGATCCAGCAGCGCCTGACCGAGCTGGCCCTCGAAGCCGCCGGCCACTACGGCGCCCCGCACCTGCTGGGTCTGCCGCACAACGCAGCCGCCATCGGCCCCTTCGACGCCCGCGGCACGGCCGGCCACTACTTCAACACCCGCAAGACCTCGATCTACGGCGGCTCCAACGAGATCCAGCGCAACATCATCGCGAAGATGGTGCTGGGTCTCTGATTAAAACTCCCCTCCCCCTTGCGGGGAGGGGTCGGGGGTGGGGGTGCCAGCACGAACGCCAGGAGCAATTCAAACCAGCGAGCGAGCGGAGAACACCGCGCGGCGGCTGAGGCGTGACGTCACCCACGCGGAGCGCGAACTCTGGAAGCAAATTCGCCGGCTGGAGGGATTCCACTTCCGCCGGCAGGCCCCGATCGGCCCCTACATCGTTGATTTCGTTTGCCATAGCCGGCGCCTGATCGTCGAGGTCGACGGCGGCATCCACACCCTCGACGCCGTCGCTGCGAGGGACGCCGAGCGGGAGGCGTGGCTCGTCGGGCGAGGCTATCGCGTACTTAGGCTTGCCAACGCGCAGGCGACCAACGAAGCAGCTGTCGAGGCCATATTGGCGGCCGCGGCGCTAGCACCCCCACCCCCAACCCCTCCCCGCAAGGGGGAGGG
>DATAVF010000280.1:0-8942 GCA_036267835.1 Caulobacteraceae bacterium | reverse complement strand
AGGCATTGAGGATGCGGTCCTGCACGCGGCCCGCCCGGGCAAGCGCGCCCCCTTCGTCGAAACGCCGGTCGGTGCGGTCCTGGACCAGCAGGTCGAGCATGCCGTTGGCGGGGCCGGTGTCGAACGCCTCGAGCTCGCCGTTGGCGCGGACCAGGGTGACGTTGGCGACGCCGCCGAGGTTGAGCACCGCGGTCGGCGTGTGCAGGCCCGAATAGCGCACCAGCGCCGCATGGTAGACGGGGGCCAGCGGCGCCCCATGCCCGCCCGCAGCCACATCGTCGGAGCGCAGGTCGTAGACGGTCGGCACGCCCAGTCCCTCCGCCACCGCGTGGGCGTCGATCAGCTGGATGGTGCGGCCCTCGGGCCTATCGGGGCCGGGCGGCGCGTGCAGCACGGTCTGGCCCTGCAGGCCGATCACGTCGAGATCCTCCGGCAACAGCCGGTGCTCCAGCATGAAGGCCTCGCCAGCCGCCACATGCTCGGCGGCGATGGCGGCGGCGGCCGGGGCGAAGCTGGCGGGGGTCGGATCGCCGGCCTTCAGCTTCAGCGCGTCGCGGATCGCGCGCTCCAGCAGGCCGCGCACGGCCGGATCGAGCTTCTTCTCGCCGGCGGGGCCGAGGGCGGTGATTTCCTCGCCGTCGGTCTCCAGCACCGCCATGTCGACGGCGTCGAGCGAGGTGCCGGTCATGAAGCCGAGAACGCGCATCGCCCTTGACTGCCACGCCTGGAGCGCTGTAGCCAGCGCCCCCATGATCGCCAGCGCCCGCCTTCGCAGCCGCTACTACCGCTCGCCCAACTAGCGAGCGGCCGGTCACTCACGCCCAGCCGCCACCAAGGTCGGCGTCGGGCTCTAGCCAAGAGACGGTCTCCGGCCCACCCAAGGAGCCGCCTGCCATGTCTGCCGAACCCGAGTTCAAGCCGAAATCCGACTTCCTGCAGGTGATGCAGGAACGCGGCTACCTGCACCAGATCAGTGAGCCGGAGGCGCTCGACGCGGCCCTGCGCGCCGGCGTCGTGACGGCTTACGTCGGCTACGACTGCACGGCCAACTCGCTGCACATCGGCAGCCTGATCTCGATCATGATGCTGCGCTGGCTGCAGAAGACCGGCCACAAGCCCATCGCCCTGATGGGCGGCGGCACCACCAAGGTCGGGGATCCCACCGACAAGGACCAGCAGCGCCCGCTGCTGACCGACGCGGTGATCAACGCCAACATGGCCGGCATCAAGGGTGTGTTCGAGAAGTTTCTGAGCTTCGGCGACGGGCCCACCGATGCGGTGATGGTCAACAATGCCGACTGGCTGGAGCAGCTCGGCTACGTCGAGTTCCTGCGCGACTACGGGGTGCACTTCACCGTCAACCGCATGCTGGCGTTCGACTCGGTGAAGCTGCGGCTGGAGCGCGAGCAGCCGATGTCGTTCCTCGAGTTCAACTACATGCTGATGCAGGCGACCGACTTCGTGGAGCTCGGCCGACGTTTCGGCTGCACGTTGCAGATGGGCGGCTCCGACCAGTGGGGCAACATCATCAACGGCGTCGAACTCAACCGGCGGATGGACCAGCGCCACGCCTTCGCCCTGACCACGCAGCTGCTGGCCACCGCGTCCGGCGAGAAGATGGGCAAGAGCGTCGGCGGCGCGGTGTGGCTGAACGCCGACCGGCTGTCGCCCTACGACTACTGGCAGATGTGGCGCAACACCGAGGACGCCGACGTCGGCCGCTTCCTGAAGCTCTTCACCGAGCTGCCGCTGGACGAGATCGCCCGGCTGGCGGCCCTGGGCGGGGCCGAGATCAACGACGCCAAGAAGGTGCTGGCGAACGAGGCCACCACCATGGCGCACGGCGCCGACGCCGCTGCCTCGGCGGCGGCGGCTTCGCGGGCGGCGTTCGAGGAGGGCCGGCTATCCGATGACCTACCGACCTACGAGGTCTCGCGCGCCGACTTCGACGCCGGGATCGCGCTGTCGGCAGTCGCGGCGGATGCGGGCCTTGCTTCGTCGCGTTCCGAGGCGCGGCGGTTGGCGCAGGGCGGCGGTCTGCGGGTGAACGACGCGGCCGAGACGGACGCGCAGCGGCTGCTGACCGTTCGAGATCTGAACGCCGACGGCGTGGTGAAACTGGCGGCGGGGCGCAAGAAGATCGTGCTGGTGAAGGTGGTGTGAGCCCCAGCCACTTGTGGAAGCAGCGGCTTGAGCTAATCTAGTCGTTATGACTAGTTTTCCTGGCCGCCGCTCTCCTTCCGCGCCAAAAACGGCCACCCCGCCCGGGCATTGGCGCCTCCAAGAAGCAAAAGCGCGCTTCAGCGAACTCATTCGACGGGTGCGCAGCGAGGGGCCTCAGCACGTCACGGTGCACGGTCGCGATGAGGTGGTGGTCATCGCGGCGGAGGAATTCCGGCGCCTCAACGGCGAAGATTCCGGGGCCCTTCTGGTGGCCGCGCTGCAAGCCTCGCCCCATCGGGACGCGGAGATCGAGCCGCCGCGTGCACCGATGCCGGTCCGTGACGTCGCCCTGTGACCCGATGGCTGCTCGATACCAACGTGCTTTCAGAACTGCGCCGGCAACGGCCGGAGCAGAGGGTCGTGGACTTCATCGCCGGCGAGCCGCTTGAGTCGCTCTTCATAAGCACTGTGACCTTTGCGGAGATCCGATTCGGCATTGAGTTGTTGGAGGACGCAGGCAGGCGCGCCCAATTGCATGACTGGCTCGCCCACGGCGTGCGGCCAATGTTCGAGCGCCGCGTCTTGCCGATCAGCGAAGACGTGATGTTCAAGTGGCGGCTGCTTGTGGAGGCGGGCCGGAGGGTTGGTCATACCTATTCCCAGCCGGACCTCATCATCGCTGCTACTGCGCTTCACCACGGGCTAACCGTCGTGACCCGCGACCGCCGTGATTTCGATCGAGCCGGGGCGCCGGTTCTCGACCCGTGGAACGACTCCGTGCCACGCGCAGGCGTCTAGCGCTCGCCGCTCCCGCCTTGTACAGCGCTGCCACCACACGGAGCCCCTCCATGCCCCTCTCCGCCGGCGACGCCGCGCCCGAATTCGATCTGCCGTCCGATGATGGCCGCGTCTCGCTGGCCGGGCTCAAGGGCAAGACGGTGGTGCTGTACTTCTACCCCAAGGACGACACCTCGGGGTGCACCGCCGAGGCGCAAGGGTTCACCGCGGCGGCGGATGACTTCGCCAAGGCGGGCGCGGTGGTGGTGGGGGTGTCGAAGGACTCGGCGGCCAGCCATGGGAAGTTCCGGGCCAAGTACGATCTGAAGGTCCAGCTGGGTTCGGCCAAGGACGACGACATGGTCGAGCGCTACGGCGCCTGGGTCGAGAAAAGCATGTACGGGCGCAAGTACATGGGCATCGACCGGTCCACCTACCTGATCGACAAGGCGGGCGTCATTCGTCGGGTCTGGCGCAAGGTGAAGGTGCCGGGGCATGTGGCCGAAGTGCTGGCCGAAGCCAAGGCATTGGCCGGCGCTTGACGAGAGTCGCGCTGGCAGGGTGCGGCGCGGCGCCGCGTTGGCCAGAGCCCAGGCCAGATGTTCGTGGGCAGAGCAGATTCGGCAAATACCTGGTTATACTTGCGCCCGGATGGCGTTTGCTTGTTCGCTCCCGACGCGGGCGGAGTTCGGATCGGGGCGATCTTGTGTTGGAATTACGGCAACGGGCGGCTTGACCCGAAAGCCCGGAAACATGGGTTGCGCATCCTCCCTAGTTGAGGGCATATCGCCAGCCATCGGACTTTCGCGGGGCCCCGGAAGCCATGAGCCTTAAACGCTTTGCGCGCCTCGCCCGTTGGCTCGAAGAGCTGTTCCCGGAACGTCATCTCTACCTGCGCTCGGGCGGCGAGATGCGCGGCTTCGTGCTCACCACCGAGCGCCAGTTGCTGATGGCCGGCGGGATTGCGGCCTGCGGTCTCTGGATGGGCGTCTCCACGGCCGCGATGCTGGTCGCCTTCGTCACGCCCAACAAGGCCGACCAGGAAGTGGCCAGGACCGAGGCCCGCTACGAGCGCTGGATCGCCGACCGCGACGCCCGCCTCAACAGCGCCGTCGCAGAGCTGAACTCGACGGGCGGCTCGTACCAGGAACTGGCGAGCACGGTGGAGAAGCGCCACGCGGCGCTGGCCCTGCTGCTCACCGACCTGAAGGGCGCGCCGGGCGCCGCCCAGGCGCTGCTGCCGGCGCTGGCCGTGCAAACCCCGGCCCAGGCGACGCCGCAGGAGCGCATCGCCTCGGTCGAGCAGGACCAGAACCGGCTGATCGACGCCGCCGAGACCTTCGCCAAGAACCGCGCCGACCGCCTGCGCCTCGCCTTCCGCCTCGCCGGCCTCGACCCGGCCGCCTACTCGGGCGCCAACGACGGCTCCGGCGGCCCGCTGATCGAGGGCGGCGATCCCCGGGCGCTGGCCGCCGTGCTCGACGTCGACGAGGATTTCGCCGGGCGCCTGCAGACCGCCGTCGTCGACCTCTCCGAAATGCAGAACCTGCAGAGCTCCGAGCAGTCGCTGCCGCTCGCCGCGCCGACTGTCGGGACGCGCGAGACCAGCGGCTTCGGCGTGCGCTCCGACCCGTTCACCGGCCGCCCGGCCTATCATCCGGGGCAGGATTTCGCCGGCGCGTACGGCACGCCGATCTACGTCACCGCGCCGGGAACCGTGTCGTTCACCGGCGTGCGCAACGGCTACGGCAATGTGGTCGAGGTCGATCACGGCCACGGCTTCAAGACCCGTTATGCCCACCTCTCCGCCATCTCGGTGACCGTCGGCCAGCATGTGGCTGTCGGCCAGCGGGTGGGGGCGATGGGATCCACCGGCCGCTCCACCGGCACGCACCTGCACTACGAAGTGTGGGTGGACGGCAAAGTTCAGAACCCCCTCCGTTTTTTGAAGGCCGGCGAAGATGTTCAGCAAATCAGGTTCTAACCCCCCGCAACCCGCGACCCCGGCGACGCCCGCGACGCCAACGCCCACCCCCGCACCGCAGATGTCGTCTGCGCCAACCCCGCAGCCCGAGCCGGCACGCCCCGCGCCGCGCCCCGCCCAGCGCGGCATCTCCACCATCGGCGCCGACATGCTGTTCGAGGGCGACATCTCGGGCGGCGGCGAGATCCTCGTCGACGGCACCATCAAGGGTGACGTGCGGGTCGAGCACGTGACCGTCGGCGACGGCGGCCAGATCGAGGGCGGCGTCTACGCCGAGGCGGTCGAGGTGCGCGGCCGGGTCTCCGGCTCGATCACCGCCAAGCAGGTGCGGCTCTACGGCGCCTGCCACGTCGACGGCGACATCACCCACGAGCAGCTGGCGATGGAAACCGGGGCCTTCTTCCAGGGCCGCAGCCTGCGCCTGCAGCGCCCCGCCGCCGCACCCGCCAAGCCCGCGCCTACCCCGGCGCCGGCCGCCCGCGAAACCCCCGCCGCCGCGCCGCCGCTCACCCCGAGCTCGCCCCCCGCCGGGCAGGCGTAGGGCTCGATCAGGCCTCGTCCAGGGGCGCTGACGCCACGATCCAGCAGGCTACAGCGCCCACCAAGGCAACGGGCGTTGAAAGCGCGAACAGCCACACCGCCGAGGCTTGCGCGGCCGGCAGGGTAACGCCGGCCGCCATGCCCAGCAGGTTGGCGATGATGCCGGCGAGGCACGCCCCGGCGGCGTTGCCGACCTGGCGCACGCTGTTGATGCCGGCCGAGGCGACTTCGCGCTCGGCCTCGCTGGCCGCGAAGATCACCCGCCGGCTGGTGAAGCCGGACGTCAGGCCGAAGCCCGCGCCCAGCAGCGTCGACGCCGCCAGGATCGCCCAGAGCGGACCCCAGCGCATCGCCAGGGTGAGCGCGGCCAGCGAGACCACGATCGCGACGCCGCCGGCGCGGATGATGGGGGGATGCCAGCGCTCGGAGAGGTGCGACACCCCGAGCGCCGCCACGGTCCAGCCGACCGCCTCGAGGCCCGCGGCGTAGCCGGCGGCCATCGGCGAGAGCCCGTAGAGCTTCTGCAGCAGCGCCGGCGCGTAGACGCTGAAGCACATGGCCGCCGCGGTCAGGGCGAAATAGGCCAGGTAGGCCATGCCGATGACGCTGGTGAGGTCGCCCGCCTGGGCGGGAAAGAGGCCGTGCTCGCCGGCCTTCAGCCGCGCCGCCGCGATGAAGAAGCCGAGGCTGACGAGGCAGAGCCCGCCGGCCGCCACCACGCTGGTGGTCAGGTCCGCCGCGCCGATCAGCCCGACGCCGGCCAGCACAAGGCCAAGCTGGGCCCAGGGCGTCGGATGGTCGGTCGAGGGCCCGTCACGCGGCAGCAGCCAGCGGGCCGCGACCATGAAGGCCAGGCACTGCACGCCGAAGAACCAGAACAGGGTGCGCCACTGATGCCCCTCGGCGAAGGCGGCGCCGACCAGCGGCCCCAGCACCGTGGCCACGCCCCAGATGCTGGTCATCACCCCGAAGATGCGCGCCAGGTGCCGCGCCGGGAACATCGCGCCGATCGCCGCATAGCAGGCGCCGACGATCCAGCCCGCGCCCAACCCCTGCACCCAGCGCCCGACCACCAGCTGGATCATGCCCGGCGCCACGGCGCTGACCGCGCAGCCAATCGCCGTCACCGCGCCCGCCGCGATCATCGCCCGCCGCAGCCCGAAGCGGCCGGAAAACCGGGCCGCCGTCGCGCCGGACAGGATCGCGCCCACCATGTAGGCGGCGGTCGCCCAGCTGAAATACGCATAGCCGCCAAGGTCGCGGCTGACCGTCGGCATGATGGTCGAGGTGACCAGCGAGTCGGCCGCGTTCAGCCAGACCCCCAGCGCGATCAACGCCACCTGCGCCCCGCGCCCCTCAGCCACGAGATCGCGCCAGCTGGAAGTCGGGGCCACGGCGTCAGTCATTTTCGAAAGCTACTACTTTCCTAAATTGCCGACCAGCCGCGGAATGAGGCGGCGCGGGCGCCCGCGTCCCTAAGCCACGGCGCGCCTCGACAGGGAACCCACACTCACGCTCGCGAAGCAGCTAAGGTGTGTCGAATCTCTCGGACCGCATCCCATGCCGGACGGCACAGCCACCGCCCACCTGCTCCGGCCGAAGCTGGCGACCACGTTCGGCGAAGGCTACGGGCTGGGTAAGCTGCGGGCCGACGTGCTGGCGGGGCTGACGGTCGCGGTCGTCGCCCTGCCGCTCTCCATGGCGATCGCGGTGGCGTCCGGCGTGACGCCGGAGCGGGGGCTCTACACCGCCATCGTCGGCGGCGCGCTGGTGTCAGGGCTCGGCGGCAGCCGTTATCAGATCGGCGGACCAGCGGGCGCCTTCATCGTGCTCGTCGCCGCCACGGCGGCGCAGTTCGGCGTGGCCGGGCTGATGACGGCGGTGCTGCTCTCCGGCCTGATGCTGGCGGTGCTCGGTGTGCTGCGGCTGGGCAGCCTGATCCGCCACATTCCGCATGCGGTGACGGTCGGGTTCACCTGCGCCATCGCGGTCACCATCCTGGCGAGCCAGCTGAAGGACCTCGGTGGGCTCTCCCTGGCCGGCGCGGAGCCCGGCGCGCTGGTCCCGAAGGTCGTGGCTCTGAGCGCCGCGCTGGGCTCCTTGAGCCCTGTTGCGCTGGCGACCGGCCTCGCGGTCGCGACTGTGATCTTCGCCTTGCGGCGCTGGCGACCCGCCTGGCCCGGCATGCTGATCGCCGTCGCCGTCGCCTCGTGCGCAGCGGCGCTGCTGCACCTGCCGGTCGCCACCATCGGCAGCCGCTTCGGCGGCATCCCCGGCGGCCTGCCGACGCCCGCCCTGCCCTCGCTGTCGCCGGACCTCGTGCTGCGCGTGCTGCCCGCGGCAGCCTCGTTCGCCCTGCTGGGATCGGTGGAGAGCCTGCTCTCGGCCAAGGTCGCCGACGGCATGACCGGCCGCAAGCACCGCTCCAATATGGAGCTGGTCGCGCAAGGCGTGGCCAACGTGGCCTCCAGCCTCTTCGGCGGCATCTGCGTTACTGGCACGATCGCGCGGACAGCGACCAATGTCAGGGCCGGCGCGCGGAGCCCGATGGCCGGCATCCTGCACGCAGTCTTCCTGCTCGTCTTCATGCTGATCGCGGCGCCGCTGGCGAAGTACATCCCGCTGGCGGCGCTTGCCGGGGTGCTGCTGGTGGTCTGCTGGAACATGGCCGAGAAGGTCGAGTTCGTGCGCCTGCTGCGCGGCTGGCGCACCGCCCTCGTGCTGCTCGCAACCTTCGGCGTCACCTTGCTGCGCGACCTGACCAGCGGCATCGTCGCCGGCTGCGCGCTCGCCGCGGTGCTGGCGGTGTTGAAGCAACCGGTCGCCGAGGAAGGCGACTGAAGCCTTAGGGCTCCCGCGTCGCCCCCACCTTCTGCGCCAAGGAGGCGGCCATGAAGGGGTCGAGGTCGCCGTCGAGCACGCCTGATGTGTCGGACGTCTCGACGTCTGTGCGCAGGTCCTTGACCAGCTGGTAGGGCTGCAGGACGTAAGACCGGATCTGGTGGCCCCAGCCGATGTCGGTCTTCTGGTCCTCGATCGCCTGGGCGGCGGCTTCCCGCTTTTGCAGCTCGAGCTCGTAGAGCCGCGCGCGCAGCATCTTCCAGGCTTCATCGCGATTCTGGTGCTGGGAGCGGCCGGCCTGGCAGGCGACGGCCACGCCGGTGGGGATGTGGGTCAGGCGCACGGCCGAGTCGGTCTTGTTCACGTGCTGCCCACCCGCTCCCGACGAGCGATAGGTGTCGATGCGGAGATCCTTCTCGTCGATCTCCACCTCGCTCGAGACATCCTCGAGAAACGGCGTGACGTCGAGCGAGGCAAAGCTGGTCTGCCGGCGCTTCTGCGAGTCGAACGGGGACATGCGGACGAGCCGGTGCACCCCGCGCTCGGCGGCTAACAGGCCGTAGGCGAAGCGCCCTCGCACGATGAAGGTGGCCGACAGCAACCCGGCTTCCTGTCCCTCGGTGGCCTCGTCCAGCTC